>JAPKYR010000318.1 GCA_026394215.1 bacterium
AGCGGCTGTCCTGCGGTTGCGTCGATAATAACTGCAGCGAAAAGTTCGCGGTCGATATCGAGTTTTTTCTCGACAAGGACTTTGTCTATCGGGAAATTATTTACAACCTGCCCGAGAAGCTCCTTAGCCGCGACTTTCGCGGTTTCGGGGGTTTTGCAGAATTTGATGAGGCCTTTTGAAAGCCGGTTCGCGACCCAGACCTGGGCTTTGACGACCACTTCCCCGCCGAGTTGGGTTGCTATGGCTTCGGCTTCATTGGGGGTTGTGCAGATTTTACCGTCCGGGATATCGAAACCGGCACGTCTGAGAAGTTCCTTGCCCTGGTATTCGAATAATCTGGCCATCGATAAGCTCCCCGGGGGTGAAGAGTATGGTTACAAAATAGTATCGGGACGCCGCGAGTCGGATAGACGCGTCAACAAGGCATGTAAACGGCTCTCAATCGACCCGTGGGCAGAAAGTCATTGTATAACGGAGGTTATTGAAAGGCAATGGGGGGGGAGATAACTTAAACAGATCTGGGAGAAGCTTTGTTGTACTCCAGTAAGTATTCGAGAGCTAATTGCTAATCATAGAGGCCAGGATCATAAAACAGGTATACGGTTAGTTGGTGCTTGTGGAAGTTCCTAAAGTCCTTCTCAAAAAGCGATTCAGGATTCATCGCTACGACTATCTCCAATCGCCTGTTTGAAACGATTGACTAATTTGATATTAATATGCCTAGGATTATTATGATGGATTAGTTCAACGAGCTCTATTGACCTCTCTGTTGAAATGCCACCTGCTTTGTGAAGTTTTATCAGAAGCTCAAGTCCCCAGCATATTGTGACATGGTTTTCCATGCATAGTCTCCGAAGGTTACGGTCATTCGTTACGCAAACATATCCAATTCTTCTTGCTGTAAGATAACATAAATGATCCTGAAAAGACGTTGGACCTGACATTTGCGATGCTTCATCAACATCCTTCATGTCGGGTTCGATTACCCTTACGCCAATCTCCACAAGCTCGTTTTCGTGATTAATCTGATTGACTTCTCCCAGAACGGCATCCACAACGTATAAAGAACCGACATTTTTTACAACAAGTTTTAAAATGCTTCGATCAGCCTTCACGAAATCAATCAGCACGCTTGCGTCCAGAATCATTGGTTCCTGGAATGGCGGACAATCGCTCAAAGAATAGCCTCCCAGTTGCGGGTAAGGTCGTGCATATCCTCGATGGTGATCCGAAGAAGCTCAGCTCCGCGGCTCAGCGATATCTTCTCCTCTTCCAACGCCTGTCTGATCAAGCGACTGAAGCGATCCTCAAAAAAATCGCCATGTTGAAGTGGCATAGGTTCCGTTTTATTCGATATGCTGATTCCGAATTTCTGTTTGAAATCATATTTGAACTTCAGCCATATTGATTCGTCGGCGACTCTATGATCTATAAGTCTAAAGAGAACAGTCCCGTAACTTACACGGAATATCCGTTTCACCTTTATTACCCGGTCAATCCAATGTAATCCGGCTGCTTCGTTCCATTCTTTCACAAATGCCTCGTCAGCCATCAGAAAATGGCTTGCGAAAAGATGAGCCTGCTTTTCTTCATCTTCATTCTCATCTATTCGCTCCACATCGAAAGCGTCTTTGTGTAATACCAGATGCCCTAGCTCGTGTGCTGCGCTGAAGACCTGTCTTTCGATTTGTATCCGCTCCCAGGTATTAACTACAACGGCAGGTCCGCCATCATGCGCGCTTATTGATAATCCGAAAAACCCGTCGGACGATGATTTGACCGGATAAACCTTTATCCCGCCACTTTCGAGTAAACCGCAAATATCATATATCGGCTCGTTCTTGTCTAGTCCCAGTTCCGCCCTGCATTTCTTGGCAACTTTGATTATCCCTTTATCGGTTCGCGAACTCTGTATGTTGCCCAACCGGTATTCGAGCTTGTCATCCAGAAGTCCCTCCAGGTAGTTGTATTCGTCAAGCCATCTCGCTGCGTCCGCCAGGATGTTCTCACGGTTCTGCATCTTCTTAGCGGAGCGGAACCTGACAGTTTGCAGCTTCCTTACAGGCAGAAACAGGTCTCTAAGTGGAACACCAAGCGCATGAGCGATTGCCTCCACGGTTCTAACGCGGGGCACGCTCTTTGCACCTTCAAGGTTTTTGACGGCAGGAAGAGATATACCGGCTGCTTCAGCTAGAACTGGCTGGCTCATACCTTTGGCTAATCGGTACCGCCTTACGTTTTGAGAAAGATCCTGTAGGCTCATAGGATTCACTCCTTTCACAGTATAATCTATAATATACCACATTACATAGTAATGTCAAGTAGTATATTTGGAGCCTGAAACCGATTTTCAGAGTTCTGTTCCACAACGTGGACAGAAGGTCGCCGGAGACTCACAACATTCCCCGCATTTTTTTCATATTATCTATGCAATTACAGGGACAGGTAAAGTATTCCCTACATCCCCACTTCCATAAACAAATTCCATGCGACATATCCCGGACCCGGGTCGTTGCGAGTGTCGGCGTGGACGGCATAGACGGAGCCGTCATTAGCGATTGTGAAACACCATGAGCCGATGATATATGTGTCGGGAATTCCCGTAAACTCGTAAACCTGCGGGCCCCATGTGTCCCCGATGTCGCATGATTTAGAGATAAATAAATCGTATTCGCCATACATATAAAACACGTACGGGTTTCCCCACGGGCTGATTTCGACTCGCGGACTCATGGCGCTGTTGCTGGAATATCCCGTAGCGGTCGGAATTTCCGTCTCGGCTACAAATGTCGCGCCGCCGTCTTCGGATCGGGCGTAGTATAGTTCCGAGGTATCTGGCGGGTTGGAGCCTCCCAGCGATCCATCGTTACGCTGATCCACCCACACTACATGTAGTGTACCGTCGTTTGCGATGCCGACTGCAGGGCCTGCCTGATTAATATCAAGGTCGGGAGGATTGACCATTACGTCGGTTCCGAAACCGGTCGCGGGATCGCATGTGTCGGAATAAATGTCGAGGCTGGAGAGAGGAGGATCGGTGATGTGGCGGCGGTCGGTCCAGACAACGGCAACCTGCCCGGAGTCGTTTACGTCCATATCCCACGACGAATGCCCACCCGGGATAGAGTAGGAGCTGTCGTCGACAAGCATCCCGGGAGTCCATGTGACTGCGTAATCGTCTGAATATGAGTAATAAATGTGATTCTGCGACGGGACTCTCGAGTCCACCCATCCTGCATGGACACGGTTATTGTCGTCGACATCAAGGAAAATTCCATTCGGTCCATTATCCGGCTGTAGAGGATTTGTCTCGAAGTCGTACAGATTTACTTCGCTCGACCATGTCTCACCGCCATCATAAGAAACATTGACAAACGGTTCTCCGACGCCCGACGAGTAGTCGATCCAGCCGCAGTATAAAGTCCCGTTACCTGATCGTGCGATTGTCGGGTCGGTACGCTTACACGCGATCTCAAGCTGGTTTACCTGGACCGGGGAATCCCATGAAATTCCGCCGTTTAAAGAGTGGACGTAATATATCGTGTCGGCTGAGGGATCCGACGACTGGGTATAAACAACCCAAACCTCGGTCAGGTAAGTGACAATGGATTTTCGGCCAGAATAGATAACAGTTGTAGTATCTGGACCAACGGTGGTTTCATAATCGAACTGGATCGTGTCATCGCATGGGTCTTCGATATAATAATTGATGATCTCGTAATCGACTATTTTGACCTCGTTTTCCGTCTCGACCCCGATGTAATATGTGCCGGGATCGAGATGCGCCGGGTATTCGAGACTTGAAACGCCGCCGAATACATATGTTTCGCCAAGAACGTTATAGGTCTCGCCGTAAAGATCGATTTTAGTGGGTTCATCGACGCAATGGATTTCAACCGTCCCATATACCCCAGGACCCGGTGGGACTTGAAATGTATAGATATCTATCGCGTCCGCCTGACTACCGCCCGGATTACAGAGAGTTCCCATTGCCGATCCACCAAGGGCGATAGGCTCAGCATCCGGGAAAATCCCATTGTCGTCCAAGTCACACGTAACGGATTCGATCTCAACCGTACTGGTCTGATACATGCTGATCGGTTCTGCGGGTCCGACAGTGGTGCCGCCCTGTGTGTAAGTATCCGCGCCGCTCGATTCCGCCCTGACGACTATCATATGTTCTCCCGCCGAGGTAAGGCCGGGAAGAAGGCTTGATGAAACATCCGATTCATAAATTACATAGTCGAGATTTTCCGTTACGAAATTTAGCTCCATCTCTCCATTCATTAGAGTTGGAGCCGATACGCCGACGTAACTGATCTCATCCTGTATATTTCCGGAATCCAGGCCCTGCCAGTCCGCGACCATTGCCTGCACGCGAAGGTCGCCGGTAACTCCGCCACCATCGAGATATTCGAGTGAGTTTGTTGGAATGACAATCCTCATATCGAACGGCTCAGGCTGGTTGGCGGTCATTGGAAAATTGTCGGGTACCTCTGTCGGAGGATTCGGCGATGGCAC
>JAPKYR010000247.1 GCA_026394215.1 bacterium
ATGCGACTCCGGCGCATGGAATACTTGCCTGACTGTTCATGCGCCGGAGTCGCATGCCACGATTCAGACCAACAAATTCTGGCCAATAAAAATTTTCCTGGTGGAATTGGTCTAAATGGTATAATTTATTAGTATTGTTCAGGAATCGCGGAGGTCCAGGTAATGCTTTCATCTTTCCGTTTTTTTCTCATTAATGCCATTACAATATTGATCATCGCCGGTTGCTCGGGGCATAACTCACAACCGACAGCACCGGATGCGACAACAATCCCTCCGGCATTGATCGGCAACGCAGATGTTTCCGATGATTCAGGCGGAAACACTCACTATCTGCTGTCTTCCGGACTGATTTACATCAACACCGAAAATCCGGATGATCCCATTGTCGAAATTATTCCTGCCAGAGAAGGGGAGATCCATTTTAACGTCTTGAAATTCCTAGAGGGTGCGCCATGTTTTGACTGCTTCAGGATAATGGGTTTCGATTTTCCAGGGCCGGGGTACAAGTATCTGGATCTTGACGTACGTATAGATCATCCATTTGATGATCTCTTGTTTTCCGTCTTCGATCTCCGGTGCATCATTATGTTCGATGGAAGCCATCAATTCCCATCTACCGGAAAAACCACGTCCGATCCCTCCATCGGCGAAGGGGCGCTTTTGAACGCAGAGGGCTACACCGCCCTGTATAACGGCTCGACACTTTCCGCCCCTGTCGGAGATTATCAGAAATATTTTCCGGGCAAATTATCGACCGAATTAATTCCCAATGCCGACATCAACGGTTACATTTATTTCCGATCCGATGATCCCACGAACAATCGCAACGCATTTTACGCCGGTTCGATCGACGTGAAGACTTTATCGATGCAGCTTCCATCCAGTACATTCGTGATCGGTTATGCTGTCGATGCCAGTTGGGCGCCGCCGATCGAAACGCCTGTCGATGACCCGCTAACCGATTTCGGCACCGATGCGAATTGCCTCGAGCCGTGGAAAATTGTGGTTACGGAAGAACCGATCGGCTTGGGCCTTACCGACCATTGCGGTCAGACAAAACTTTTGATCGACGTCTACGACTGGCAGGGAAAAGAGACTCATCATGATCCCGAAGTTGAGTGTCCCGAGATTTTCGATGGCACGCTAACCGCAACCTGGGTCAGCGATGGGGCAGGCTATTCGGAGTATGAGGCCACAATTTCCAATTCGCTCACTGCACCGATAGGCGAATATATGTGCCTTATTCGGATCGAGGCGAATGAAAATGATCCGGTAAATAAACCATGGCTCGATTTGACTGCGTACCAGATGCAAAAACTCACAATCATTGAACAACCGCACCTTGATCCGGTCGCGGTTGCTGAAGCTAACCCGAATCCGCAATCTATCAATTTCCCAGTGAGTTTTTCAGGCTCGGGTTCGTACGATCCCGACTGTGGAGACATACAGGTATATGAATGGGATTGGGATAATGACGGGATTTATGATGAAACCGGCGAGAATGTCGAGCACACATGGACCTCACCTGGAATTTATCTTGTTCAACTCAGAGTTACGGATGATGAATCGCAGACTGACACTCTTGATGAGCCACTGGAAATAAATATTTCTCAAGCAGGATCAGGTGACCTTATCTGGGCGAAACGCGCCGGAGGAGCATCTTCTGATCCTGATTCGTGGAATGATGCTGGCTGTGGAATTACGACGCTTTCTGATAATTCGACTGTTGTGACCGGTTATTTTTATGACCAGGCAACATTCGGACCGGGAGAGACGAACGAGACAGTCCTGACTACAACTGGAGATGGAGATCTTGATATCTTCGTAGCGCGGTACAACCCGGACGGCACACTCGCCTGGGCGAAACGCGCAGGAGGGCCTTTTGACCGTGATAGGGGCTCTGGAATTACGACGCTTTCGGACAATTCGACAGTCGTGACTGGAACGTTTTATAAATCGGCAACATTTGCTCCGGGCGAGCCGAACGAGACAGTCCTGACTTCCACTGGAGGTTTTGATATCTTCATCGCGCGTTACAACCCGGATGGCTCGCTCGTCTGGGTGAAACGCGCCGGTGGAACAGGGACGGCGGAGGCTAATGGAATCACGACGCTTTCGGACAATTCGACAGTCGCGACTGGACTGTTCTCAGCAACGGCCACATTCGGCCCAGGTGAACCTAATGAGACAATCCTGACTGCTGCCGGTTGTTGGGATATCTTCATCGCCCGTTACAACCCGGACGGCACACTCGCCTGGGCGAAACGTGCCGGAGGAACGGTTGACATCAACTTTCCTGACATGGGCAATGGAATCACGGCGCTTTCGGACAATTCGACCGTCGTGACTGGACTGTTTGGAGGATCGGCCACTTTCGGACCAGAGGAACCGAACGAGACAGTCCTGACTTCCGCTGGTTGGAGTGATATTTTCGTAGCTCGTTACAACCCGGACGGCACACTCGCATGGTCGAAACGCGCT
>JAPKYR010000158.1 GCA_026394215.1 bacterium
TCGGCTTCGACATGAAGGTCGGGACCATCGACAACAACGCTTCCATCCGCGGAAATCGAGGACACCGCCTCCGGTGTACCCGTAAATGTAACAAGGTCCGCATCGAGAGTGAAATTTCCCGCTACAACCGATGTCCTCCGAGATCCCAAGTTCTCCGCCGTCCGGACAATACCCTCTTTGATAGATACATATAGCGCATCAGAGGATAATTCCACCTCATTTATCTCTTCATCGCCAAACAGAACTCCACCGGTTTCGTAAATTACTCTGGCTGACCCTGTAAAGTATCCGGTTTCCTGTTCGAGAACGTATTCGATGGTAGATGCGGTCGCGGAAATTGTGTCCTGCGACATTCTACATCCACCGCCGAGGACTACAGTTCCCAGCTCGATCTTGTAATTCACTTCGCCTGCAGACGCTGAGAATGAGCCTCTGTTCAATTGTGCATTTCCTGAAAGGACAATCATGTGATAGTCCGCGTTATATGTCGCCTGATCTGCCGACCCGGATGTCGCCCCGGCGCCTGTGTATTCCACATTTCCAGTTAATTCAACGAATTCGATAGCGGCGTACAGATTTGAAAGATCGGATCCAAGATGTGCAATGGCTGAATCCGATGAAATATGGTCGTTGCCATATGTAATTTCCACAGGGCCTTCAAGGACAAGCGATATGGCTTCTCCCGATTGCTCAATAACAAGGTTGGATGCGTTTAAATTCGCCTCGCCTTCCGCAAAAGTAATTGTGCCAAACAAAGCGAAAATCGCCGTAACTAGAAACGGAATTCTGAATAACGGGGATATTTTATCGAGGTTATTCATCTGACAAGAAAACTGGTTCCGGCAATTTCACAGTCAAGGTTAAAATAATGCGCGATCGTATTCCCGACATCCGCGAATGTCTCTCTCACGCCGAGATTCCGCCCTTTAAGAAAATCGCGATGCCATGCGAGCAAGGGGGTATATTCGCGCGCGTGGTCGGTTGATGCGGATGTCGGGTCGTTACCATGATCCGCGCAAATAAACACAATGTCATTTTCTTTTATATTTGTAAGAAATTCCGGAAACCATGAATCGAACGCTTTCAGTCCGCCGTAAAATCCTTCCACATCATTTCTGTGACCCCATGTCATATCGAAATCGATAAGGTTCATAAACATCAGGCCGGTCCAGTCCTGCTTTGCGACCTTCAACGCCTTAGCCATTCCCTCCTCGTTTCCGGCGTAATGCTCGACACGCGTGAAACCCCTCTCATTGAATAATGTATCAACCTTCCCGACCGAAATAACGTCGCGCCCCGATTCTTTGAGGTAATCCAGGAGCGTATTTTCCGGCGGATCGACATTGTAGTCCCGTCGATCATATGTGCGTTTAAAATGTTCCGGCTCCCCGATAAATGGCCGCGCGATTACCCTTCCGACAGTAGGGTTCGGAGGCATTAATAATTCGCGGGCAATTTCGCACCACTTATAGAGAGTGCCAAGCGGAGCCACCTTTTCGACATGGCACGCGACCTGGAACACACTGTCCGCGGATGTGTACACAATCGGTTTCCCGGTATCCAGATGCTCGATCCCGAGACGTTCGATAATTTCAGTTCCGGACGCAGGTTCGTTTCCGATTATTCCGCGTCCGATTCTTTTCGTATATTCATTAATTATTTCGTCGGGAAATCCGTGCGGGTAGGTCGGGAAGCCGAATTCCGAAATCAGCCCAGCAATTTCCCAGTGCCCGACAGTCGAGTCCTTCCCTTTCGATTTTTCCGCCATCTTACCGTAAGAGAACATCGGGTCGTCGACAGGTTCAATTCCCATCAATGGCGCGATATTGCCAAGTCCAAGTCCCTGAAGAGTGGGTAGCTCAAGTCCACCGACCGCTTTTGCGATATTTCCAAGTGTATTCGATCCTGCGTCGCCGTAATCTGCGGCGTCGGGAAGTTCGCCGATCCCGACTCCGTCGAGAATGATTATATGCGCCCTGAGATTTTCCTGTATCGGTTTCATTTATTTCTATTTTGAACTGTTGCGGGCTTTAAGGACCGCGCTTTCGACCATCTTTTGTATTTCCTCAAGGTGCTCATTCGTATCTGCTTCAAACCGCATGACAAGTACCGCCTGGGTGTTACTCGCGCGGACAAGCCCCCAGCCGAACTTGTTCTGCACCCTCGCCCCGTCGATATCGATCAACTCGACATCATCACGACTTCTAAAATAATCCTGCACTTTTTTTACCACTTCGAATTTGATATTTTCCGGGCAATCGACCCGCATCTCCGGAGTGCTGACCAGCCTTGGGATATTCCTCGCGACCTCTCCAAGCGGTTTGTTTGCCTGGTAGACAATTTCAGCAAGCCTTAGCGCCGCGTAATTAGCGTCGTCGAAGCCCATCCACCTGTCCTGGAAAAATAAATGCCCGCTCATCTCGCCCGCGAGAACCGCGTTGGTCTCCTTCATGCGTTTTTTTATCAGGCTGTGTCCGGTTTTGTACATTTCCGGAATTCCGCCAGCCTTCGCGATTTCATCGTACAGCACCTTCGAGCATTTCACTTCGCCGACTATATACGATCCCGGTTTTCGTTCGAGAATGTCGCGCGCGAAAATGATCATCAACTGGTCGCCCCAGAGGATATTTCCATTTTCATCTACAGCCCCGAGACGGTCGGAGTCGCCATCGAACGCAACCCCCAGCCATGCGTTTTTATCTTTCACCGCGCCCTGGAGATCGAGAAGGTTCGCGACAACTGTCGGGTCGGCGTGGTGATTCGGGAACGAACCATCCGGCTCAGGAAACATTACCGTCGCGTCGATTCCTAGCCTTTCAAATGCCGGCTGTATAGCAGGACCGCTTGTGCCGTTTGCGCAATCCGCGACAAGCTTCAGCCCCGGCATTGGTTCGAATCCCGCGACGAGACGGTCGATATATCTCGGCAGAAAATCGATATAAATTCCTGCACCCGATCCCGATCCTGACCCGGTCGCGTAATCTCCCTTTTTTATAACCTGGTAGATATCCTGAATCTGGCTTCCGTAAAGCGCTGCGCCGCCAATCAGCATTTTGAAGCCGTTCATATCGACCGGATTATGGCTCCCGGTGATTTGTATCGCGCCATCGACATCGAGAACCTGTTCGGCGAAATATGTGCACGGCGTCGGGACCTGACCGATTTTAATGACTTCGACCCCTGTGGCCGCAAGCCCTTTTTCGAGGGAAATTTCCAGATGTTCGCCGCTGCGTCTCGCATCCCGTCCGACAACAATCCTCGGAAATCCTTTTTTTCTGCGCGCACGAAGGATGCTTCCGAACGCTCGTCCGAGATGCTCGGTAAAATCATCCGTTAATTCAACTTTGCGTCCCGAATCGGTGGTCGCGACTCCGCGGATGTCGTATTCTCTGAAAATATATTGTGGAAAATCAGGCATTTATTTTTCTCCTCAACACAAGACGGATTGTAGCACACAAGGACTGCCGATGAAAAAGCAAAGCAGGAATCGTGGTTGATTCGCGTTAAGGCAGGATTGGAGAGTAAACTGAATTGTGTATTTGGAATCAGGTCAGATAGAGTTATTTTCAGGTTGACATTGAAGCGCAAACTGACGTTTGAGTTTCAGACTGCGCTCACTGAAAGTTTGCAGAAATGGTAAAATAATGCTGTAACCGGATCCCGACTTGCCATGTGGAGGGTTTACCAATGATCGAAAAATTCCAGGACATTCTCGTTTGGTTTATTGGATGTTTGCACGGCAAATGCCTGGTCTCCCCCGAAATATGGCACAAGATAACGATCCAGATTTTCTTTGCTTTCTTTAGAACTTCTATAAATTATTTTCTCATGGTTCTGGGATTTATCGGGCTGATAAAACAACCGGATCATCATCAGTCTATCGACAGGTTTTATACTCCAAAGAGAAGAGATTATTCCCATGTTTTTAAAACTCTGAAAGCGGCAGGTAGTTTGGCGACTCTGGCAGGGATAGCGAAAATGATCGCAAACAGAAAAGCCGCTGATGAGGAAACGCTTGCTCCTCTCCCGACAAACCCGCTGGGTTCGATGGGATTCAACGCAAGTGTCCTTGGAATGGGTGGAGCAACTTTAAGTAATGGAACACAAGCGGAAGCGGTCGCGATGCTTGAAACAGCGTTCCAACTTGGGATTAATTATTTCGACACCGCATCGCAATACGGGGACGGGGAATCGGAGCGGCGGTATGGGGAATGGCTGACGCTTCTTAACAGCCGGGGACAGCGCGGTGAGATTTTCCTCGCGACAAAAACATTGAGCAGGGGATATAATCAGGCCGCGGAAGAGATCGAAGCGAGTTTCACACGCCTTGGAACAGAATACATCGACCTTCTTCAGGTGCATTCGGTGAACGATATCGACACATTGCGGCAGGTGACATCGAGAAATGGCTCTCTGAAAGCGATTGAACAGGCCCGTGACTCGGGTCGTGTCCGCCATATCGGAATTACCGGACATAAGGATCCTGCGATAATCATGCAGGCGATTGAGGAGTACCCATTCGAATCAGTCCTGATGCCGCTTGGAATAATAGATCGTTACTATGTGCCATTTATCGAGGATGCGTTGCCCGCTTGTGTGGCGAAGGGCTTGAGTGTTGTCGCGATGAAGGTGTTCGCGGAGGGTAACCTGGTTACTGCCGGCGCGGATCTGATGAAATGCCTGCAGTTCACGATGACTTTGCCGATCTCGACCGCGATTATCGGGATGGGTTCGATAGACCAGGTAATCCAGAATGTAGGATGGGTAAAATCTTTTGTCGGTATGACGCCGGATCAGATTGATGAGCTGGAAGAACAAGTTAAAGGGCAGATTGATACCGATGTCCTTTGGTGGAAAAAGTAGCACCGATACGCCCTCTTATTAATAAAAACCCTTGATTATCAATACTTTTTATCGTAAAATTCCAAGGTTGTCCTTGTAAGGATAGGAGTAACAAATATGGTTATCTTTGTCGATATACTGAAAGTTTTACACATCGCCCTATGCATCGCAGTCATTCTTGGCGTCCTCTTCATGAACCAGAAGTCCGAAGGACTGTCCGGAATCATGGGCGCGTCTTCATATTCCACAAGAAGCTCGAAGGGTATGGATCAGGGCATGCGCCGGATGATAACGTGGCTCGGTGCAGGGGTAATCGCAAGCTGCATGGTTCTCGGAATTATCGGTATTTAACCTGAAATAACGCTGGGAAAGCATACGGACGGGACGTTCCTGATGCACGAATCTGATTCCAAACACGGGACCGACATATCGAGGTCGGTTAATTCTGTTTTAGGGACAAATTGCGATGTGCCGGGAACCGATTTACTCGATATCAGAGGGCTTCGTACTTTTTTCCACACCGGTGAAGGCCTGATAAAAGCAGTCGATGATGTTTCATTTGGCATATGCAGGGGCGAGGCTCTCGGGGTTGTCGGCGAGTCCGGGAGCGGGAAATCGGTCACGGCATTGTCAATAATGCGCTTAATTCAAATCCCACCCGGCGAAATCGCGGGTGGAGCCGCGATGTACCGCGGAAAAGACCTCCTCAAACTTCCGGAATCGAAAATGCGGCAGATTCGCGGGAACGAGATCGCGATGATTTTCCAGGACCCGATGACATGCCTCAATCCGCTCATGACGGTCGGCGACCAGATTTGCGAGGCCATCATTCTCCATCAGAAATTGAAAAAGAGAGACGCCTGGGATGTCGGGATTTCCATGCTCGAAAAGGTAAAAATCCCGCTGCCGGTAAAACGAATGAAAGCGTACCCGTTCGAGATGTCTGGCGGGATGAGGCAGCGTGTGATGATCGCGATGGCGCTAAGCTGCAATCCGAGTATTTTAATTGCGGATGAACCTACGACGGCGCTCGATGTCACGATCCAGGCGCAGATTCTCGAATTGATTTCCGATTTGCGCCGCGACACCGGCATGGCTGTCTGGATGATCACGCACGATCTCGGAGTGGTTGCCGAGACATGTTCCAGGGTGGTGGTCATGTACGCCGGGATGGTTATGGAGGTCGGGACTGTGGGGCAGATTTTCCACGATCCGCTTCATCCGTACACCGTCGGATTACTAAGCTGCCTGCCGAGGGTCGATAAGATCAGGGAGAGATTGACCCCGATCGCGGGTCAGCCTCCGAATATGGCTGCATTGCCGAAGGGGTGCCCGTTTGTCGAGAGATGTGTAAGGGCGATGGAGGGATGCTGGGAGAATCGTCCGGAGGAGAAGGAAGTCGGGGAGGGTAGAAGGGTCAGGTGCTGGTTGTGGGAGTGAAAACTCAGGCTTGAAGCCTGTGACACATTTGCTCATTCGCTGGAAGCGAATGACACATAGCCCATTATTTATTTATTTAGCAGATACTCCCTGATTCCATCAGCAAGCGCATTTGCGATTAATGTCCGCTTTGTCGCGTTCTTTATAATCGCTGCGTCGTCGGGATTCGAAAGGAAGCACACCTCGACAAGCAGAATCGGCACTTCGCTCAGGATCGATGCGCGCAATGCTCCTCCCTGCTGGCCTCCAATGTAAGTATCCATATCTGTTTTCACGCCGCGATCGTATAAAAGACCATCAAGTTTTTCCATTGCGACTGAATGGATCGCAGTAGCGGCGTCGCGGCACTTCGGAATAAGATCAAGTGCTGGCCCGGTGTTACCGAACCATTCGCCCTGACGGTCGGGGTAATAGAAAGTCAAACCGTGCGCTTCCGGGACTCCGGTGTCGCAATGAATTCTGACCATGACATCGGCATTATTTTCGTTCGCGATCTCCGCACGCTCCATGTTAGTCAGAAGCTGCTCCTCTGTGGATTTTGTCACGATGACGGTGCAACCATAAGATTTAAGCAGGTCTGCGATCTCCAGCGAGAGAATCCAGTTGATATGCCGCTCTGTGGCCCCATTGAGTACCGTCAAGCCGTCTGTCACTTCCGAACTGTGGCCGGGATCGATGCAAACGACAAAACCAGCGAGTTCACCTTCCGTGGTCGATTCCTGGACAGGTTCTTCCGCGACAGGCTCGGGCACTTCCTCGGTAGGCGGATTTCTCACCGCGTCGGTGAAGTCGAAATCGTCCTCGGTTAGCGCGACAGATGGCTGCGCGGCGAGAAAGATCGCGAGGAGGATCGTAAGAAGTGTTGTTAGGCGAAATGAATCTGTTATCATAGTGCAACCGGTATTATATAACAAAGTCTATGAGATGTTGGAGTTAAAACTAGAAGGATGGGGGAATTATGCAAAGCCCTGCACTTTCGGTAAAAAATATTTCCAAACGATTCGGAAATCTAACCGCCCTCGATTCCGTCAACCTCGATGTTCAGGTGGGCGAGACATTCGGATTGCTTGGTCCGAATGGAGCCGGGAAATCGACCTTGATCAATATCATCTGCGGGGTTCTCTCCTTCGATTCCGGCTCCCTCGAATTTTTCGGTGTTGAGAGGAAGGAGCCGACTATAGAATTTAAAATGTCTATGGGGGTTATCCCGCAGGAGATCAGCCTGTACGATAAATTATCCGCAAGGGAAAATATGGAATTCTACGGGAGGCTTTACGATCTCTCCGGTGCGGTTCTGAAATCGAAAATAGATGAAACTCTCGAGCTTGTCGGCCTTACAGACCGGCAGAACGGCCGTATCTCGACTTTTTCCGGCGGAATGAAACGTCGGATAAATATCGCGTGCAGTATTCTGCATTCGCCGAAATTCATTCTCATGGACGAGCCGACGGTCGGGATCGATCCGCAATCCAGAAATCTGATTTTCGAGGTAATCGAGAAGCTTCACGAAGAAGGCGTGACGATTGTTTATACATCGCACTATATGGAAGAGGTCGAGCGACTTTGCCAGAATATCACGATTATCGACCATGGTAAGGTAATCGCAAACGGGACAAAGCCGGAATTGATCGGGCTTATCGGCGAGCTTGATACGATCGAAATTGAATTTGAAAAAGAGGACATCGCCGCGGATGCGGGTCTTTTAGAACAATTCAAAGCAATGGAGCCTTCGTTTACGGATGGCGTGCTGTCTCTTAAGGCTCAGAATGGTTCCGATAAACTTGGTGCGATAATAAATCAGTTAACCGAAAAGGGGCGTGAAGTAAAACGCGTCCATGTCCGGGAGCCGAATCTTGAAAATGTCTTCCTTCATCTTACCGGAAAGGAGTTGAGGGATTGATGTTTAAAAAAGCTCTCATTCTCGCCGGGAAGGATATCAAGTACATGTACCGCGACCGTGGCGCGATTATCGGATCATATCTCGCTCCGGTGCTTATCCTTGTGATTTTCGGGATAATTTATTCGGGGATGGGGAATAGCTCGAATGACTGGGACATCGACCTTCTCGTTGTCGATCAGACTCAGACCGAGCATAGCCAGGCGTTTGTGGAATCGCTAAAAAACGAAAGTGTTTTCAACATCACAACAACTGAAACTACCGATTCGGAGTCGGGTGAAATTCAACTGACTGAAGACCGTGTAAAGGAGCTTATCCTTGACGGCGACGCGACCCTCGGGCTTGTTTATCATGGGGAAGTGGAAAATCCGGATTTCCCGATTGATGTTCCGTCGATGACTCTATATTACAGCCCGTCTGCGGGGATGGAGCGCCAGGTTACGTCGGGTATGATCCAGCGCGATGTGTTTATGACTATGGGCACCGATCTTCCAAAGGAGGGAGTGGATCTGATGCTCGAACAGATTGGGCTTGAGGGTACTCCGGCGGGGATTTTGATTACTGGTTACATGAATAGATGGATTGGGATGATGGAAGCCCGGGATAACTCATCCGATTCCGGCGGAATGTCCGACATGATGGGAAGTATGATCGATCTTGACGAGGAGGAAGTGGTAAATGAGGAAGTCGAACGAGGGAATCCGTTTATGGCGAACAGCGTCTCCGGCCTGATCGTGATGTTCCTTCTATTTTCCGTGAGCTACGCGGCGGCTTCTCTTTTAAAGGAGCAGGAAGGCGGGACGATCAAGCGCCTTTTAATGGCGCCGATTACGGTCGATACCGTTATTCTCGGCAAATTTTTGTCGATCGGTTTCAACAGCCTGTGCCAGGTTGCCGTAATGCTGGTAGTGGCTGAATTTGCGTTCCATGTGAATATTTTAGGCAATCTTTTTCCGGTAATCGTGATTTCGGTCGCGACTGTCGCGGCTGTGACGGCGTTCGGGATGATTATCTCCGCGCTTGCGAAAAGCCACGACCAGATTACCGCATCGATCACGGTGATTGTCCTCGTAATGAGCGCGATAGGCGGCAGCATGTTCCCGAGAATTCTCATGCCTGACTGGATGCAGAGATTCGGGCTTCTGACTATCAATGGCTGGTCTATAGTTGGGTATCTCGATGCGCTTTATTATTACAAGGGCGCGGGATCGATGCTTGGCTAC
>JAPKYR010000140.1 GCA_026394215.1 bacterium
AACGACAGGAGGAATAACGAACCGAAATATTAATCCAGTACCAATCCCGATTAGGGCATGTTGAAAAAGTACCTATTGTCATCAAACCTGTTGTCATCAAATTTGTAGCACAGGCTTTAGCCTGTGGCTGTATAATTGATAAACACTGAGGTTCAATCACAGGCTAAAGCCTGTGCTACGGATTTCTCTTCTTTTTCAACAGCCCCATATAATGTGCGTGGATCGCATTTTACGAGTGGTCATTTTTTTACTAACACTATACAAAAGTTAAGTATTCTGTGGTATAATCCTTTCAGGTTTTTCTGGAAGGAGTTTCCCGTGCCGGTTCAAAATACATACTCGCAAACAAATCCGCGACCAGTCCCGCAACTGCATATCCACTCCGCGTACAGCATGCGACGCGGTACGTCCCTCCCCGAGCTTCTTGTGAAACGCGCGGCGGAGCTCGGCTACACCCATCTCGCGATCACCGACCGCGACGGGCTTTGGGCGGTCCCGAGGTTCGTGAAAAGCTGCCACAAATACGGTATCGCGCCGATCATCGGATCCCAGATCGCCGACCCCGTAAATCCGCGGCGCCGCCTTATCATCCTCACCGAAAATCTGGAGGCGTTCCGACGGCTTTCGGAGATCGTGAGCGTGCGGCACCTCGATCGCGACAACGGTTTCGACCCTGTCAAAATGGCCGCCGAATACGCCCATGAGGGCTTTGTCGTGATCGCCGACATGCCGGAAATTCTCCGCGAACTCCACGGCAAAATCCCGCCCGGACGCCTGTTCGGCGAACTTACATGGGGAGAAAGATCGCTTACCCGTAAACAATTTTTCAAAATGCTCAGGGAGTGTAGACGTCTCGAACGGCCCCTTGTCGCGACCGGAAATGTCCATATGGCGTCGCGCGGCGAATACATCATCCAGGCGATCCTCACCGCCGTCCGAACCGGCCGATGCCTGAAAGACCGCATCCCGGTCGTCGACCCGTCCTGCCACCTCAAACCATTTCCGGAATTCGCAAAACCGTTCGAGGATCAGAACGTGCAGGACGCGCTGATGAACGCGGACGAACTCGCCCTTCGCTGCGCGTGGGATTGGCCCGCTCGAAAGTGGCTCATACCGCCCCCGCCGGATTTACCGCTTGGCATGCGTCCGATAGACCAGCTCAGGGAGAAAGTCATCCCGTGCCTGAAGGCAAAATACAAAAAATGGACTCCCGAAATTCAGTCGCGTCTCGATATGGAGCTTCGGGTTATCGACGAGCAGGGGTTCGCGAACTTTTTTCTTATCGTCTCCGATGTTGTGGAGGAGTCGAAACGCCGGGGATACCGCACGCTCGGGCGCGGATCGGCGGGCGACTCCATTGTCAGCTACGGGCTCGACATTTCGCAGGTCGATCCGATCCGCTACGACCTTTATTTTGAGCGGTTCCTGAATCCCGAACGCTCGTCGCCCCCCGATATCGACCTCGATTTTTCGTGGACACATCGCGATGAGATGGTCGAGTATGTCGAGAAGCGCTACGGGCAGGAGAAGGTGTCGAGTGTCGGGACGATCATCACGCTCGGCCTCAAAAGCGCGTTTCGCGAGGTCGGAAAAGCGCTCGGTTACGGAAATCAGGAAATTTCGAAATGGAGCCTCTATCTTCCCACGTGGTGGGGACATCGCACCGGCGAGTATGAGCCCGAGGACCTCGGCACGCATCCGGTGTCGGGCGAACTTCCGCTGAACGAGGAGCCGCTCAAAACGATTCTCAATTACACGAAAAAAATCGTGGAGCTTCCACTTCACCAGTCGGTGCATGTCGGGGGACTGGTGCTGTCGCCCGAGCCGATCTCGCGCTACGCGCCTTTAAATCGCGCCGCGAAGGGATTCGTGATCACGCAGTACGATATGCGCGACTGCGAGGACGTCGGGCTGATCAAGCTCGATCTTCTGTCGCAGCGCGGGCTTGGATGCTATGAGGACGCGGTCGAATCGATCGCGAGAAACGGCGAGGAAATAAAAATCGACATAAGCGATATGGACGCGATATCGAAGGACGAGCCGACGATCAGGCTTTTCAGAAAGGGTGCGACGGTGGGGTGTTTCGACGCCGAATCGCCGATGATCAGAGGGCTTATAAGGAAACTCGGCGCGCCGTCGTACGATATGCACATGGCCTCGACCGCGCTCATACGGCCGGGCGTGTCGGCAAGCGGCATGATGCAGGAATTTATAGATCGCCATCACCACCCCGAAAAAATCAGCAACGCGCATCCGAAAATGGCGGAGATTCTTAAGGACACCTATGGGGTGATTGTCTATCAGGAGGACGTCCTCAAAGTTCTGCACGAACTTGCGGGAGTGTCGCTCGGGAAGGCCGATCTTCTCCGCCGCATGATGAGCGGGAAAGCGCTCGACAGCCGCACCGCGAAGGAGGATCTCGAAAGGGAATTCCATGAAAAATGCGAGGAGCGCGGGATCGACTTGGAATCGCGCGAAAAAATATGGAAACAGATCGCGTCGTTTGTGGGCTATTCCTTCTGCAAGGCGCACGCGGCGCAGTTCGCGATTCTCGCGTGGCAGTCGGCGTATCTGAAGGCGCATCACACCGCGGAATTTTTCGCGGGACGGCTCGGAAATTGCGGCGGATATTTTCCGGTGGATTATTACATCCGCGACGCGCGAAGGTTCGGGGTAAATGTCGAGCTTCCGGAGGTGAATCGCAGCGAGAAAAATTATATCGGTCGCGGAAACCGTGTCCTGATGGGGCTTATACAGGTGGGGTGCCTTCACGAGGACGCGATCGATTCGATTCTTCTCGCAAGAAATACGGGCGGAAAATTCGGATCGGTCGCGGATTTCTTAGCGCGAAGCGGGGCAGGGTACGAACAGACGCACGCGTTGATACGGGTAGGCGCGTTCCGGTCGCTTCACACTCCAAGGCCAGTGCTTCTTTCGGAGCTTGCCGAATCGTTCAGGGCGAAGATACATCGTCCGGCCGCGGCTCCCAGGCAACCGATGTTATTTTCCGCCTCCGCTAAAGCTACGGCGGACTCGTCCGCCATGGCCAATGCTATGGCTTACCCATCCGCCGTAGCTTTAGCGGAGGCTGGAGCGAAGGCCGGGGACCTGTCCGCCGTAGCTTTAGCGAAGGCTGGATGGGATCGCGACTACACCCTCTTCGAGCAAATCCAGGCCGAGATCGACGTGCTCGGCATGATCGTATCCATCCACCCGCTCGAACCGCTCAAGTCCGCGATGCGCAAGGCCGGATTTATCCAGGGCACCGAGATGAAACGCTGCGAGGGCAGGCGCGTCCGCATGGGCGGCATTTTAGTTTCCTTCAAACCCGCCACAACAAAGGATAAGGGCGACCCGATGGCGATGATTTCGCTCGAGGACCTGTCCGGCACATTCGATACGGTGATATTCCCCGATGCCTACGCCAGACATGCGCTGACACTTCGCGCGCGCTCCGATGGCGGCTTGTGTATGGAGGGGAAAGTGCAGGTCGATTATGGCACATATACCCTAGTGGTCGACAAGGTCATGCCCCTGAATGAGGTTTTGAATATTCAAAGGTCGAAACGTCAGCAGCCGAACGAGATCAGGATGGGTCTGAGGCCGACCATTCCGGCGTATCCGAGCGACGTCGAACTGGATAGCGAATGCGGGGAGGCGGCAGACCAGCGTCCTGCGTTACGTAGTAGTACTGAGTCTATAGATCTTGTCGAAGTGTCGAAGTGATGTCTGATAAGTCCGACAAAATAGGCTTCCTGAACCTGTCGCCGCTTCCGATTCTCTACGAGCTTGCGACAAACCCGGAGTTAAATCCGCGGGGACACCTTTTTTTCGGGGACGAAAAAGAAGGTGTCCCCATTGAAGAAGGCGGACCCGTCCGCCGTAGCCTTGGCGAAGGCGGATTCGTCATCGTCGGGTCAGTGGGGAATCGAGGGCTTCTTGTAGCGGTATCGTCTGAGGCCTACCGCGCAGGCATACGAGCTGGGATCACGCCCGACATGGCGAGACGTTTCATGCCCGGCCTGAAAATTGTCGAGGAACGTCCCGCCGCATATTTCGAGGCCGCCGAGACGGTATTGTCAATAAGTGAACGATTTGTGCCGGTGGTCGATGTCGAAAAGCAGGACGCGTTCGCGCTCGACCTTACCGGCACCGACCGTCTCTATCCCGACCCGATAAAGCTCCTTCGTGCGCTCCAGGGCGAAATCAAAAAGGAAATCAATCTCCCAAGCCGCGCCGGACTCGGCGTCAGCAGGCTTGTCGCGCGACTCGCGTCCATGCGCGCCGGCGAAAAGGGAATCGTGGAAGTCCCTGCCGGTCGGGAGGGAGAATTTCTCGCCGACTACCATGTGGGCGTGCTTCCGGGGGTCGGAGTGCAGATCGCAAAACGTCTTCAGTGGCTTGGTGTGCATACAGTGCGGGAACTCGCGATGGTCCCGGTGCAGACGCTTGAGGCCGCGTTCGGTCCGAAGGGGCTTGAGATCGCCCGCGCCGCGACCGGCCACGATCCAAGGCCTAGAAGGAAGCCCGAACAGATCAAGCCGATCAAGCGCGAGATCGCACTGGAACAGATTATCTACGACCCGAAGGAAATCCGCGCCGCGCTCCGGAAACTTGTCGCCGGAATCGGGCTTGACCTTCGCAAGATGGGGATGCGGGTACGCACAATCGGGCTTGAGATCAGGTATCCCGACATCCCCCCGCACCGCAGAAAAAAATCAATCCCCCCGACCGATCTCGACTGCGCTTTGGAACGAATCATCATCGACATGTTTAACAGCATGTCGGTACGCCGCGTACGCCTTCGTGGGCTGGTTTTGTCGTATGGCCGCCTGATCCCATCCGACAACCAACTCAATCTCGAATTCGCACGCGACCGCACTCTCGACCGCCGCAAAAGCCTCGAACTCGCGATGGACAGAATCCGAAGCAAGTACGGAGTCGAAACGATCGGCCCTGCCACGTAAGTATTTGTGTGCGTATCGGAGGCACGAGCGTCAGCGAGTGCAATTTGACCCACAGCACTCGCTAACGGGGCTGTTGAAAAATTATCTGTTTGCTGTAATTATGTAGGATATGCTTTCCTGCTTGTTATTGAATGCCAGCAATAATCATGGTTTCAGTAACAAGCTGGAAAGCATGTCCTACATAAATTAAATTAAAATCCACTTTTTCAACAGCCCCGTTAGCAAGTGCAATTTGACCCACAGCACTCGCTAACGCTCGTGCCTCTTTAGCCAGATATCAAATTTTATCGATTTCATGTACAATTCTTTATAGCAATCCCATAACAGGAGTGACCTTATGCTTCGTATATCTTTATTTGCTTTTCTGACGATTTTACTTTTCGCACAGATCGGATGTAGCCAGAATAAATCGATCCCAGACCTTACGACCTTTGTCGTGACAATAGAAAATATTTCCACCTTCTACACCGCAAGCGGGATTTTCGATACACCGGAAGGCGATTTGTCGTCCGGTCCCGCCGATCCGGGGGACTCGTATGAGTTCACTTTCACAGCAGACGCCGGTTCGCACCTTTCGCTGGCCACAATGTTTGTAGAATCTAACGACCTGTTTTATGCGCCCGGCGCAAATGGAATCGACCTTTTCCCCGGCGGAACTGCGATAAGCGGAAATGTCACGTCGGAATTCTCGCTATGGGATGCGGGAACCGAAGTCAATGAGGAGCCGGGAGTCGGCCCCAACCAGCCGCTTCGCCAGGACGATCCTGATACCGGCACCAGTGAGGATAAGGCTATCGATCTCGTGGATGACGCTTTTACATACCCTACAGTATCCAATGTAATTAATGTATCTATTACGCGGGATCTTCCCACATCACCCGCGACTTTTACTGTCAAGATTGCGAATGTGTCCGACGCAGGAATTTTTCAAACTGCGATAGGCCCGGGAGTCTGGGTCGTGCACACCGGCAGCAACCCGATCTTCACTTCGGGAGTGAAGGATATAGGTAATGGTCTTGAGGATCTTGCAGAAGATGGCGACTCCACCAAACTCGGAATATTTTTTGCGTCCACCCACGGCGATCCGGTTTTTCTTGGTCCGGGTCTCTGGATCGCCTATTCCGGTCCGTTCCAGCTTTTCGCGAACGGTACCGCTGATTTCGGCAATGGGCTTGAGGCGCTCGCGGAGGACGGCGATCCGACCTCACTTAGTACAGCAGTTACCACCATGGAAGGAGTAATGGGACGTGGAATTTTTAATCTGCCCGAGGGCGCATCCGCTCCCGGAGTCGCCGGTCCGGGATCATCGTATAAATTCACATTTGAAGCCGAACCCGGTTACAAGCTGACTTTCGCGACCATGTTCGTCCAGTCGAACGACCTTTTCTACGCACCCGCGACCGATCTCGGCATCGACCTCTTCCCAGGCGGCTCAGCGTTTACGGGGGATATCACTTCTTTGATCGATCTGTGGGATTGCGGAACCGAAGTAAACGAGGAACCCGGAGTCGGACTAAACCAGGCTCCGAGGCAGAGCGCCCCGAATACCGGAATTGCTGAAAATGGAGTTGTCCGCCCGGTTTCATTACCCAATGACGGCTTCACTTATCCGCAATTATCCAAGTCGATCCGGGTAACGATCGAATCGAATTAGTTAAGATTACCAATTCCAGTAGATGCATATTCGGTGCATGCAATAGTGTATAATTGATACCCGAATGAAAATTACAATCGCACAACTTAATCCTACCATCGGAGACACGGCCGGAAACCTTGCGAAAATTTCCGATGCGCTGAGAAAAGCGAAGTCCGATGCGTCCGACCTTCTCGTCCTGCCCGAACTCTTCCTCGTCGGATATCCCCCGCGCGATCTTCTCGAACGCGATTGGTTTATCGATCTCGCGAAGGATGCTCTTGTCGAGCTTATGCTGATTTCAACCAAATTCCCGGAAATCGGCATAATCGTCGGAGTGCCCCTCGAGTGCAGCAAACCGACCGGACGCGCGCTTCATAACTCCGCGGTGCTGGTACGCGATGGCGTGGTCCTTTTCACGCAGCACAAATCGCTCTTACCAACTTACGATGTATTCGACGAGGCGCGATATTTCGAATCCGCCGCTGAGATTTACAAAGCCGGCGGTGAAACCCTCGTCTCAGGAATCCATGTCTGCAAATTCAAGGGCGAAACACTCGGGATTTCCATTTGCGAGGACGCGTGGAACGATCCGGAACTGTGGACAAAACGCGAATACAATATCGACCCCATCCAGGTTCTCGCCGATCTGGGCGCAACGCTTCTGATTAACCTGTCCGCTTCGCCATATCATGTTGGGAAGGACGCTGTAAGGTTCAGAATCGTCGCGAATCACGCAAAAAAACATAAACTGCCTTTCGTTTTCGTAAACCAGGTCGGCGCGAATGATGAATTAATTTTCGATGGCGCCAGCATATGTGTCGACCGATTTGGCAATCCAATCGAGATTTTTCCGCCATTTGTAGAGATGATCCACACGATCGATACCGGCATGGCAGGGAAGAAGTGGGATTTTGCCGGGCTTGACGATATCGAATCCGCACATGACGCAATGGTGCTTGGAATCCGCGATTATTTCCGCAAAACCGGATTTAAAAAAGGCCTGGTCGGTTTATCCGGCGGAATTGACTCAGCAGTTGTAATTTCGCTCGCAGCAGAGGCGCTCGGTCCGGAAAACTGCATGGGAATCACCATGCCGTCCCCGTATTCGTCCGGCAAAAGCGCCGTATTATCAAAAGTACTTGCGGAAAATCTCGGAATAAAATTCGACGATATCGCGATCACCGACGTATTCAACTCCATGAAGAATTCCCTCAAGGATGTCCTCGAAATCACCGACCCGTCCGTGGTCGATGTGACGCTCGAAAATATACAGGCGAGAATTCGCGGTACTATGCTGATGGCGGTGTCCAACAAATTCGGCTACCTCGTTTTGGCGACTGGCAACCAGTCCGAGATGGCGGTCGGGTACTGCACGCTCTACGGCGACATGTGCGGCGGGCTTGCGGTATTGATAGATGTCCCCAAGGTCATGGTTTATCGGCTTGCGGAATTTATAAACCGGAACGGCGAGATTATCCCCAGGGAGATAATTACCAGGCCGCCAACCGCCGAGCTTCGTCCCAACCAGACGGATCAGGACACGCTGCCCCCGTACGAAATACTCGACAGCATTCTGAATATGTACATCGATAATGCAATGTCGATAGAAGATATCATATCAAGGGGATTCGACGAGAAAATCGTTCGATGGGTGGTAAAAGCGGTTAATCGAAACGAGTATAAACGTCGCCAGGCGGCGCCGGGTCTGAAAATAACCTCCAAGGCATTCGGAATGGGACGTCGTATGCCGATCGCCGCGAAATACGATATCAGGTGATTTACAGCCTTACCTCAATCCCGAGAATCGACATATCATCGGCCTGCTGCGACTCTCCCTGCCACTTCATTACAGCCTTCATAAGCCCGGCCACACTTTCCTCAATCGGCTTTCCCGACGTTTCAGCGAGAAAATTACTCATCGCAACCTCCCCGAATCTCACGCCAGCACGGTTTCCAGCTTCAGGTACCCCGTCAGTATATAAAAATATCCGGTCCCCCGATTTCAGGTCCAGTTTATTGTCTATGTACCCGTATTGAGGGATTATCCCTATTGGAATATCGCCCTTATCTTTTGCCTGCACCACCCTGTTTTGGGAGATGACAATCGGCGCGGGATGTCCGGCGCGAGTATATGTAAACCTGCCCGTGTCAATGTTGATGATTCCGTACATGAAAGTAATAAAATCGCCCTTGCTCGATGCAGACTGGAAATAAGTATTGAGTTGATCCGTCACATCTCTCGGTTGCACAACAGTTGCGGGCTGCCCATTCTGCCCCGAATTCAAAAGCAAACTCGCCGATGGATCGAAATTCGAAAGCATCCGTCCCATAGCGACAGATTGCAGCGCCGCCGGTACCCCATGCCCCGAAACATCGAAAATATATACTCCGACATACGTATCGTCCAATGGGACAAGATTAAAAAGATCTCCGCCGATTTCTTCGCACGGGATGTAAAACGATGAGTAGGCAAGTCCGGGAAATTCACCGGAAGGCGCGGGCAGGAAACTTTGCTGTATTTTGACGGCAGCTTCGAGATCCGCATGGATACGTTGATTCGCTCTGGTAATAATGTCAATCTTGCTCTCAAGCTCGTTTTCAAGATTGATCACACGTTCACCGGCAAGAATCCGGACTTTCAGCTCCGGCTGATTGAATGGTTTGGTTATGAAATCATCCGCCCCGGTTTCAAGTCCGGAAACAATATCGTCTGACTGTGACTTTGCCGTCAGGAGGATGAAATATGCATACCGGCGGCCTTTTTTGCCGCGAATCAATTTACATAGCTCGATTCCATCAATTTCCGGCATCATCCAGTCGCACACAATGAGCTGGATATCTTCGTGTTCAAGATACAGCTTCCATGCAACCGCACCATCCTCGGCTGATAATACTTCATAACCCCATTTCTGAAGCATGGCCGATATTATCCGTCGCGATGCGGTGTCGTCTTCTGCGACCAGGATTTTCCTGGGTGTTCCTTCCATCAATGGTTGATCCAGGTTTGTTGGTTCTGATTTTGGAATCGTATTACTGAATACGTCCTGATTTACGTCCGTCTTTCCCATTATTATATCAGGCTTACAGGCATGTTCAAAGGCCTTGAAAAATTACTATCATTAGTATTAGCATCGAATAAATCTTCGGGGGGAATATCCACAACGATAATTGATCCCCCTCATCCTGTCATTAATAGTGTCATGGTAAATCAGATACATGTTTCCAATTAAATGCAATCGCTACGGGGACACCTTTTTTGCCTGTCGGGGCGTTTATCAAGAATGGGGACACCTTATTTTTGCCTGGTACGATCTTGACTTATTCTAATCTCTCGCCAGGCAAAAAAAGGTGTCCCCGTAAATATGCAGAATCTGATGGATCATCCGGTAGTTAAACGATTGCTTATTCCGGGAGCTTTTTTAAGACAAAATGAGAATGATAATAATTGGGAAATGTGAAATAATTCACAAGCTGCCTATTGACTAATCCCCGTTATTCAAGTTTACTGATATTGTAAATTTTTCATATGAAAGAAAATCCTGATTTATACCCTTTAATGCGGGGTTAAAACTATGCTTGAAACGTTGCTTTATCCAAATTCTATCGCTGTTATTGGAGCCTCGAAATCCCCCGGTAAGGTTGGTTATGAAATACTTTCAAACCTTGTTAAGGGAGGTTTCGAGGGTGAAATTGTCCCTGTAAACCCGAAAGCCGACGAAATTCTCGGATTGAAATGTTATCCGGATATCAGGGAGTACGATGGGAAAATCGACTGCAGCGTGATTTCCGTACCGACCGTTAGTGTCAAGGACGCGGTGCGGAATTCCATCATCGCAGGGGTTGGCTCTATCATCGTCATAACTGCTGGATTTAAGGAAACCGGTCCTGAGGGTGCAGAACTCGAGCGGGAAATCGCGCAGATGTGCAGACAGGCGAATGTCAGGCTGATGGGCCCGAATGTGGTTGGGCTGATCAACACTTTTCACAAATTGAACGCGACCTTCGCGACGGAAATGCCGTCGCGGGGCGGCATATCGATAATTTCCCAGTCCGGCGCGATGGTGTCGGCAATTCTTGACTGGGCCGCGGCACATAATATCGGCCTGGCTAAATTGATCAGCATGGGCAATAAAGCCGACCTGAATGAAGTGGATTTCCTCGAAGCATTGGGTCAGGACGAAGAAACCCGGGTTATTATCAGCTACCTTGAAAGTATCGATTCCGGCGATGAATTTGTGAAGATGGCCGAGTTGGTCGCCAACAAAAAGCCTGTTGTTGTCCTCAAAGTTGGAACCACTGTAGCGGGAGGAAAAGCCGCATCATCCCATACCGGGAGTCTCGCAGGCGCCGATATCGCCTATGGCGCCGCATTCGCGCGGTCGGGAGTCATCCGTGCATTGACTTTCGAAGCCCTGCTCGACGCGGGAATAGCTTTTTCCATGCAACCGATTCCCAAAGGTAACCGTGTCGCGGTTCTCACCAATGCAGGCGGTCCCGGAATTATGGCGGCAGACGCGGTCGAGAATTACGGTATGAAGGTCGCGAGATTGTCCGAGGAAACGCGCTGCGAGCTTCAGAAAAACCTTCCCGCCGCAGCCAGTGTCGGGAATCCGATAGATGTTCTCGGAGACGCGAGCGCGGAATGTTACGCGCGCGCGGTGCAGATCGCGCAGAGTGATAATGATATTGACGCTATTGTCGCGCTTCTCTCTCCGCAGGCGATGACCGCACCTATCGATACGGCGCGGGCTGTAGCGAGGGTCGCGGACGGCAGTAAACCGATACTCCTTTCATTTCTTGGCGGACGGGCGGTCCAGCCAGCGCGCGAGGAACTTCTGAGACTGGGGCTCCCGAATTATTTTGCGCCTGAACGCGCGGTCCGGGCATTGAAAGCGATGGTCGATTACGCTTCATGGCGGCAGCGTCCCCCGAGAATCGTTACTCGATATCCCGTCAACCGAAGGCGTGTCGAGAGGATTATTAACCGCCAGCATAAATTGAATCTGAGGGAAATCGGGGAAGTCGGCGCGAAGGAAATTCTCAAGGCATACGACTTTCATGTCCCCGACGGCAAAGTGGCGCGGACATCGGCAGAGGCGGTCCAGATCGCGGAGCGCCTTGGGTTTCCAGTGGTCATGAAAATTGTGTCGCCAGATATAATTCACAAATCCGATTTCGACGGCGTGAGGGTAAACCTTGGAACACCCGGTACAGTCCGCGACGCGTTCGATTTAATGATGTTGAGGATCAAACAGCGCGCTCCGCAGGCCGACCTGAAGGGCGTCCTTGTCGAGAAAATGGCCGAAAAGGGGATAGAGGTGATCCTAGGCATGAGCCGCGATCCGCAGTTCGGACCGATGCTTATGTTCGGCCTGGGCGGGATTTTTGTCGAGGTTATGAAAGATGTCACATTCCACCTCGCGCCGATTACGGCAGATGAAGCGATGCAGATGTTGGTCGGCACACGTTCTTATGCACTTCTAAAAGGCGCAAGGGGACAGTCCGGGGTCGATATGGAATCGATCGCCGCCGGGCTTCAGCGTATCAGCCAGCTTGTTACCGACTTCCCCGAAATTGTCGAATTGGATATAAACCCGTTAATCGTCGGCCATGTCGGTAAGGAAGCCGTGGTCGCCGACGCAAGGATGTCTTTACGGGAGTTGAAAAAATGAACGAGAAAAAAATCAGCTACGATCCATTGTGGCAGGAAAAATATGCCGACATGATAGTAACCGCTGAAAAGGCGGTACAGGAGATCGGACCCGGGCAGCGCGTATTTATCGGTACAGGCTGCGCGCAGCCTCAGGAGCTGGTAAGAGCCCTTGTCGCGAGATCGTCCGAACTTGCCGATACTGAAATCGTCCATCTGTTAACAATCGGGGATGCCCCGTACGCCCATAAAACCCTCGCCCAGCAGTTCAGGGTTAACAGCTTTTTTATCTCCGATAATGTCCGCGACATTATCCAGGAAGGGCTTGGCGATTACACGCCGATTTTTCTCTCCGATATCCCGCGCCTTTTCGCATCCGGGCAGCTTCCGCTCGATGCGGCATTGATACATGTCACTCCACCCGATGAAAACGGTATGTGCTCTTTTGGAATTTCCGTTGACATTGTGAAAAGCGCCGCGGAAAACGCGACAAAAGTAATCGCCCAGGTAAATCCAAGAATGCCGCGAACCCTCGGCGACAGTTTCATTAATATTTACGATATTGACTTGCTTGTCGCTGTGGATACCCCTTTGCTCGAATCAATCCCGCCCGAACCGACCGATGTTACGAGAAATATCGGCGAGTTTGTCGCCGCGTTGGTCGATGACGGAGCTACTGTCGAGCTTGGCATCGGACGAATTCCTCAGGCCGTACTTGAATTCCTCAAAAATAAAAAAGAGCTTGGAATCCATACCGAAATGTTTACCGACGCGATTATCGATATGATCGAGTGCGGAGTTATCACAGGTTCAAGGAAATCTCTTGACCGTGGAAAAATTGTCGCAAGTTTTTGCCTGGGAACAAAGAAAATCTACGATTACATCGACAACAACCCTCTTTTTTCCTTCAACCCGACCGAGTACGTGAACGATCCTTTCATTATCGGGCAACAGTACAAGCAGGTCGCGATCAATGTGGCTCTGGAAGTCGATCTCACCGGACAGGTTTGCGCCGACTCTATCGGGAATCGTTTTTATTCCGGAATTGGCGGACAGGTTGACTTCAACAGGGGCGCGGCGAGATCTCATGAAGGCAAGGCAATCATCGCCATGCCCTCAACCGCGAAGAGCGGCACATTATCGAGAATTGTATCCCGTTTAAGCCCCGGCGCCGGGGTGGTCACCACCCGTGGCGATGTCCATTATGTGGTTACCGAATACGGAACGGCTTATCTTCATGGGAAAAACGTGCAGGGGCGCGCGCTTGCGCTGATCAGTATCGCTCACCCGGATTTCAGGGAGCAGCTTCTAAGGGACGCAATCGAGATGAATTATGTCCGCAAGGAGCTTGAATCGGTCGAAGGAAAAATTATTGTCGGACCGAAGGAATTCCGGGCGACGTATCTTCTTGAGAACGGCACCCAGGTCGCATTCCGGCCAATCCATCCGACCGACCAGGAACTCATGCGCGACCTGTTCTATGCGTTATCGCGGCAGACGGTGTATTACCGCTTCATGAGTCAGATGAAGTATATACCCCAGAAACAGATCCAGGACTTTGTCTATATCGATCACCGTAATGAGGTCGTTCTGGTCGCAACTCTGCCTGAAGCTTCCGGGGATGAAATTATCGCGGTCGGAGGATACTATCTCGATCCAAGGACGAACCGCGCTGAAGTGGCGTTTGTTGTAAGGGATGAATGGCAGAACAAGGGAATCGGAAAATTCCTTCTGCAGCAGCTCACCAATATCGCGAAGAGCAACGGTATTTCAGGATTTACGGCGGAGACACTTCAGGAAAACCGTGGGATGCAGTCGGTATTCAATCGGAGCGGTTTAAAAGTAACGAGCCGCCTCGAAGGCGGAGTCTATAGTTATGTGTTGGATTTCTAATATCGATACGAATGGTTTAATGGAAAATGTATCAGAACCACGCGCGTAAGCAAGTGGTCTACCATATTCACTTACACATTTATTATCAAAGATGTATTAATATACAAAAGTGGCGTTTGGAAGACCACTTACTGACGTGCGTGGTTCTGATACCCTCGTCTAATCCTACCACGATTACATTTTTTCCAGATAAATTCTGTTTTATCCTTGACAAATCCAAAACTATCGGTAATAATTACTGTTATTATTAATAGTTACATGATGCAAGAGAATAAAGCACATAGAAATACACAGCAAAGGGCAATCATCCTTGAGGAACTCAACAAGCTCAAATCTCATCCGACAGCATCAGAGCTTTATGAGATCGTCAGGAAACGTCTCCCGAAGATCAGCCTTGGTACAGTCTACAGGAATCTTGAATTTCTTACCGAAGCCGGGATCATCCAGAGACTGGAACTTTCAGGAAGCGAGTCGAGATTCGATGGGACCGCGTACCGGCATAATCATATTCATTGTATGTTATGCGGACGTGTCGATGATCTGATGGGGCTTCCGGATGATCCAGTTGTTAAACGTCCGAAAATTATCGACGGTTATCGGGTAGCGGGTTATCACCTCGAATTTTACGGTACCTGCCCGGCATGCCTGGAAATTGAACCGGGACATTGAAAGTCTCATATGACAAACGAAAATTAATTGATTAAAGACCAATTAACATACGGACGGGGAATTTACTTCAAAAAATAAATATAAAAAATGAGGAAAGACAATGACACTAGTAACCAAAGAAGCGCCTGATTTCAAAGCGCAGGCATCGATGCCCGACGGATCGTTCAAAGAGATAAAACTCTCCGATTATCGCGGCAAGTATGTAATCCTGTTTTTCTATCCGCTTGATTTTACATTTGTCTGCCCGAGCGAAATTATCGCGTTCGATAAGGACATTGATAGTTTCAGGGGTAAGGGAGCGGAAATTTTGGGGGCTTCAGTCGATTCGCAGTACACACATTCCGCGTGGCGCAAGACAGCCCGTGAGGATGGCGGGATTGGCGAGATTCGATATCCGTTAGTTTCCGACCTGAATAAGCATATCTCGCGGAGTTTCGAAGTCCTCCTTGAGGATGAGGGCGTTGCGTTAAGAGGCCTGTTTCTGATCGACAAGGAGGGAATCGTCCGCCATGAACTTGTCAATGATCTCCCGCTTGGACGGAGCATTGACGAAGCCATGCGGATGCTCGACGCACTTATCTGGCATGAGGAACATTCCGAGGTCTGTCCGGCCAACTGGAAAAAAGGCGAGGAAGCAATGACTCCGAGCGCCGAGGGTGTCGCCGCATACCTTGCGGCGCATGCATAAATCGGCTATTATGGAATTAATAATATTAAATCAAATTAAATTTTACCATTGCGGTAGAAAGGAGACATGAGGATGGCTACAAAGAAACTTCAAATCTGGAAATGCGAGGTTTGCGGCAATATTGTCGAGATGGTTCATGCGGGTCCCGGCGAGCTTGTCTGCTGCGGACAGCCTATGAAGAATATGGTTGAGCAAACCGCCGATTTCGCCACCGAAAAACATGTGCCAATTATCAATGAAGTCGACAATGGCGTTATGGTTATTGTCGGAAGCACGCCGCATCCGATGAAACCTGAGCATTATATCGAGTGGATCGAAGTCCATACCGATGACGCAGAGTACAGGCAGTATCTCAATCCGGGCGACGCTCCGGAAGCGTTCTTCCCGATCAGCAAAGATGATATAGTGATGGCGCGCGAGTTTTGCAATGTTCATCATCTCTGGAAGTCATAGGATCGAGTTTTCGCAAACAGGGATTTTAAATGATGGGGGTTCTTTCGGGGAATCTTGTCTGATCATTCAATAGAATATCACCCCGGACACAAAGGACTCCCACATTTTTTGAATTAATCATCAGAAAAAATTAAGGAATAAAAAAAATGCCAAGTTTAAAAGGTACAAAAACCGAAAAAAATCTTCTTGCCGCTTTCGCTGGTGAATCGCAGGCGCGAAACAGATATACATACTATGCAAGTGCGGCTAAAAAAGAAGGTTTCGAGCAGATTTCATATATTTTCGAGGAGACCGCCAATCAGGAAAGGGAGCATGCAAAGAGGCTGTTCAAATTCCTCGAAGGCGGCGAAGTCGAGATAACCGCATCTTATCCTGCAGGGAAAATCAGCAGCACTGTGGAAAATCTGAAGGAGTCTGCAGGCGGAGAGCATTACGAATGGGAGACCATGTATCCCGGATTCGCTAAAGTCGCGCGTGAAGAGGGATTCGATCAGGTCGCGGAAACAATGCTTGCGATCGCTCGCGCAGAAAAACAGCATGAGAAGCAGTATCTCGATTTTATCGCAAACATTGAAAATAGCATGGTCTTCAGTAAATCGGAAAAAGTTACATGGCGATGCAGGAATTGCGGTTACGTTGTTGAAGGCGAGGAAGCTCCGGATAATTGTCCCGCCTGCGCGCATCCACAGGCTTATTTCGAGGTCCTTGCTGAAAATTGGTAAGTGGATTTTTTCATTTACAAATGATAAAAGGGATGCGTAAAAAAAATGAATACTACGCTGCGTGACGGCATCGACTGGGTCGGCTTTGTGGACTGGAATGTCCGCGATTTTCACGGTTACATCACGAAACGCGGCTCGACCTATAACGCATACCTTATCCAGGACAAAAAAATCGCGCTGATTGACACGGTCAAAGGACCTTTCAGCGAACACCTTCTAAATAATATCCGGGATATCATAGGCAATCGGAAAATCGATTATTTAGTCTGCAACCATTCCGAACTTGATCATGCAGGCTCCATTCCAGCAGTGATGTCCGCTTATCCCGATGCAGTTGTGGTGTGTACAGCGAAATGCGAAAAAACCCTCGCGATGCACTTCGATACGTCCGGCTGGAAATTCCAGGCCGTAAAAACGGGCGATTCTTTATCTCTTGGGAATCGGACATTAACTTTCATCGAGACCCCGATGGTGCATTGGCCGGAGTCGATGTTTACGTATATGCCGGAGGAGAAAATTCTATTCTCGATGGACGCGTTCGGGCAGCACTATGCGACTTCGAACCGGTTTGACGATGAGGTTGATCTGGATGCCGCAATGTTCGAGGCGAAAGTGTACTACGCGAGTATAGTAATGCTCTATAATACACAGGTCAGGAAAGTTTTGGAGGCTGCCGGTGGCCTGAAAATTGAAATTATCGCGACTGCGCACGGTGTAATCTGGCGGAGCCATATTGGTAAAATCATAGAAGCATACAAGGAATGGTCATCGGAACGGTTCAGGCGGAAGGTAGTCGTGATGTACGACACCATGTGGAATTCCACGGAGAAAATGGCGGAGGCGATCTATGAGGGCGCCTTAATTCCCGGAGTCGAGGTCAGTTTAATTCATATCCGGAAAACGGATCTCGCCAGTATCGCGTACGAAATAATTGACGCTGCCGGGGTTGCGTTCGGTTCCGCTATCCTTAACCTCGACATAATGCCGACGGCTCATGCTGTACTGAGCTATCTTAATGGTCTGAAAGCAACTGGAAGGGCAGGATTAGCGTTTGGATCATACGGATGGAGTGCGGGAGCGGTGGATGAGATCGAGAATTACTTCCGGAAGCTTAAGTGGGAGTCGATCCGTGAACCTATCAGGTCCAATTTCAGCCCTACGCCGGAGATTCTGGCGGAGTGTCGAAAAGCAGGCCGGGAACTCGCAGAAAAAGCATACGAAATTGGCAGTTCTTAAAGGCAATTTTTGATTGTATCTATCCAAAAAAATGTGTAATATTTTCAGATTCTTCACATAAGGAGACGCAAATAATGAGGATTTATATTTGCGACGTATGTGGATGGGTATACGATCCTGAAGAAGGTCTTCCTGAAGAAGGGATTAAACCCGGAACCAAGTTTAAGGACCTTCCAAGCGATTTTACCTGTCCTGAATGCGGTGTCGGCAAAGATGAATTCAGCCCTGAAGAAGACTGACATCTGCAAAAACAATTGTTTTATCCATTAATCCCACATGAATAATGTGGGTTTTTTTGCTTTAATTCTCCGGGCATGGATAGTTTTATTACATAGGGAGAAAAAAATGAAAGTAGTCGCGTTTAATGGAAGTCCAAGGAAGGACGGCAATACATCGATTCTGATCAGGTACGTTCTCGCTGAACTGGATGCGGAAGGGATCGATACCGAAATCGTCCAGGTCGGCGGAAAAAACATCCGCGGATGCCAGGCTTGCTATAAGTGCTTTGAAAACAAGGATTTCCAGTGTTCCATGAAAAATGATATTGCGAATGAATGTATCGCGAAAATGAAGGACGCTGATGGAATAATACTTGGCTCGCCAACCTATTTCGCTGATATCACGCCAGAGCTTAAGTCGCTAATTGATCGGTCGGGATTTGTCGCCGGCGCGAATGGCCAGTTTCTGAAACGAAAAGTCGGGACGGCGGTAATAGCCGTACGCCGAGGCGGCCAGATTCATGCGTTCGACACTATCAACCATTTTTTTCTAATCAAGGAAATGATCATTCCCGGATCGAATTACTGGAACCACGGGATCGGTCGCAATCCTGGTGAAGTCGAGAACGACGCCGAAGGGATCAACACAATGAAACTTCTCGGGAAAAATATGGCCTGGCTGTTGAAAAAAATAAATTGCTGACAGATAATCCCCAGGATTTTCTTATTTCATCGTAGGACAGGCTTTCCAGCCTGTCGCTGCATGCCTTTATTCATAATGGTTTCAGTAACAGGCTGGAAAGCCTGTCCTACATGGTGTTCAAGAAATTCAAATTATTTCGACCATCCCAGTTCGTATTTTTTAATATTCTCTTGACATATCATAACGTCCATGATATATTATGAGAAATACTCATCATGAGGTGCGGAATGACTCCAGCAAAAAATAAAAAATCCAAAGACGATCTCATCAGCATGGAGGAAGCCATCCTTCTTCTCAAAACCACGCGCCCGACATTCTACCGATGGCTTAGATGCGGAAAGGTCAAAGGCATGAAAGTCGGCAGGCAGTGGCGATTTTACCGCAACGATATCGAACGCTTTTTGAAAGGCGAGGAACCAAGGATCAGCCTTACCGCCGACATTAATCCCCTTCTCACCGATTTACTGGCTTATGCAAAAAAGATTAACCCGAAATTGAAATTCGATACCGTCTCGAATGACGTACGGAGCGCGGTGTCTCTCATGATAAGCATCGGAACTATGAGCAGATCGAGCGATATCCATCTGTGCCCTAATCTGTCAAAAGATCAGAAAGATGTGGTTGTGTCGCTCAGATACCGTATCGACGGTGTGCTGCACGAAGCCGCGACGTTCGATGTCCGCCTCCTTCCCGCAATTATCGAGCAGTGGAAACGTTTGGCCGCGCTCGACGTTAACGAAAAATTGAAGCCTCAGGACGGGAGGATTCTTACCGAAGTTATCGATCCCAAAAATGAGAACGGCGTGAAAATGGTCGATGTGCGAATCTGCACGATACCGTCGGGACTCGGTGAATCGCTAACCGCGCGGATTCTCGATTCGTCCGGGCTTGTAATGAATCTCGATAAAATTAATTTCACTCCCGAAGCGCGCGCGATTCTTGATAAACATATTAAGGCGCCGTGGGGGCTTATCCTTTTCACAGGCCCGACCGGCAGCGGGAAAACGACTGCGCTGTACTGCTGCCTGAATCAACTTACCGGCCCAAAGCTTAAGGCGATTTCAATCGAAGACCCGATCGAGTATTACCTTCCGTGGATCACGCAGGTTATGGTAAATCCGTCGCACGGTGTAACATTTTCAAGCGCGATGAAGGCGATCATGCGAAGCGACCCCGATGTGATCATGATCGGAGATATCAGGGATAGCGAGACTCTGAGTGTCGGACTTGAAGCTGCATTGACGGGGCATCTGGTCATGTCGCAGATGCATGTGGATGAAGCCGCGAGGGCGTTGAAGCGTATGGTCGATCTCGGCTCGGACCCGTTTGTTATTTCCGACGCTACAAAACTGGTCATGTCGCAAAGGTTGGTACGTAAACTATGCCCCGACTGTAGTGCGAAGGATAAGTTGTCTAAGACAAATCTCGAATGGGCGAAAACGGTGGCGGAGTCCGGCGGACTGAAATGGTCGTCCATTGAGAAGAATTTCCGGAAGGCGGTCGGATGTGAAAAATGCGGGGGGATCGGATACAAGGGTCGGGAGATTGTATCGGAGATGCTCGAAGTCACGCCTGAGATCGGGAAAGCGCTACGCGAAAATGCATCTGTTGAAGAGCTACGGGAAATCGCAGTCGGGCAGGGGATGATCACAATCGTCGCGGACACAGTTCGCCGTGCGGCAAATGGTGAAACCACGCTTGAGGAAGCGATGAGGGTTGGGGGGAGCAGTTAATAGCGATTTTTACCGGGAGCAGTATTTTTTATGGCTCAAACCGCGCGATGAAGATATCGTAAGAACCAAAGTAAGTCAGGACGGTCTCGTTCGGCTCACCCGGTCCGAAAGTGGCCGAGTCTTCAAACTCTCCTGTCACGACTGTCGAATTGTCCGAAAGCGTCGTGATTCCATTGCCCCAATCATAGCTACCTCCTCCGGCGCGTTTCGCCCAGGCGAGTGTGCCGTCCGGGTTGTAAAGCGCGATGAAGATATCGGCAACTCCAGCGGAAGTCAGGACTGTCTGGTTCGGCTCGCCCGGTCCGAATGTGGCCGATTCCCAAAACTCTCCTGTCACGACTGTCGAATTGTCCGAAAGCGTCGTGATTCCTAAGCCCCAATCATGATAGTAAGATACTCCTCCGGCGCGTTTCGCCCAGGCGAGTGTGCCGTCCGGGTTGTAACGCGCGATGAAGATATCGTAATCTCCAGCGCAAGTAAGGACTGTCTGGTTCGGCTCTCCCGGTCCGAATGTGGCCGATTCTCCAAACATTCCTGTCACGATTGTCGAATTGTCCGAAAGCGACGTGATTCCTTTGCCGCGATCAAACGAACATGATCCTCCGGCGCGCTTTGCCCAGGCGAGTGTGCCATCTGGGTTATAACACGCGATGAATATATCCTCATAACCAGAGGAAGACAGGACTGTTTGATTCGGTTCGCCCGATCCGAATGTGGCTGGTCCATCAATATATCCTGTCACGACTGTGGAATTGTCCGAAAGTGTCGTGATTCCATTGCCACAATCATCAAAATCTGCTCCTCCTGCGCTTTTCGCCCAGGCGAGTGTCCCGTCCGGGTTGTAACGCGCGATGAAGATATCCTCAGTATAACCGAGAGAAGTCAGGATTGTCTGGTTTGGTTCCCCCTGTCCAAATGTGGCCGAATATGCATACTTTCCGGTGATGACTGTTGAATTGTCTGAAAGCGCCGTTATTCCATAGGCGATATCATATTCAGATGCTCCTCCAGCGC
>JAPKYR010000118.1 GCA_026394215.1 bacterium
GTCATAGAGTCGGTCGCCGTGCCCCAGATCACAGCGATCTGGTTTTCTCCCGGCACGACGCTCGTGATGCCGACGGTTGTATCCCATACGGGCGGCATGTAGTCTCCAGGCGTTGCAACATCGCCATTAAGCTTGCATCCCACCAATGCCAGCGTGAGGATTAGAGGAATCGTAGCGTTAAGGTAACCCTTCATTGTCCTGCTCCAATCGTTTAATGTATTAATTATACATTAAAATTCCTTAAAACCAACCTGCATCCTGCCAGCCATCTCAACAGGCTTTTCATGTATAATTCCCCCATACAGCCTTGAAGATCGGAATTATCACATCATGGATGCGGCTTGGATGGGGGGTCGATCTCACCCTTCACCTGACCGCGAGCGCGCTCACCTCACTTGGGCATGAAGTCCGCCTGTACGCTGCCAATCACGACGGGTCGTTCGCGAACGCGCCGTACGAGCTGATTTATAAGCCCATCGTGCCGCACAAACTTTTCCCAAGGTTTGAGTGGAGGGCGCGACGGTATATCGGCTACTTCAACGACGAGCCGAACGAGGTGTACCTCATCGCCACGCAGCCGTATTTTTATTACCCGTGGTTCCTGAAAGCGCCCTGCGTGAATTACGAGTTCGGCATCGTGCCCACGACCGGGTTCTCGTGGCGCAAAAAAATGCTCTGGGCGTACATGCGGTTTTCGCAATTCTACATGTATCACCCCGCCGCGAGCGCGCTTGTGGCGAATTCCGAATTCACAAAATCCGCGCTGCCGTGGTATGACAGGCGAAAAACGCGGGTGATCTACCACGGGATCGAGCATTACGACCCGCATCACCCGGATTATGCGAAGCTGTTCCCGTCGCCAATCCTTGAGCCGCATCCGACCGACCCGTCGAAGCCGAAGGAAGTCCCGGTCGACCGTCGGACAAATGAGGAGCTTCGCGCGGAGTTTCGTAAAAAGCATGGATTTTCGGAGAAGGACGTCGTCTGCCTTTACGTGGGGCGCGTCAATCCGGTCGATCAACCGTACAAAGGCACGGCGGAGCTGTTCGAACTCGCGCCGAGTCTGAAAACGGAATTCCCGAATATGAAATGGGTTATGGTTGGGCTTGGCACCGAGAAAGACGCGGAGTTATGCAGGCAATCGGGCATCATCCCGCTTCTAAATCATCCGGATTGGAAGATGCGGCAGGTTTTTGTCGGCTGCGATCTCTATGTGACTGCGAGCAAGTGGGAGGGATTCAATCTGCCGATTCTTGAAGCGCAATATTTCGGAAAGCCGGTGCTCGCGTACAAACTCGCGGCGCATCCGGAGGTTGTGAAAGACGGCGTCACGGGATTTCTGGTCAAGGACAAGAGTGAATTCAGGCTGAAATTACGGGAATTGATAAGGGAGGGAAAGCTTCGGGAGGAACTCGGTTCGAAAGGTCCGGCGTGGGCGAAGAGGTTTAACTGGATGGCTTGCGCGAGGGGATTCGAGGGGTTGTTCGGGGAGGTTGTGGGATAGTTGATATGCAAATACAATGAAAATCGGCATTATTACAGCATGGATGCGGCTTGGATGGGGAGTCGATCTTACCCTTCACCTGACCGCGAGTACGCTCAAAGCCATGGGGCATGAGGTAAGGTTGTACTGCGCGAATCATGATGGATCGTATGCGCTCGCGACATACGATTTGATACATAAACCGGTCGTGTCGCATCCGTTCTTTCCGAGATTCGAATATCGGGCGAGGGTATACATCCCGTTTTTCAACCAGGAACCGAACGATATTTATCTGATCGCGACGCAGCCGTTCTTCTACTACCCGCTCTTTCTGAAAAAACCGTGCGTACACTGGGAATTCGGCATCGTCCCGACTACCGGATTCAGCATGTCGCAAAAAATGATGTGGTCGTACATGCGATTTACACAGAATCAGATTTATCATCCCGCCGCCGACCATATCGTTTCAATCTCCGAATTCACGAAAAGCATTCTCCCGCCGCGTGTTCAGCGAAAGACCACGCCTGTCTATCTCGGCGTCGAGCATTACGACCCGCATCATCCCGACCATAACAAACTTTTCCCGACCCCGATGCTTCAACCCGATCCGGATAATTTCGGAAAGCCGCTGGACATTGAAGTTCCTGTCGACCGTCGCTCCGATGAAGAGCTCAGGGATGAGTTTCGCAGGGAAATCGGGGCTGGAAAAGATGACGTCGTGTGTCTCTATGTCGGGCGAATCAACCCGGAGAAGCAACCGTACAAAGGCACATCGGAACTTTTCAGTATGGCAGGGGATATGAAAAAAGATTACCCGAATCTGAAATGGGTTATGGTCGGGCTTGGCGATGAATCCGATGCAAAATTATGCCGCGACTTTGGAATAATCCCGCTCCTGAATCACCCCGACTGGAAAATGCGCCAGGTTTTTACGGGGGCGGATATTTATGTCACTGCAAGTAAGTGGGAGGGATTCGATCTGCCGATTGTCGAAGCGCAGTATTTCGGGAAACCGGTGGTCGGATACAATCTCGCCGCGCATCCGGAAGTTGTGAAGGATGGAGAGACCGGGTATCTGGTCAACGACAACAGCGAATTCAGAATGAGGCTTGCGGAACTGGTGGGGGATCCTGCTTTACGGGAGCGGATGGGATCGGAAGGTAAAAAATGGACACGGAAATTCAACTGGGTGAGCACTGCGAATGGATTACTAAGCGTATTTGAAAAAGTATTGCAAGGATAATCA
>JAPKYR010000237.1 GCA_026394215.1 bacterium
GCGCAGGTGAAGTCGGCGGTCCTTCTCGCCGGATTATTTGCGACCGGCACGACGGTGTTTCATGAACCCTTACAGACTCGCGACCATACTGAGCGGCTTCTTAACCACCTGTGCGGAAAGGGTATTATTGAAATTGACAGGATCGAAAAAAAATTATCCGTCAGGGGTGAGGTTGGATGCATAAGGCCGTTTGAAATGGTGATCCCCGGAGACGCTTCCTCGGCTGCCTACCCGATATCGCTTGCGACACTGCTTCCGGAAAGCACGCTGACAGTGCCGTTCGTGGGCTTAAACGCAGGACGGATCGGATTTTTCAGGCATTTGCAGGCGATGGGTGCGCATCTTATCATCACCCACGACGCAAGCAGCGTGGATGCGACATGCGGAGAACCGGTCGGCGAGATTACCGTCCAGGCGGCACGGCTGAAAAATGTCCCGGTCGATCCGGACAGGATTCCCGCTATGATCGATGAGATTCCGCTTCTCGCGGTAGTGTCATGCTTTTCGGATCGCGACTGGGAGATCCCCGGCGCCGCCCGTCTGAGAGAAAAAGAATCGGATCGGCTGAAAACCACGGCGGAAATGCTGAGGTTTTTCGGGGCTGATGTGGAAGAGACCATCGATGGGTTGAAAGGCAGGGGCAGACAGATATTGATGGGCGCGGATGTGCCATGTATTATTGATCACAGAATCATAATGTCGGCGGCTGTCGCCGGATGGTGCGCGAAGACGCCCTCCATATTACATTGTCCGGAGAATGTGCAGATCAGCTTCCCGGAATTCTTCAAACTGATGGGGGATCTTGTAGAGTTTCAATAAACCGAATTCCCATTCAAAAATTTAACGTTTATATCGAAATTTTCACTGTCCGGTCTTGACTTTGACGGTCAAGGTTGTATTATACACCAATTAGTCATGATTATGACCCGACGGTCACACCCTTGAAAGGTGGTGATAGTACGATGTTTTCACACGATGGAAAATCCCGCAAGGAACGCGAGGAAGAGTTCCGCCGGCAACATGTTCTGGAATCTGCGGAAGCATTGTTCGATGAGAAAGGATTCGATGGGACGACTGTATCCGATATTGCCGAACGTTCCGAACTTGCCAAGGGCAGTCTTTATAATATTTTCAAAAGCAAGCAGGAAATCGTTGACGCGATTGTCGAGCGAAAAGTCGACGAGATGCGAAAAACGCTCAACGAGATTTTCGCAAAGAATATCAGCCCCATGGACAAGCTTCTTCAGATAATGGACGCAAAACTTCGCGGGATATGGGAAAACCGGGGATTCGCAAAGCTGTTCATAAATGAATTTCACGGGTTCAACTGGTATCTGGAGATCCCGATCCTGAAAAGCTGTGGAGAATCAATAATAGAGATGCTTAAGCAGCTTGAGCTACTGATTATCGACGCTCAGAAAGCCGGGGAGATCCGCGACGATGTCCATTATAAACTTGTGCTTGCATCGATGGGCGGCATATCGGATGCGGTTATTCATTTATGGCTGAAAGAAGACAGCGATATCGATATAGAAAGCGTGATTGAAATGGCGAAGGAGCTTTTTGTGAACGGAATACATCCGCAAACGGGGGGTAGTAAATGAGAGGAAATAGAAAAATAAATATCAAGGCGCTTCCGCGACTGGTTTTCGTCTGGGTGTTCGCGGGATTAATGGTATTAGGCGTAAGCCCGTCGGCGTTCGGTCTTGAGGACCTTCTGATCGCGCAGTCGGATACTGAAAATTCGCAGGAAGTCGAAAACCAGGAAGGCAATCCATGGTCGGGATCATTACAGGAAATTTTCGGTGAGCCTGAAGGCGGTCTAGTTTCTGAAGAACCTGCATCGACAGTTCTGCCTGAACTTACGCTTGTGGATGCACTAATGTTGTGCCTTGAAAACAACCGTGATATCCAGTCGAGCGAACTGAACATTGAGAATACATATGCCCAGAGAGATAGCAACTTAAGCAGTTTTCTGCCGGGATTTTCGACAATGTACACCTACACCCGGTATGGAGCCGCCAGTACGATCTCTACGCCGGATTTTTCATATACGCTGCAACCGATACAGTCCGTACGATGGGCACTGATGTTCTCGTATCCACTTTACAGCGGCGGACGAGATGATGCGCTTCGCGATGCAAGCGATGCGAGCATCCGCGCTGCGGAATACGATCTCAGGACCGAGCAGGCTTACAGGACTCTGGACGTAATCCAGGCATATCTTGGCGTGCTTGAAGCGGAAGCCGGACTTGAGGCAATGAAGCAATCACTTACTCATCTCGACGAAGTGAGCCGAACCGCCCAGGCAAGTTACGACGCCGGGCTGATTCCCCTGAATAATCTCCTGTCGGCGCAGGTCGCGAGATCGCAGGTCGCGCAGGCTGTGAATGGAATGGAAAGCAATGTTGAGCTTGTGAAATCATCTCTCGCGATACTTGTGACCGGAAATATCAGCGACCGATGGACCCTTGAAAATGTCGAGTATCCCGAGACCGATGTACCGTACCCGCTCGAAACTCTGTGGGAATGGGCGCTCGCGAACAGGCCGTCGCTTAAATCGCTCGATGCGGGAAGGGAAGCTCTCGCAGCGCAGATCGAAGCCTTAAAAACATCGGGAAATCCGAATGTGAGTTTTGAAGCGCAATATTCTAGGTCGGGCGAGGATCTGATTCCCAACACTAGTTCGATTTCGGGATCGATAAATATATTCTGGAACTTTTATGATTTTGGCGGTACGGATGACAGGGCTGCTCCCCTTGAAAATCAGCTTGAGCAGTTGGATCTTCAGCGCGAATCGATGGCCACGATGATAGAGCAGCAGGTCGAGCAGGCGCTTCTGTTCGTCCGAACCCAGCTTGGGAATCTTGAAGTCAGCAGGGAAGCTCTCGCGCAGGCGGAGGAAGCCGCGAGGGTCGCGAGACGCAGGCAGGAAGAGGGACTTGGATTGATGATTGAAGTTCTGGACGCCGAGGCGACTCTGGCTCAGATGGAAGTAAACACCATTCAGATTTTATACGACTATTACGGCGGACTGGCAGCCTTATCCCGAACGGTCGGAATGCCGACAGAAGATTTATTAGCCCTGATTACTGCAGCCAAGGAGGCTGAGTGATGATTCAAAGAATTCTATACGCTTCAGCGTTGATTATTTTTGTTGTAATGGCAGGCTCGAACACCTCATGTAAAGGTCGAGGCGCGACTGCGACAGCAGAACCTACAGCCGATACGACCTCGGTACAGGTCGTCATGGAGGCTCCCACAACAGGGACGATCACTGACTGGTTCCGGACAACCGGCGATTTACAAAGTCCGTTGGAAGCCAGAGTGTCTTTTTCCATGCCGGGGCTTATAACCGATCTCGCCGCCGATGAGGGTGATTTTGTCGAAGCCGGGCAATATTTAGGGCAGGTGGATATGTCGACATACGAGGCGCAGCATCGCGCCGCATTGAGCCAGGCCGACGCGATAGTCGGGCAGGCTGAAGCTGCGGATGTCGGAATCGAAATCGCGAGAAGCCATGTCGAGCAGGCTGAGGCCGCGTTTAACCTTGCCGAAACGAATTACAATCGTTTCAAGACGTTGAGGGAAGACGGGGTCGCGACTCAGTCGGAATTTGAGCAGGTCGAGCTTCAGTACGAAAGCGCGAGGCTGAGCCTTGAAGCGGCGCACGACGGGGTCACCGCGGCGCAGGCGCAATCCGACACGGCACATGCGGCTATTCAGGCCGCACGCGACAACGCGGCGCAGGTTGCAGAAATTATCGCGAACGGTACGCTGGTCGCTCCATTCAATGGAAGGATCGTGTCAAGGCTCGTCGATCCGGGTAACGTTGTCGGAGCGGGGACGCCGATTTTTATACTTCAGGGCGAGGGGGACGAAGTCGCTAACCGTCTTGAGCTGAGATTCAATCTGCCGGAAAACATGCTTGGCGAAGTAAACGTGGGAACTTCATTATTGATCGGACTTCCGTCGTGCGACCAGGAAGTTGAGGCTCCCGTTGATCACACAGGATCCGCAGTAGATCTGACGAGCAGGTCGATTGAAGTAGTCGCTTATGTCGCCAACGATACGACATGCCTGCTTCCGGGGATGTTTGTTTCGGTAAATATACCGCTCCAGATCCACGATAATGCGATTGTAATTCCTGACAAAGCGGTGATAGAAATCGCGGGCGAGACATTTGTGTATGTTGCGAATGGGGATACAGCACAGAAGCGGATTGTAACTCTGGGAATCAGAGAGGGTGACAACATTGAAATTTTAAGCGGTTTGGAATTATCGGACATGGTTATCACGGTCGGGAACACATTCCTTGAAGACGGAGCTAAAATCAGGACAACCACAGATGGCAGCGGAACATTATCGGATGGGAATTCAACGAACCAGGGGGGGCAACAATAAATGTTTTTATCCGATCTGTCGCTGTCAAAGCCTGTAATGGCTTTGATGGTCACGCTGGCGCTCGTGATTTTCGGTTTGATCTCCTATAAAGATCTCGGTATCGAGGACAACCCTAGCGTTGACTTTCCCTATATCACGATATCGACAGTGTATCCCGGCGCCGATCCCAAAACTGTTGAGACTGAAATTACGGATAAGATCGAGGATGAGATCGCGACTTTATCCGGCATCAAGAGTATCGACAGCACATCGGCTGAGAACATCAGCATGATCTTTGTTGAGTACCAGCTTGAATTCGATATTAATGTCGCCGCGCAGGATGTAAGGGACAAAATTGCCCGGATATCCTCCTCTTTACCTGAAGGCGCCGAAGCCCCTCTGGTTCAGAAACTGGACGTGATGAGCGAACCGATTATCCAGATCGCTGTGACAGGCGATGTAAATTCGCAGGATCTGGCGCTGTATGTCGAAGATACGGTAAAACCGCGGCTTGAGAGTATAGAGGGTGTCGGAACCGTAAACGTTTACGGCACACGAGACAGGGAAGTCCGAATCTGGCTTGACCCTGAAAAAATGTCCGCCCGTGGGATTACTGTCCAACAGATAGTCGGCGCTATTCAACAGGGGAGCATGAAAATTCCCGGTGGAAGAATCGAAACCGGCGACAGGGAACTCAGCGTGATAACCGATGGCGAGGTCGGTTCCGTAAGCGAGTTCGCGGATATCGTCATCGCGGATGTAAACGGCGTGCTGGTCAAGCTGGGAGATGTCGCGACGGTCGAGGACGGCTACGCGGATTTAAGAAGCCAGGCAAGGCTCAATGGGGAACCGTCTATTGGATTATCGCTGGTAAAAGCTTCAGGCGGGAATACGATCGCTATCGCGGACAAAGCTTATGTTGTTATCGACGAATTAAAACGGATAAAACCGCCCGGTATCGACCTGGAAATTGTCAGTGATAATTCGCTCTATACGCGCGATAGTTTCAATCAGATATTCGAGCAGGTTATTGGCGGGGGATTGCTTGCGATTCTTATCGTTTTATTATTTCTTGGAAATATCCGGTCCACGATTATTGCGGCAATTTCAATCCCGTCCAGTATCATTTCGACGATGATTTTTATCAGGGTGTTCGGATTTACTTTAAACAACATCACCATGATGGCTTTTTCGCTCATGGTCGGGTTGCTGATCGACGACACGATTATAGTCGTCGAAAATATTTACAGAAATCTGGAAAAAGGTAAAACGCCTTTTCAAGCCGCGAGGGATGGAGCAAAGGAGATTGGATTCGCCGTTATTGCGACATCCCTTGTGCTGGTCGCGGTATTTATCCCCCTTGCGTTCATGAAGGGACTAATCGGACGGTTCATGTTCCAGTACGGCATTACAATCTCTGTCGGAGTCCTTATTTCGATGGTACTGGCTCTTTTCCTTACCCCCATGCTTTCTCGGTACCTGATGTCGTCAAAATCCAGCGAGCCGATGAAGATGCTCGCTTGGTTCGATCATGGGTACAGGATTGTCGAAACCGGCTATAAGTGGCTCATCGGAAAGGCTCTTCATTACAAGGGCTTAACGCTCCTTTTCGCGTTAATTGCCACGATAGCAGCCGTCACTATGTTTGGATTGACGAAGAAAGAATTTTTTCCGGAATCGGATAGATCGGCAACCAGTATTACAATTGTACTGCCGGTTGGATCCTCGCTGGAATCGCTCACCCAGGTTACCGGAAACATCGAAAACATAGTAATGAGTATTCCCGAAGTTAAGCTTATTTTAAGTACCCTTGGCGGTGGAACCCAGGGAAATCAGAACGAGGGATCGATTTATATTGACCTTACTGACAAGCTGGAACGTGACAGGACACAGTTTGAGATCGAGGACGAAATCCGCACGCTGATCGGGACAATCCCCGGTGCTGAAATTACTGTCGGCGGATCAGCGATGGGTTTCGGGAGCAGCTATGATTATAATTTTATACTTCGAGGCAGCGACACAGAACTGTTGAAACAGACTGCAAGGGCAGTCGAGGCTCGTTTCAGGCAAAGCCCGCTGTTTCGTGAGACGGACACAACATTAGCCGAAGGAAAACCGGAAGTCAGGGTCAATGTAAATCGCGAGAGCGCTGCCGATCTGGGGCTTAACGCGGCAACGATCGGGTCCACATTGCGATTTCTTGTGAGCGGGGAAGATCAGATCGCGACATATACCGAGAGTGGGCATTCGTACGATGTAAAAATCAGGCTTGAGGAGCCTTACCGGGATCGTCCGGAAGATCTTCAAAACCTGGTTCTATTCACTTCCGGCAGAACCTCGATGCCGGTGCCTGTCGGGGCTGTGGCGGATGTCGAGGTTACATCGGGAGAAGCCCAGATCAGCCACTCCAATAAATTAAGGTCGGTGGAAATTCAAGCGAACCTGAACGACGGTGTTGTGCTTGGCGAAGCAATGAATTTCACGGAGACGGAAATCGCGCCAATGCTACCGTCCGGTATTGAGATGGCAACGACCGGAGTAGCGGACATAATGAAGGAGAGCTTTACGTCGATGGCGTTCGCGCTGTTACTGGCAATCGCGCTTATTTACATGCTCCTCGCCTCGCAGTTCAATCACTTTATCCATCCAACGACAATCATGATGAGCGTGCCGCTTTCATTCGTGGGCGCGTTCGGGCTGCTTTTCCTGGCGCATATGTCCTTCAGCATGTTCAGTTTTATGGGATTAATAATGTTAATGGGACTCGTAACCAAAAACGCAATTCTCGTTGTGGAATTTACCAACCAGTTGCGCGCAAAGGGAATGAGCGTATCCGAAGCGCTCATGACCGCAGGCCCGATCAGGCTTCGTCCGGTACTTATGACAACGCTTTGTACCATTGTCGGCATGGTCCCGGTAGCATTGATGATTGGCGGTGGCGCCGGGGTCGAGATCAGAGCTCCAATGGCGGTTGCGATTATCGGTGGGCTTTCGGCAAGCACATTATTGACTTTAGTTGTAGTACCGGTTGTATACGCACTGCTCGATACTTTTGAAAAATGGATCTACAGGAAGTTCAAAGTCGGAGAAATTAAAGAATAAAATCCGTAGAAAAAAGTCCGGGGACACCTTGTTTTGCCTGAGAAAGACCTACAAGTCACATTAGGCTTCAGCAGGCAAAAAAGGTGTCCCCGGACTTGTTCGTAAATGAATTTTTCGTAGAACAGCACGGGGCTGTTGAAAAAAATCTGAATCATCCGGGTTTATGTAGGACATGCTTTCCAGCCTGTTATTGAATTGCGGTGATCGTCATGGTTTCAGTAACAAGCTGGAAAGCATGTCCTACATAACATGAGTCGAAATCCTTTTTTTCAACAGTCCCGTGCTGTTCTACGAGTTATGTTCTATTTTATGGATAAAATTGTTAAATATTCCGTATAATTCCGGCGTGACTAATGCCGATAAAAAACCGCGAGATCTGTACCGATGGATTCCCTGGGTACTTGTTCCCGCGGTTTTTATTATTTACGCGAGCCATCCGACACGGAAATTTTATTTCGACGGGGTGGTGTTCGCGTCGATAATCGAGCATGGGCCGTTCGAGGCGTTATTTAATCCCCATCACCTTCTGTATACATGGCTCTTTTCTGCAATACACGCCCTGCTTGAAAAAATCACGGGCGCCGATATCAAGGCGCTTTATATAATGCAATGGGCGAATATCGCGCTTGGAAGTGCCGGAGTAGGGTTAATCTGGAAGCTTGTCTACAGATTAGTAAGAGACAGAGGGCTTGCGCTCGTGGTTGTGCTCCTGGGATGCTTCAGTTTCACTTACTGGCACTATTCGACCGACGCTGATGTCTATATTATCTCCACGGTTTTTTTACTGATCGCTGCTGACAGGCTTGTGAATATCACGATCGGGGACCGTCCCGAAAATCGACCTCCCGTTGCGAGAGATTTTATTTTCATCGGATTTTTCCAGGCGATGTCGGTTCTCTTCCATCAGTTAAATATTTTCTGGACAGCGGCAGTGATCGGATGTCTTGTATTCGGCACTGTACCGGGAACAGGAAATGAACGATGGAAATTCTGGTGGATTTATCTCATGAGCTTCGCGATCCCGGTCGCAATGGCATATTTCGGGATCGGAATTTTTGTATTGAAACATACAGACCCCAACTCGTTCATTTTCTGGATCACGGAATACGGGCATGAATCGAAATACTGGATTTCCTCATGGAAAGATATTCCTATTGGAACGCTGAATGGGTATCTGATGGTATTTTTCCATCGACTGTCGATCACTCATGGCATTCTGGAGTACGACATCGGGCTTGCCATGGAGCAGGGGAGAATTTTCAAGGGGCTTTTGAAAAAAGTATTCGGATATTACTCGCTCGGTTTTCTCTTTTTCATGTACATTGCGTCGCTTTACAACGTGAAGAAATATGCCCGTCAGTTTCCGAAACGCGCTGTCCTTGTATTTTCATGGCTCGCGCCGTATGTGCTCTTCCAGTTTTTCTTCATGCCGATGAATTATTTCTACAAGATTTTCGTGTTTGTGCCGCTATTGACGGTGTTCGCGTGGTACGGCCAGATCACGGTAACAAGTGAGAAGAAATGGCTTAAGTGGAGCCTATTCGCTCTGTTTGTGATATTCACCGCGACCGAGGAGCCCCTTCTCGCGATTCTTGTTACGATTTTCATACTCGTTTTTGAATTCTTAACTCCAAGGAAAAACGAAATCTATCGGCAGGGACTTATTATTCTTATGATATTCCTTGGGCTGTACAATTACATCGCAGGGATCGCGCCGGAATCAAGGCTGAAAAATAATCCGGAGGTATTGCATGCGATTGAGCTTCAGCCATATTTTAAAGAGGGCGACCTTTTGATTTTCGAGGGCGGCTATGATTATCCGGACGGCTGGATTATTTCCGCATTGACAAGGGCGAAGGTGATTAACCTTGAGGAGTTCTATGAGACGACGCAGGATGAAAGGGACGGCCTGATAATCATGCATGAAAATCAGGGGGGGAATGTGTACATACATCCAAACGTTTTTTTAGGGTCGGAACAGGTTCTTGATTGCGCGGCAGAGCTTGGAGTTACCCCGGAAGAGCTGATGTCGGTAATTGGCAGGTATGATCGCTTCGATGGATTTGTCCTGAACGGGCAGGAGTTCGAAATTCTGAAAATTCCCTGACAAAGCAAGGACACTATCAGAATAGATATTACGTATCTGGGGTAATATGAAATCATGGATGCTCCCACAAAATGAAAAAAAATAAAGACTTGACTGGCTGAAATATACCTGCTAGCATCCAATTAAACCTGATTCAATCAGTCAGGGATTTGTCATATTCAGGATGGCCGTGTTTTTGTCGACCTCCTGCAATTAAGATTATTAAACCAGTTTAATTTCCTGCCTGGCGATTGGATATTTAGAAAAATAGCATTCGAAAACCTTTCGGCGATGAGAACAGGATCGTCGTAATTAAGGTTATGGATATTTTTGAAATAACAAATCCCGCTATCGGACAGTGGGGAGGAAGCAGATGCTGAAAAAACTATCTATTATGCTGGCGGCAGCCCTTCTATTAGGTCTGGCCTGGACGACTGTCGCATATGCCGCTTTTGACGATGTGCCGGCCGATCACTGGGCATATGATGCCGTCCAATACCTTGCCGGTGAAGGATTAGTCATCGGTTATCCCGATGGGACATATGGCGGCGACAGGCTTCTCACGCGTTACGAGTTCGCCATGGTGATCTCCCGTCTTTACGACGATATCCTCGCGCAGATCGATGCCGGGGGGGCGAATCCGGAAGTCGATGTCGAGGCGGTTCTCGATAAACTGATAGAAGAATTCCAGCCTGAAATCGATGAGTTAAGGGAATTGGCAAAGCTGGATTCGGACAGACTGGGTGTGCTGGAAGGAAATGTAAGCGGATTTGATTCGCGCATCAATGAGGTGGAAAAACTCGTGGCGGACATGGATACCCGGTTCCATCCTTTTGGCGATCTCTATTTACGAATCTACGGGATGTACCCTGAAACGGGTCTCCATGCAACACAGCCGCAGTTCCAGCTTAGAGTGGGCTTCGTCTCGAAAGTTACGGATGAGCTGACATTTGGAGCAAGGCTCGTTTCCGGTGAGAGAAACCCAAGGCAGAGCGATTACGATATCATGGATGATAATTTCGGGTTCGATGGTATTCACATCGACCGCGCGTATTTGATGTGGAAACCCCAGTGTTACTCGAACCTTACAGTCTGGGGCGGGAAATTCGCGCCTCCATACATCACTACTCCGCTTCTTTACGATCCGGATGTCCAGGTTGAAGGCCTTGCAGAAAGCTACTCATGGGATAATTTCAATTTCACACTTGCGGAGCTTATTCCTGCCCAGCAGGGATTAAATATTGTCGCGCAGGCTGGATTAAATAACTTCCTTCTCGATAACTCCAGATTCGCTCTGACATACCACTATTTCTCCCCATCGTCATGGGCTTATATCAAGGCCGATATGGAGGGAGGCGCGCTTCCAAGCACATGGCTATTCGACAGGCTTGATTCTCCGGACGATTACCGCGCAATCGAAGCTTACTGGGACTGGAAGTCTCATATCTCGAGCGTTCCGTTCATGATCCAGTTGAACTACCTGAGGAACCTCGAAGAAACCGCGGCGGGGCTTCCCGATGAAGCCGGACTTCAGCAGGCCGCATGGGGAGCGCTGACTTTCCATGATCTGGCCATCTCGGATTGCGGCGACTGGAATGTCTGGATGGAATTCGGTCGAGCGCAACCCAATAGCACGCTGACATGGCAGAGCGAAGCATGGAGGAAGGCAAGCGATAATGAATTCTGGCTCGGTGGCCTTAAATACCGGATGATCCGGAATACAGACCTTACGCTTATCTACCTGAATAGTCAGACTCTGGTGGGAAGTGCCCCCGATTTTAATACATTCCTTGCGATTATATCCACGAGTTTTTAATCAGGTTTAGTTTAACCGGGATTAATCAAAGGGAGCCGATCTGACTCCCTTTTTGGTATTAATTTTATTTTAATGAAAATTCTACAAATATTTCCTCACGTCCTCCAACGGGACTTGCGAGAAATCGTCATAGAATTGCCCGACCGCGCCGAACCAGTCTGGCACCATCAGCGCGATAAAACCATCGGCAGCTTCGCTCAGCAATTTTTTCGCCTGATCGCTTGATACCGGAACAGCCACAATCACTTTCACGCCTTCGCTTTTAATTCCCTTTACCGCGGCAAGAAGCGTAAGCCCTGTCGCCGCGCCGTCATCGACAACGAAGCACCAGTCGGCATTTATTAAAGAGGATACCCGATTTCCTCTGAGGTTTTTATCCATGATCCGTGCCTGCTCGAGGGCGTGTTCTACCATCCGATCGAATTCTTCATCTTGCGGCATCTCATAAGGCTGGACGTACGGATTTTTCATCGCGACGCCGGAAATATCGACCGCGCCGATTGCGAATTCGGGCTGAGCGGGATGTCCGACTTTTTTCACCGCGCGAAAATCGATGGGTAGTTTCAATTCATTCGCGATGGCAAAAGCAACCTCGAGCCCGCCGCGTGGAAGGCCGACGACAATGCCGCGGCCTTCGAGGGAGAGATTTCCGGACTCGATTTCTTCCCTGATTCTTAGCGCCAGCGCGCGTCCGGCATCGTAGCGGTTGACAAATCGTCCCCACCTCTGCCATTGGCTCGAACCATCGGGAAAATCAGGCATAATTTAAGATTATCACTAATGATCGGGAGCCTCAAGTCAGGGCTGGTATTATGATAAAATGCGGTGGAAATAGCCGATCCTTAAACAGGTGAGACAAATGAAATCAACGATGAGAGCATGGGAAATCACAAAGCATGGCGGGACAGACGTCCTTGAATTCGTCGAGCGTCCGATCCCCGAGCCGGGACCCGGCCAGGTCAGGATTCGTGCTGTGCGCGGGGCGCTGAACCATCTCGACCTTTGGGTCCGCCGCGGAATTCCCGGCGTGAAATATCCGCTGCCGATGATCCCGGTAAGCGATGTCGCGGGTGTGGTGGACAAGCTCGGCGAAGGATGCGTAAATCTCAAAGAGGGACAGAGGGTCACGCTTCTTCCGGGGAGCAGTTGCGGAAATTGCGTGGCATGTAATTCCGGCGACGATCCGATGTGCAGAAAATACGGGATCAGGGGCGAATCATTCGATGGCGGAGCCGCGGAGTATATCGTCGCTCCGTCCGCGGAAGTGTTTCCGATTCCGGACCATTTATCGTGGGATATCGCGGCTGCGTTCGGGCTGACATTTCTGACCGCTTACAGGATGGTAAATACACGCGGACAGGTGAAACCATCCGACTGGGTGCTTGTACACGCGGCTGGAAGCGGGGTGTCGATCGCGGCGATACAATTCGCGCTTCTTGCAGGCTCAAGGGTTATCGCGACCGCCGGGAGTCCGGAAAAAATCGAGAAAGCAGCGATATTCGGCCTTGAGAAGATTATTAATTACAAAGAATCGGATTTTGCCGTGGAGGTCAGGGAAATAACAGGTAAGCGTGGGGTGGATCTGATAATCGATCATGTGGGGAAGGACACATTCCCCGGAAATATAAATTCGCTTGCGAGGGGTGGGCGGCTTGTGATATGCGGGACCACGTCGGGACCGATTGTCGAAACGAACCTTGCGATGGTATTTTTCAAGGGCTTGAGCATACTTGGGAGCACGATGGGGTCGAGGTACGAGTACGCGCAGTGTCTGGACCTGGTTTCAAGGGGGCTTGTGAAGCCGATTGTGGACAGAGTATATAAGTTCGATGAATATCCGAAGGCGCAGGAATATCTTGAAAGCCGGATGGCGTTCGGAAAGGTGCTGATTGAGATCTCGTAAAATGCGCCTCCGGCGCATTGTTAACTTTATCATGCGCCGGAGTCGCATGTTACGGTTTACTGTGAGATAATTCTTACATACTATTGGTAGGAGAAAGATATGCGTATTAAGCGATTATTTCAAACATTTGCTGGCCTTGGTCTTGCCATACTGATTTTATTGATCGTTTCATGTTCCGGTGGAGGAAGCACGCCGGTCGAGCCGGGACCTGAACCCGGCACGCCGCAACTTGTCGGAAGGGTCGCGACAGTCTGCGCCGAGGATCTTGTGGTGGCGGGCGATTTCGCGTATGTCGCCGATGGCCAGGGGGGAGTTAAAGTCGTGAATATTGCCGATAAGACACATCCGGTAGTGGCCGCGGAAATTCCCACGACTTACGCGATCAGGGTTTATATCTACCAGAATTACCTTTATGTCTGCGACGGGCCGGACGGGATCAAGGTTTACTCGCTTGAAAATCCATCAAGCCCACAGCTTAAGTTCAGCGAGGATACCGAGTGGGCAACATCCGCTGCGTTTTATAATGGGTACCTGTACCTTGGCGACTATTTCGGCAAATTGCGCGTCTATGATGTGTCAAATCCCGCTCAGCCGGTATATTCGGGCGGAAATCCTGCGTCGAGAGTCAGGGATGTGAATCACGACGGTAATTTCCTCCTGATTTCCGATGCGCCGTTCGGACTCGCTCCATACAGCATCAGCTCACCGACAATGCCAGTCTGCATATGGACCGATGGCAGCAGGATGGGGAATTTCGAGGATGTGGTCGGCTACAACAATTACGCGATTATCGCGAGAAATGATGAGGTGTCGGGAATTACCATCTTTAGCGTCACAGTCGATTCAGCCCCTGTGGTCAGGGATGAAATTTATGTAAAAAGATTTATCGACAGTATCACGAGAAGTGAAAATGTATTACTGGCGGCATGCGGGAATGACGGTTTCGTCGCATATAAACTGTCGGGTTTGCCGGATCTGGATAAATTATTCGAGGTTGATACTCCAGGCTACGCGAGAAGGGCGAAAATTTCCGGCGCTTACATTTATGTGGCCGATATGGACGGACTGTGCATATATTCGAATCCCCTGTCTTTAAGCGGGAATTCCGTAAGGGTTGGGAATATCGTTATCGAGAATGGCAGAACCGCACAGGGATCGGACCCTCGTCCGGAATTTTTCAATCTGAGAAATCTTATCGGCGATATCCATTGCCACACGAATTTTTCCGATGGCGACGAGTCGCCGGATTACGCGTACAGGTATGCCCGCGATGTCAGCCATCTGGACTTTGTCTGCCTGACCGATCACGATAATCATTTCTATTCCGATAACTGGGTGGCCGAGGATTACTACCGTCAGGTCCAGGCAACATACGATGATCCGGGCGTATTTTCGGTTTTATTCGGCTGGGAATGGACCAGCCTGCCGGGAGGGCACAGGACGGTAATTTCTCCCGACAATACGATTCCGATTCTCCCGTATGTCATCGCAGACTACGATGTTGTCGATGAACTCTGGGCTGGCCTTTCGGGGTACAACGCTATCACTATCGCTCATTACCCGATGATGCATACATCTGACTGGGACAACCATTACAATCCGGACATCGAACGCGGGATAGAATTTTATTCAAAGCACGGGCTTTTTGCCGATTTAGTGGTGAGGGGAATCGGGTTCCTTGGAAGAAAATATTCCGTGGTAGCGGCGTCGGATACGCATTTGTCCCGTCCGGGAAGTTATCTCAAAGAAGACAGGCAGGAAGA
>JAPKYR010000182.1 GCA_026394215.1 bacterium
ATCGTTAGTCTCGATCAAATTATCCGGAATTTCGGAGAGGAACCTTGACGGGGTCGAGCCAATGCTTGTTGTACTGCGTTCCCTCCAGAACGTGCTCGATCGCTTGTGCGCCCCGGATAAAAACAGCCGGTCTTTCGCGCGTGTGATGCTCACGTACGCGAGACGACGCTCCTCCTCAAGCCCGCTCGGATCGTCATACGATCTTGAGTGCGGGAAAAGTCCATCCTCCATTCCGGCCACAAAAACGATTGAAAATTCCAAGCCTTTCGCGGAGTGAGCGGTAAGGCATTTCACGCTGTCCGCGCTGCGGTCGAGATCGTCCGATGATTGGATAAGGGCGACCTGTTCGAGGAAAACGGGAAGCCCCTCCGTCGGGTATGCCTCATCAAAATGATCGATCGCGCCAAGAAGCTCCGCGATATTTTCGAGCCTCGATTCGGCCTCGATTGTGTCCGATTCTTTCAGCCTTTTCTCGTACCCGGATTCGTCGAGGATCATCCCGGTCAGCTCATGCACGGAGTATGTGTCCTTGTCGTCATGGAACAAGCGGATCATATCAGCGAATTTGATAATACGGTTTCCGGCGTACGACCCGAGGTTTATCCAGAGTTCTTCGCGTTCCGGAAGCTCATGAATTCCGATGTTGAATTCGGTCATCAATTGAACAAGTTTCGTAAAACTCTTCTCGCCGATGCCCCTCGTTGGGATATTTATTACTCTCTGAAGGCTGACTGTGTCCCATGGATTCTGGACGAGTTTCAGATAGGCAAGGATGTCTTTCACTTCCTTGCGATCATAAAATCTGAATCCGCCGATAATCTGGTACGGGATCGCGTATTGGGTAAAAACTTCCTCGAAAATTCTCGATATAGCGTTTGTACGGTATAGCACCGCGAAATCGTTGAAAGAGCGGTTTTCTTTTTTGATATAGAACTCGATATTCTCCGCGATATCTATCGCCTCCGCCTCATCGGTGCGGTTGAATCTGAAAACGATAGGGACGCCTTGTCCACGGTTTGTATAGAGTTTCTTGTGATGCCTCTTGGGATTATTTTTTACGATCGCGTTAGCCGCATCGAGGATATGCGACATCGAGCGGTAATTTTCCTCAAGTTTTACCACGACCGCGCCGGGAAAATCGTCCTCGAAATTGATAATGTACTTCGGATCTGCGCCACGGAAAGCGTATATGGACTGGTCGTCGTCTCCGACGACGCAAATATTCCTGTCACGTGACGCAAGCGTTTTGGTCAGTACATACTGGGCTTTGTTAATGTCCTGATACTCATCGACCTGGACATATTTATATCGATTTTGCAAATGCTCCAGAGTCTTCGGGCTGTCTTCCATCAACTCGACGGTTTTCATTATCAGATCGTCGAAATCGAGGGACCTCGCGTGCTCCAATGCGTGCTGGTAACCTTCATACGACTGCCCGACAAGTTCCTCAAATCGGTCTGCCGCGCGTTCCTGATATGTTCTCCAGTCGATTAAATTGCCTTTTGCGGTCGAAATACGATTATGCACGGCTTTGGGGTCAAAATGCTGGGTATCGATCCCGAGCGTTTTCATCACGCGCTTTACAAGGACTTTGCTCTCGGTGTCGTCGAGAATGACATATTCCTGCGGCACCCCGATGGCATGTCCCCATTTTCTGAGAATCTGCGCGCAGGTGCGATGGAACGTCCCGAGCACTACATCGTGCCCGTCATCGCCAACCAACCCATGCACCCTGTCACGCATCTCATCGGCGGCTTTGTTCGTGAATGTGACCGCCATTATCTCCCACGGTTTGCATGTCCCGCTGAAAATCAGGTTCGCGACACGGTACGCGATCACGCGTGTTTTACCGCTTCCGGCGCCGGCGAGCACAAGCACCGGACCTTCGAGAGTCTCGACCGCCATCCTCTGGGCGGCATTAAGATCCGATTTTAGTTTTTGTTCAAATTCAACCAAAGGTTAACACCTGTTGAGTGCCGCATGAGATTATCACGAGATGGGCATTCAGGGCAATGGGAAAACGTCACGTTTTCGTGGAACTGAGAGAAGAATCCACGCAAGCACGATAATTATCCCCGCACTCGATACAATCGCGCCTGTCCTGACTGAATCGGGCCTGTATTGAAAATCAATCACATGCTGACCGGGTCCGGTGTTGATTTCGCAGAATACTCCCCGCCAAGGGCTGATATCGACTGGGTTTCCGTCGACCGTCACCTGCCAGTTTTTATCGTACGAAATTTCCACGATTACGGAATAGGATGGAGTGTCGATTTCGGTTCGAGCGCCGTTTCTTCTTAATTCAAGTATGCCGACGGACAATTTTCCGGATTCCGTAAGCGCGACCGCCCAGACTCTCGGCTCCTCACGATCGACTTTGAATAACTTCGCGCCTTCTCCCCATGAATCTGTCATATCGATATCTGTAACCTGCGTGTAGCCCCGAATTTCCGTTACCCTCCCCGATGTGACGATATAATCAACCCCGAGGAAATCCAGATTTGCCGCGGTGACCGGGTCGAGAATTCCGTCTGCCGCGCCCGATTCGGTGAAGCCATCCGCAATTTCACCTCGAACAAGCCGATCCCATTCGAGAGGACGAAGCGGGGTGTATGGATCCAGTGTCTGGACGTTTTTGAATATCGATGTATTCCCGGCGCACATGTCCGGAAAATCGGTACGCGGAGATAAATCAAAGAGATCAAGCTCGGAAAAATGTCCGACATCGACCGCGAGGAATCTCGCAGGCTGCCCGTCGGACCTTTGGAGACGGTCGAAAAATTCCAACTCGTCATTGAATTTTCCGGCATTCATCGTGAATAGCAGTGTGATTGGAAAAATTACCGCCACATGGAATAACAGATATAGATAGAATGTTGAAAGTGCGATTTTCGATGCTCCACCAATCGTTCTGGTAATCCACCATGTCAGAAGCGCATCGACAATGAGAATTAATCCACCGATAAGAATCGCGGTCGATCGGTTTGCGATAAGAAGAAAAGCGACGAGAAGCACAAACGCGATTACGATTGAAACTACCAGCGGTTTTTTCGGAATTAGTCCCACCGATTTTTCACTGGAGGTTTCATGTGCTGATGAAATATCGGAGAGAAAATGCATAGACAGCGCTATCAACGCGACAAGAATTCCAAGCGCAAGCCGCCCCTGATATCTGAACATGGAAAAAATCGGGAGTTTGACTAGCAGATGATTTACCGGGTTGGACATCCCGAACGCGAGGAAAAGCGCAAGCCCTCCCATGACAATCAATGGTGCGTCTTTTCTCCAGTTGATTTTAATCCCTGCGAGACGAAGCATCGCGAGAACCGACGGCAATAACCCGACATACATAACACTCGACACCCATCCGACAACTTCGGTCTGTTTTCCGTAGGCGGGGAAATAAAAAGCCGACGCAAGCCGCAGGGGATTCAGCCAGTTGCTCCCAAGCGTATAATTTACAAATTCGCGGACAGTAGTCGCGGAAAATTCCGATATCGGAATCCATATAATCGCGCCAAGCATCGCGGCGCCGACTGCAAGCGATAGAAGCACCCCGATCGATTTTTTTAATTTAGCCCCGATATTTTTCTTTTCCGAAAAAACATGCCCGGTAAGATAAAACACAAGGAGCAATCCCTGATAGAATGCCATCTGTCCGCTTCCGATAGTCAGTAAAATTCCTCCGGTTAATGCTATCAATCCTCCGTAAAACCACTGCTTTCGGGTATCGGACTCGTGGAGAATCCGATCGGTCAGCCATAATAAAAGCGGAAACCATACCACTGACTGGAAAAGCGCCATCGACGAAATATGGAACATAAGGAACGGCGCGGTCTGGAAAAGCACCGCCCCCATGAAACTGAATAATGGTTTGATTTCCCTTCCCCTGAGCCAGAGGTCCATAAAAAGCCCGGCCATTATGAAATGCGCGATATAAGTCAGCCCCGCGAGATAGAAAAAATTTCCGGGAAGGTCAAGGAGAATATTGCCAGGGTAAAATAAACCCGATTCACTTTCGGCGAGCTGGGGCATCCCGGCATATAAATAATGATTCCATAGGGGAAGGGCGCCGTCCTTGAGTGACTGGATATCGTACCATTTCAGCGGAAGATTCAGGCGCGTGACGTCCCATCCCGCAAACTGATCTATCCCCAGAAGTTCGGGCAGACAGATACGGCATGGCAGAATTACCAGAATCAGGCGATAGAAATCGGTTTTGCGGGTCCCCTTTCCGCTCATGGGCCAATAATAACATTTTGACATTTTGTATGCTTGCCCATTTTCCACGCAACTTCCACTATTTCCCCCCGTCCATTTCATGAAACGGTCTTCGGTGATATAATAACGCTCCCAGCCGTATTTAATTTATTTTGATTAAACTTTATGTGACCGAAGTCGTTTTAAGAATTTTTAAGAATTTCCAAACCGGGGGAGTACAGATATGGATAATGCCATCACAATTTACTGGATCCTCTTTCTCATCGGATTCGGTTACGCTCTTTTCAGCGCAATATTTGCCGGTTTCGGTGAAGCGACTGGGGCACTATCGAACATCAAATAGAATTCGAAAGCTACATATTTGAAGGCTTTTTCCAATGGCGACAAAAAAAATAAAATCCGATACCGCAACCGCCGAAAAGGTGATCGGCTATATCGAGAAGCTGGTCAATACCCCATCACCGACCGGATACACGAACCAAGTGATCGATTTCCTCAGGAAGAACGCTGAGGAAAAAGGCATCCCTTATGAAATCACCCGCAAGGGAGCCATGATTTATAAATTCGAGAATGAGAAAGCGTCGAGGAATTTGATGGCATCGGTGCATGTCGATACACTCGGCGCGATAGTTAAAAGTGCGGAGAATAACGTAATCAAGTTCGACCTTGTCGGGGGATTCCCCGCGGAATATGTCCTTGGAAATTACTGCACGATCCATACATTCGACGAGGGTAAAATTCCCGGAACGATCGTGCATTCGAATCCCGCGGTGCATGTAAATAAGGACCTGTACGAGAAAAAATTCAAGGTTAGCGATCTCGTTGTCAGGCCGGATATCAAGTTGAAAAATGAAAAAGATAAAATCTCGAATTATGTCGAGGTCGGAAATTTTATCTCGCTCAATCCACGGTTCGAGGTCCGGAACGGTTTTGTCAATTCGAGACATCTTGACGATAAAGCATCGGCTGGGATTCTATTGAGCATCTCGGATATCCTTGTCGAGAAAATGAAAAATCCCAGATTCAAACTCGGGGTCAATCTCTACTGTTTTTTCAACATCACTGAGGAAACCGGACAGGGGATCGCGGGATTTCCGAAAATCGACGATATCCTTGTTGTAGATATGGGAGCATTGGGCGATGGGCAGTCGGGCGATGAGTTCCATGTCTCGATCTGCGCGAAAGACGCGACCGGTCCGTACCATTACGATTTCACGCATGAGCTTGTCAAAATCTGCAAGGACAATAAAATACCGTATAAGCTGGATATCTTCCCGTACTATGGATCGGACGGATCGGGCGCGTTGAGAGCCGGCGAGGATGTTCGTGTGGCGCTTATCGGACCCGGCGTAGCAGCATCGCATGGCCATGAGCGCACGCATATCGATTCGCTTATGGGAGTCCATGAGCTTGTGTTGAAATACCTGTCAGCATGAAAGGAAATATTATAGAATATCTCCATCAGGATAAAACATAAACCGGGGGAGTACAGATATGGATATCATAACAATCTACTGGATATTATTTTTCGTCGGTCTTGGGTTCGCAGTGATAAGCGCGATTTTAGTTGGTTTCGGCGCTGCGACGGGCGGCCATGACGTCGACTTCTCGGGGACGCATGACATTGGTCTTGGGAGTGGAGCCGACTCAGCGAATTTCGGGGCCGGTGCCCATGGCGATTTTCAACCTCATTCGGGAGATTTTTACCATGGTGAAGGTGAAATCGGATTCAGCCCGATATCTCCGTCTACAATAGCCGCGTTTGTTTGCGGCTTTGGGGGAGGCGGACTTATCGGCAACGCCCTCGGACTGGCAACATGGGGTTCGGTTCTCCTGGCTGTACTAATAGGAATTTTCAGTGGGGGCATTGTATATTTCCTGATATTTAAACTTTCTCAGTTAAGTGCTTCATCGGAAGCACGCGCATCGGAAATCATTGGGACCACTGCGGAAATTATCACTCCAATCGTTGGGGACAATACAGGCGAAATTGCATATGTTTCAAGGGGAAGTAGATATAACTCTCCTGCGCGATCTCTCGATGGTAAAAGCATTACAAGAGGAGCCGCCGTTAAAATCTGGCGCCTGGTCGGAAGCACGGCTTATGTTAAGGAAATACCTCCGGAAGAAGCCGAACAACCGGCGGTAGACTTGAATGATTAATGAGCTGATATGAGGCTTATCTTAAATCCGTTCAATTACATTCAGTAACAAGGAGATTACCATGCAAGTTGTAGGACCAGTTGTAGGAATTTTAATAACCATCTTTGTTATCTTTATCGTTGTAGCTTTGAGAATAAAAAAAGCGGGTCCAAACGAAGTTCTGGTTATATCAGGTCTACGCCGTTATTTGAGGCTGGCTGACGGATCCAGAATTAAAATTGGGTTCCGGATGGTTAAGGGGGGTATGTCATTCATAATACCCATTATCGAAAAAGTTGACCGTTTATCATTGGAGATTATGACCCTGGATGTCAAGACACCTGAGGTTTATACGCTAAAAGGCGTCCCGGTAATTGTTGATGGCGTCGCGCAGATAAAAATAAAAGGAGACCAGATTTCAATATCCACCGCCGCCGAACAATTCCTTTCCATGGGAACCGATAAAATAGCCAACGTCGCTCTTCAAACCGTTGAAGGTCATCTCCGCGCAATTCTCGGCACACTGACAGTCGAAGAAATCTACTCGAACCGCGACGCGTTTGCTGCAAAAGTGCAGGAGGTCGCAAGTTCCGACCTCGCGAATATGGGTCTCACGATCATATCGTTCACGATCAGGGACATTCGCGATAACCAGGGATACCTCGACGCACTCGGAAAACCGAGAATAGCCCAGGTCAAGAGAGACGCGACTATCGGACAGGCGGAAGCCGACAGGGACGCGACAATCAAGAGCGCGCAGGCGTATCAGGAAGGCCAGGAAGCAAAATTCGTCGCCGACACCGGTATCGCGCAGGCTGAGCGGGATTACCAGATGAACGTCGCGGCCTACACCGCGTCGGTCAATAAGGAAAAAGCGAAAGCCGACCTCGCCTACGATCTGCAGCGATATGAAACCGCTCAATTGGTCAAGGCGCAGGAAATCCAGGTCGATATTGTCGAGCGCGAGAAACGTATCGAGGTCCAGGAAAAGGAAATTCAGAGAAAACAACGCGAACTCACCGCAACAATCGAGAAACCGGCAGAAGCCGAGAAATTCAAGGTCACAACCCTTGCCGACGCTGAAAAATACAAGTTGCAAATAGAGGCGGACGGCGCGGCTTCGGCTATAAAACTGAAAGGTTTCGCGGCTGCGGAAGTCATCCAGAAAACCGGAGAATCGGAAGCAGCGGCGAACAAGGCGAGGGGTCTCGCGCAGGCAGATGTTATCAAGGCACAGGGATTCGCCGAAGCCGAAGCGATGGAAAAGAAAGCCTTGTCGTGGCGCCAGTATAACGAAGCGGCTATTGTCCAGATGTTTGTGGACAAGATTCCCGAGATCGCGAGAGCAATCGCGGAACCTCTTACCAGAACCGATAAGATCGTCATTATCAGTAACAGTGGCGGAGATTCGGATGGACATGTCGGCGCGGGCGCGAGCAAAATCACGCGCGACGTAACCGACATAATTTCCCAGATTCCGCCGGTGATCGAAGGTCTGACCGGTATCTCGATGGAAACGCTTATTAAGAATATTCCCGCGATTAAACAGGGAATGTACGATAATAAGGGCGAAGGCTGGACCGCACCACCTAAGGAACCAAAGAGTAAGTAATTTCATCAATACTTTAGCACTAAACCACAATCACGCATTTCGGTGCGTGATTTTTTATTACGTAACATGCGACTCCGGCGCATGATTCAGCGTGTTATGTGCTTCCAGCACATAAAAAAATTATTCTTCATCCGTAGTATAAAACGCTCTGTTGTACTTCCTCTTGACTTCTCCCTCCCCTCCAGCATCCTGAAAATCCAATCCCTTCGCAAGTTCCTTTGCGACGTCGTAAATTTCCTTTGCCAATGGCTCAACAACCTCCGCGACTTCCGGATTCATCTCCTCCGATAATGTGAACAGGTCCTTTCCTTCGACAGCATAAATCTGCACCGACTCAGGCATCGGAATTCCCAGCTTCTCCGCAAGTTCGAACGCAGTCACAAGGCTGATCTCATGAATAGAATTCAGGCGCGTATTTCCCTTTACATTTTCCAACCCGAGTTTTCTGATTTTCCCAGGATGAGGATCTTCAACCTGGACAGCATCGACAATTATCGCATGTTTGAATCCCTGAAGAAGGTCGATCAGCTCAAAACCGGCACGTGTACTCACGAGCACTTCGATCCCTTCTACTGGATTTTCCGTGAGGAGTTCCCTGAGTTTCTCGACAACCCTGAGCCCGACCGCATCATCGGTGAGTATGGGATTCCCAAGGCCAAGTATGACAATACGTTCGTTAGGCATATTAACGTTAGCGCATAATCCCTAATAGTAACTGTAAACTTCATGCAGGATATTACTTTAAAGAATTCCAATCGGCAACCTGCATTCTCATGGGCCAAATAATTCATGCCAATTCCACTTGACATCAGTTTTTTCCTGAATACGGGTGGCGGTGACAAGTTTCCTGGAAAAAAAGGATATTAAACAGGATTAGTATTACAATGATCCGTCAGAAAGGAACTTCATCAGAAACGCGGACGGGTTTTCAACAATCCCCGAGTAAGAAAAACCGTTGTCCGGATCCCAGAAAATATCGCCGCTCGCCATACCGGTAACATAAATATTTCCTCCAGCGCCTGATGCTACACCCGACCCGCTTTCGGATTCCGACTGACCCCATGCCTGTCCCCAGACATATTCACCGTCCGAGCCGAATTTCGCCACAAACGCGCTTCCCGGGATTTCCTGACGATCTTCTCCTTCCCCTATAATAAAATCACCATTTGCGTAACCAGCCACGATAATATTTCCCTGATTATCTTCAGTAAGAGCGAATCCCGCCCCATCGCCCCATAATTTTACAAAGGCAAGGCTTCCTCCGTACGAATACCTCGCGAGAAACGTGCTTACAGTGTTAATATCGCCCATGTTCCCCGGCTCATTTTCCCTCGCCCCAGGACCATTGCCTCCGGGTCCGGGTCCATTTCCCCCAGGTCCCGAAGCGCCTCCCTCGGCTCCTCCTCCGACACCGAGTCCGATCCCTCCGGAACCTGACCCGGTTCCTCCAGGTCCTGGCGTTGGGCCTCCAGTTCCGGGACCGGCTCCGAGCCCAGGTCCTGCAGATGGTGGCTGAAGTTCTCTAATCCCGCTGTCAGGCACAAAATCGACAGTGCCTGTAACGCTCCCGGTGACATAAAGCCCTCGAGACGATGCCAGCAAACCTATGCCAAAGTCGCCGGATGGTCCGCCCCACACTTTTTCCCAGTCAGTGAATCCGTCGCTTTTCAGTTTTATCAGGAAAATATCCGCTGCTCCGTTCGACTGATGGACATTTTCGCGACCGCCGAAACCGCGCGACGGCCCAAAGATCATCTCGCCCTGGTAAATTCCAACCGCATAGACATTATTCCCACCATCGAAAGCAAGCGTATTGGGCTGGCTGACATCGACATCGGGATGGCTTCCGCCCCACGATGTAGTCCAGAGATGATTACCGTTTGAGCTGAATTTAGAAACAAACGCATCCGCAAGGCCACTCGATACGCCGCCGACAATTTCCTCTCCGGGATGGAAGTCCGCATCGCCGGAAAATGACCCGGCAACATATGGATTCCCGGAATTATCAAGCCCGACCGTTGTGACGTCGATCATCCCGCTTGCCGATCCCCACATTTTTACCCACTGGAATACACCATCCGATGAGAATTTTGCGAGATATCCGCCTGAATTCCCATCGACACCATAGCCCGTGCTTTCTTCGACAGGCCCGAAAAATATCGCGTCAGTCACAGGGCCGGCCACGTAGGAATTCCCGGCGCTGTCTGTAACCACTCCAACCACACGGTCGGTATCGTAGCTTCCCCACGTCGATGTCCAGATAATATCGCCATCCGGGCTGAATTTTGAAAGAAAGCAATCCGTCAGCCTGACCGATTCGCGCTCTTCGGTTTTTATCAAGTCGGGATCGAAATCGCAGCGTTCATCGAAAATACCCGCAACATAAAGATTCCCGTTTCCGTCTGTCGCAGGCCCGAAAATATCCTTTATGCGTGTCCTGCCCCATTGTCTGATCCAACCATCAAGTTCCGGATACACCTTCACGTCCAGCTGGTACGAGCCGGGCTGGCCATTTAATTTAAAATCAAGCACGATTTTGATATCTGTCGGCTCAGTAACTTCGGCTGGCGTGAAAATTCCGCTGCCCGATTCAAAGATGCCGGCTTCGGGAGGCACACAGGAGAACGTATATTCGATTCCATCCGGAGAATCCGATAAAATCTGGAAATGCTCCGGAGTTCCTGAGTACAACCAGCCGGGCCCGTTGATTCCATGCACGGTGTTGGCAGGGATCGCCTCTATAACAGGCTGCAATTCAACCGGTGCCGGCTCTCCATTTTGTTGTGGAGGCGGTGTATTCTGAGTGCAGGAAACCATCGCCCATGCGATTGAGATGATTAAAAGGATCGGAATGTAGATTTTCATTGGAAACCCCGCTGGTCCAAAAAATTATATTTTAATCTTAATGAACCACATCCTGGTCATAGGATAGCCTGTCAGAGCAATTAGTTCAACCTTCCTAAAAATTAAAAAAAGCCATCGCAATGTGCCATACGTTTCCAAACAATGTGTCATTCGCTTCCAGCGAATGAGCAGACGTGTCTTACGCTTCCAGCGTATGCCCCCTCCCCATATGCCGAGGCATATGACACATTTGCCCACCCGCCGGAGGCGTGTGGCACACAAAGAGAAGGACGCCCGTGAATGGCGTCCGACTCTTGCTACCGAAATAGATCGATTGTTTACAGGATCGTGAAGGATCACCCTTTTACTAAAGGGCATTCTTGAGTTCGCTGCCGGGTGCGAAGTGCGGGACCTTGCGTGCTTTAATTTGGATCTGAGCGCCGGTCTGGGGATTGATTCCCTTCCGCGCTTTGCGCTTCCGGACTGAGAAGGTGCCGAAGCCGATCAGGCGAACCTGGCCGCCCTTCTTGAGCTGTTTCTGAACGATGTCAGTGAATGCTTCAAGCGAGCGTTTTGAGTCGGCTTTTGAGAGGCCTGTCTCTTTTGCGAGGGCCTCTATTAGCTCCTGCTTGTTCATGCGACGCCTCCTTCTTTAGTGATATAAGATGAAATAAGTGACATTTTTCAAAAATCCGCTGGACTTTGGTTCATAACTGGATTCGGATTATTCCTGTCATTTGCCGGTTAGTCGCGGATTCCATCAATAACATAGCTGTAAGTATACAACACCACAGGAGCCTGTCAACCTCTAACCCTGATTTCATGCGGGTTTCAAGGCTTTTTGCGGCTATCTCATGTTATTTCCTGAATTATCATAATATTACCGGTATTATCGGACGTCCCACACTCCCGATTATAACAGGGCTTAAAGGCTGTTGCTTTCAATCCCTCTATTCATCGGCCTTGCACGACATCGGAAATTCCCGGGCGGACGCCGCACATTGCGAACATAATTTCCCGGCGCAATTAAAATCGCTCCAATGCCGGAATCATCGCCATATTTTTTTTCTTCTGGATTATTATTAATCGCGTGATATGAGGCTTCTCGCATGGCCTGTCGTGCAAATCCGCCATACGCGTGTCGCGCCCCTGCCAGCCCGGGAAAATCGGGATTGAAATTCTGTAATCCAAATGCGAGCGAGGCGAAAAACACAGCACGGCATAATGGATATAATATTATAATTCGATATGCCACCAGGGGTGGTTGAAATGAAAAGGCGCCCGGATAATTTCCACGGGCGCCTGATAATTCACCTTCGATCGTATCTCGACGCGTCCTGCGACGTTTCCCGATTAATGAACTTCATGGCTGTTTCGGATCACGTCAACTGAGTGGGCACGGTTGACCAGATAAGCCAGAACGACAATGCCCGAGAATACTACTAAAAATACTTCCTGTGGCGAGAAATTGTGCAACATCAATGCACCTCCATTGGATTTTCGCCGTCTGGACCGGAATACTTCGTGAACGGCGCCGGCGGCTGTAAGGATTCGCCGCCCCGGTCCATAGCGCAATATATCATACTAAGTTATTATATACCACATATCCTGTCTTTTCGCAACCATAGTCATATTGAATCCCCTTAACCCTCCTTCAATCTGCTTTATATAGAGCGTTCCGGACGGCGCATCCGATGCGGAATCGCCCTAATCACTGTCCGAATCCCGATTTTTTCTATTATTTTACCAGGTATTTCTAACGTCCGTGTTCACCGAATGAAATTTCAGGCTTTTATTCCAGGACATATAATCGGCGAATGCTTGACACTTTTCATCGGACTGTGATAAATTGTGCCTGCGGTTCCCCAAATGCGGGGCGCCTATTTTCGGTAATTTACGAAACACTACAGGATTTTACCCGGAGGTCCTTATGGTCCGGCACTTAATGCATGTATCAACTTGTATCGCAAGCCTTGTTCTGCTCGGTATTCTGTTTATTGTTGGATGCCAGGGCAGCCCTGATAACGTTATCATTCCAGGCTATGTCGACGTTAACAACGGCAATCATATTGTTAATGATGTACTCGCAATCAATGTGGAACCTGTCGGGACCAACATCACTGTTGGCGGCCTTCAGCAATACCATGCCTTCGCCCGCTACGTGGACGGGACCGTACTTGAAGTCACCGGTTCGGTCGAATGGTACACGGAGAGCACCGGGGTCGGGATTTTCGAACCTACCGGCGGAAGATTCCTCGCAAGGAATCCGGGTGTGGCGGTTATTCGCTGCAGAATGAACAAAGGCGATGGCACATACCTGATCAGCGCCGGGGCATTCGCGAACTCGTACAATCCGAACGCCGATGTACCACCGGCGGTCGTTATGAATCCGACGGTACAGGCGATCTCCGAAGGCGTCCTCGTTAACTGGGCATTAAACCAGACCGACGGGGATCTCGCGGGTTACAACATCTGGAGAACGCAGGTATCCAACGCCCATTATACAACCGATTTCGGCCTCGTTAATACGGCTCCGATTATTTTCCCGCCCTATATCGACAAGACCGTAGTATCCGGATGGTACTATTACAGGATTACCGCTGAGGATCTTCTTGGCTTGTACAGCGCACCTTCTAAAGAGGTTGCGATATACGTCACTTATGCGGGTGATCCGCACTATGGCGGCTCTTACGACGGCGTTCAGAACTCCTTCCAGGAGAGACAATATAAGGACGCATTTTCCACCGCATTCTGATTCGGTGGATTAAATATGATCTACGGGACGTATGGGAGATAGATGTCCGGAGAGATTTATCCCTCCGGACACTAAGGCGCGGCAATCTGAGTCGCGCCTTTTCCTTCTATAGGGGATAATCAATGGTTTTTGTAGAAGCTGAAAATATTGTCAAATCATTCGGCAGCGCCCGCCCGGTCAGGGCGCTTGACGGCCTCAGCCTGACGGTCAATCACGGCGAGGTTTTCGGACTCCTCGGCCCGAACGGCAGCGGGAAAACCACATTCGTTAAATGCTGCCTGAATATTATTTTCCCATCTTCGGGAACGCTGAGAATTCTTGGCTATAAACCTGGTCACCCGGCCACATCCCGATACGTTGGTTACCTTCCTGAGAACCCGAATTTCTACGATCATCTCAACGGAATTTCTTTCCTTCACTATCACGCTGAGCTTGCAGGAATACCATTTACGCAGCGTAAAAAACGTGTGATGGAAGTTCTCGAACAGGTCCATCTGGAACAATCGGCAACTCACAGACGTCTGAGGACATACTCCAAGGGCATGCTTCAGCGAATCGGGCTTGCGCAGGCGATAATCGCGAAACCGAGACTCATTTTTCTGGATGAACCGCAGACCGGGCTTGACCCTATCGGGCGCAGACAGATTAAGGATATTATGCGCGATGCTGTCCGTGAGGGCTCCGCAATTTTATTTTCGAGCCATGTGCTCGGGGATGTCGAGGATGTCGCCGACAGGGTCGCGATCATCGATCGCGGTAAAGTCAGAAAAATAGCCGGGCTCTCTGAGCTTACGGATGCGGCTGACAGATTATTGATTCGGCTGGCTCCCGAAAAAATCCATGCTCCTGAAACCGATGATCCCGGTTACCTGGAAAAAATAAAAATAGCGACCGCGAATTGCAATGTTTCGGACGTGAAATTAAACGATGGTCTTCTGACCTGCATTATTAATAATGTTGATGCTGTACCGGACCTGGTCAGGTCGCTTGCGTTATCCGGTTACAGAATCTACGAAGTCCAGCATGAAAAAAATTCCCTGGAAGATGTATTCCTCAGGGAGTTCGGCGAGTTGCCGGTCGATAGAACACATGAAGCTCCGAATGCCATAGCCCCACCGAGTTGACCAATATTAGATTTTTTTGTTTTGTATTATTATCAAATTCTGTCGGGCGCATTACTTATGTCGGGATCAATCGGTAAATTTCGTATCATTAAAACACTGCCCTTGTTTCTCGGACATGGACCGGCCGATGTAATTTCGCAGATAGTCCAGTTTGATTCCGGGAACTTAAAAATTTCCGGCTGGCTATATAAACCGACAGATCAAGCCGATAAAAAATCGACACATTCCCTCGATACGAAGGCAATTCCGGGAGCGGCAGTTATTTGCGGACATGGTGGCGTAGGGGGCATACCTGCCCATTATGACGTAGTTTTCCGGAGGCTCGCAAAGGCGGGCTGGACTGTCGCAGCGCCATCATACCGTGGCGAAGGCGGAAGCGATGGCGAGATCGAGTTTGCCCATGGGGAAGTGGACGACACTCTCGCGTGCATGAAAGCGGTCGGGGAACTTCCCGTTGTCGATCCCGAAAATATCTGGCTCCTTGGAAGTTCTCACGGTGCGATGGTCAGCCTTCTCGCAGCGGCAAAAATTTTCGACACAATCAATACCGGCGGCAGATACTACAAGATTAAAGGTGTTGTCTCGATTTCAGGCATCTACGATATTTGTAAATGGCTGGATGGTGTCAGAAAAACAGATCATCTATTGATGTCCGATCCGTTTGTTCGCTCATTGATGAAACTCAATGATCAGGAACTTCAAACCCGGTCGGCAATAAATGTTGCGGGCAATATCGGGATTCCGGTTTTATTGGTTCATGGCGAATCGGACATGATCGTCCCGCATGAACAATCGATTATTATGGCTGACGCGTTGAAATCATCGGGGAATAATTCCTGCAAACTTCATATTGAGCCGGGATCGGACCATGAATTTGTCTGGGGTCCCGAGCGGGAACACGCGCGCAATACATGGGCTGAAATCGCAAAATTTATAGACCAAACCACTCGATAATTATTTCCGGAGCCATTATTATTGGAAGGACGTACGCGAATAAGGAGTAATTTTAACGATATGGCAAATTCAGTAAGTAAAGCAGTAATCCCCGCGGCGGGTCTTGGTACGCGATTTTTACCTGCTACAAAGGCGCAGCCGAAGGAAATGCTCCCGATTGTCGATAAACCGACAATTCAGTACGTGGTGGAGGAAGCCGCAGATGCCGGTTGTCATGATATTCTAATAATAACCGGACGCGGGAAGCGGGCGGTCGAGGATCATTTCGATAAGGCGTTAGAACTGGAGCATTATTTAAGGATCAAAGGCAAGGCCCGGGAACTTGAACTTCTGGAACATATCAATGATCTCGCGAGAATCCACTACATTCGTCAGGGTGAGCCGCTGGGCTTGGGACATGCCGTCCTGATGGCGAAGGATCATGTAGGAAATGAGCCGTTTGTTGTTCTGCTTGGCGACGATATCTCCGATCCTGCCCGATCCGCGACATCCGTAATGATATCCGCTTTTAAAAAATATGGGACAAGCATCCTTGCGGTACAGGCTGTCGCCGAGAGTGAAGTATCGAAATACGGGATTGTGGCGGGTGAAGACGCCGGAGACGGGACGATAAAAATCAGCCATCTTGTCGAAAAACCGGCGATGGATGAAGCCCCGAGCAACCTCGCGATTATCGGCCGATACTTACTGACTCCGGAAATTTTCCCATGCCTTGAGATTACAAAACCGGACGCTAAAGGTGAAATTCAGTTGACAGACGGATTGAGGCATCTATTAAAGGAACAGGAGATGCGCGCCGTTGTCTATACCGGCGCCCGATGGGACGTTGGACAGGTCGACGGGTTTATTACGACCACAATAGACTGGGCTATGCGCCGCCCGGAATTGAAAAAACAACTTTTAAGGTACATGCGCAGGATTCTTGAAGATAATCTGTAAAACGCAAGGAATTAAAAATGGATTCAACGAAAAAGCAGCGTGGGGATAACCGAAATCCCGGAATTTCGACCGAAATGGAATCTTCGAGTTCCAGTTTCATAGAAAACGCCCTTGTTGGCTTCTATCGCACGAAGTATTCGGACGGCCGGATATTGATGGTGAATAATGCGCTGACAAAAATGTTCGGGTTCGAAGATCCCGAAGATATGCTCGCTGGCGAAAATACAATCGCAAACCATTATGTCGACGACATAAGGCGTAACGAGCTTCTGGAGATTCTCCAACGTGACGGCGAAGTCAGTAATTTTGAATCCATGATGCGCAGGAAAGATGGCAGTATTTTCTGGGTTCGATTTACGGCTCGATATTTTCCGGAGATCGGATGTATAGAAGGTGTGGTTACCGATATCACAGGAGAAAAAAATGCTCTCGAATCTCTCGGGCAAACCAGCGAATTATTCCATGCCCTACTGAACTCAATCCCCGACATGATATTTATCCAGGATAAAGCAGGTCGGTATACGCACATAAATCCCGCAATCGAAAAATTATTCAATATCCCCGCATCGGAAATAATAGGGAAGACCAACCGGGATATTCACTTACACAACAATGAAAACCGAGACAGCCATGACGAAGATCGCGTATTCAATGGCGAAATCATTGAAAGGGATTTCACCAAAACCATAGACGGCAGGATTCACAGCTTCCATATGATCCTGTACCCGATAAACGGCGCGGACGGGAGTATTAGCGGCATTTTCGGAATAGTCCATGATATTACCGACACGATGCAATATCTTGAGGAGATTAAGGTGAAAAACATTGAGCTCCTGTCGGCTATCGAAGTGAAAAATAAATTCATTTCGATGGTCTCCCATGAACTCAGAACTCCCCTCGTTCCGATCATGGGGTATAGCGAGCTCCTTCTGGATGGTACTTATGGCGCTCTTCCGGAGGCGATGCGCGAACCTCTTCAAACTATCTACGACCGCTCGGAGGATTTGAAAAAACAGATCGAGGACCTTCTGACTATTTCCCGAATCGATCAGTTGGCGATCAGAATAATTAAAAAATCCGTATATGTCGACCAACTCGTTCAGGACGCCGTGAATTCCTACCGCGCCATTAAATCAGGGAAAAATATTGAATTTATTATTGAATGCGAACCATGCCGTATCGTCGCCGATCCTGAAAGGCTCAATCAGGTGATTCATAACCTGGTCGGGAACGCAATTAAATACTCGAATGATGTGGTGGCGATAACGATACGGACAGGAACCCGCGCGGGAAAAGGATTCATTGAGGTCAGCGATAATGGAATCGGAATCGCCGTGGAATATCTTCCATATATTTTCGATCGTTTTTACCAGGTTGAAAATCTCGAAACAAGAAAACATGAAGGCTCCGGACTTGGGTTGTCGATAGTAAAGGAAATTATCGAACTTATGGACGGCACTATCGAGGTTTCCAGCAAACCCGGAGTCGGGACGACTTTCACCATCGAATTCCCTCTTGCCGAAGCAACAACATAGACAACCCACTAAACCTGTGCCGCCTCCACGCGAGCGAAGCGAGCCTGGAGGTGCAGGATAATATTTGCAACTACAGAATCACCTCCAAAAATCTGCCTTCGCTCGTGCAATATGTAGCCTGGATCAGTATTGCAATGCTACGGCGGATTTGTGGAGGCTGTACCGGCTTAAGAGCCACAAGCCCGATCATTAAGCCCTTCTGTGAGATAGCAGAATAGCATTTTTAACGTGTTTATGAGGGTTACAGAGGATAGCAGGCTATTCATTATGTTTAGCAGAGCATAGCAATTCCTGGTTGCCTTAACAGGCAAAAAGGCGATCCTGGGGATCGCCCTTTACGAAATATCCAATTCATCACTTGCCAGATAGGTAAATTAGATCGCAAAATCCAGGCGTGCTGTCCATAATGTCTCGTTGATGTCCGAGCCTGATAGATCTGATTCATTGCGACGCGACCATTCTAAATGCAACGCCATGTTGTCCTCGATATAGTAGCGCCCGCCGACTGTCCATCGAGTGATATCACCAAGGATTGATGAAGCGTTGACCCAGTCGTATCTGGTAAAACCTGCAAATTTGATGGTGGGAGTGTAGGTTACTTCCGCGAAACCGCCCGAGTATGGGACATTGCCACTGAAGTTCCAGAGCTCGGAACTATCATTCGAGCGCAAATACTGAAGCGCCAGATTCCACTGTTCAACGTTAAAGCTGGCGTCCACACCCCATCGATCGAAGCTTTGTTCCGACATATCGGTTTCTTGCCACGAGGCTAACGGTTTAGCTTGCCCGAAATAACCGGTCACACCTATCCGTTGTCCTGCAGTCTGGCCTTCACCGGGACCGAATACATAAGCTGCTCTGACATAATAATCGCTGGGTGCCGTGTCTGATCCGTTTGTCTCCGATCCATCTAGAATGCCGAAGGCGTACCGGAATCCATCCCTGCCCCAACCCGTAAACTCTACTCCTACCTGGTTGTCAGAGAACGCCGGACCACCCGGGAATGTGAAATCGTAGATTTCGTATGGTGAAATACTAAGGTGCCGTTTATTACTGAAAGCCACATAAGCAGGCTCGAACTTCCCGGCTCGGATATTAAACCATGTGGATCCTAAGTTGCTGAAGATTACGTTAGCGCTCTCGATCGCACCATTCTGGCCGGCGACTCCTCGAGAGGAATTAATTTCAGGTGGGTAGACAAACATGAATCCTATGTCAGGGCCGATTAATCCACCGGCAAGGATATCAACACCATTAACCTGGAATTCATTGACATCAACGTTTGAGGTTTGAGTGCTGTCAAAGTTGTCGTTGTTGTAACCTGCGCTCGTACGAATCGCAACAGGTACGGAGGTCTCAGTGATGTCTTTCTCCAATGTTTCCATTCCCGGTAACTGGTAACCATTCATCCGGAAACGCTGGCCGAAATCGTTAAGCCTCGGATAAGTCGAATGGCACATTGTACACTCGAAACCATACTTTCTCGCAAAAACAGGTATGGCCGAGGCTTTGGACGGCAGAAGTGTCACTAATACAAGAGGCGCTAACATAAGCAGGAATAAGGTTTTTATACTCATCTCAGACCTCCACCAGGGTCAGCCGGTAAGCCGGGACCTTCAGGGAATGTGGGAATGGGAACTTCGGGTATCGTACCGGTAAGCGATTCCATAAACGCTACCAGATCTTCTTTTTCCTGCTGGGTGAGTGCAAGCGGGAACATAAGCAGATCGAGATTGTCGTTCTGAATACCACCCCGGTTGTAGAAATCGACTACATCCATCAGGGTCTGCTCGGACCCGGTATGCAGATAAGGGTAGGTCAAAGCGATGTTCCGCAGGGTTGGGGTCTTGAAACGACCAAAATCAGCAGGATCGTTTGTCTCATTAAACCGGCCTGAATTTGGATTCTCCCCATCAAAACCAACGCCCAGGTTGTGGAACGACTGGTCCGAAAACATTGGCCCGCTATGGCAGGTCGAGCAATGAGCTTTCCCATTGAATAGATCTCTGCCCCGTTCTGCGGCGCTTGTCCATTGTGAGTCGTCACCCATCAGGTGAAGATCGTATGGTGATGGCCCGGAGATAATTGTTCTCTCGAATGATGCGATTGCTTTCGCAATTCCATCTGTAGTGACATCTGTTCCGAATACTTCCTGGAACTGCTCTACGTAACCCGGTATGGCATTCAATTTAACGACGACGTTTTCAAGGGTTTCACCCATCTCTATCGGATTATGAATGGGTCCAAGAGCCTGGGCTTCCAGGGATGGAGCCCGTCCATCCCAGAATTGATAGCGCATGTATGCGGAATTAATAATTGTTCCGGAGTTGCGTCCTCCAACCTGGCCGGCGATCCCGGTATCGGTTTTGCCGTGATTAGCCCAGCCGGTGCGGGGATCATGGCAGGTCGCGCAACTGATAGTGCTGTCTGCTGAAAGCCTTGTGTCAAAATAAAGTTGTGCCCCAAGCCGGATTTTCGCATCTGTCTGGGGATTATCCGCCGGTATGGGTACCGGTGGCATAAGTGTGTTAGCCATGAACTGACCTTGAGCGAGCAACTTTGGCTGCTGAAGCATCAGAGCCAGACCAACTAACACGATCATTAGAAGTACCAGTCTTCTCATAAAGTCCTCCTTGCTGGTTTGCTATTAGTTTTTTCGTTAATGCTGTTTAATGAGTATATAACAATTTAAATGTCAACACAATGGCAGAATCTATTCCCATATTATCCCTTCCTAGCTTAGCTTCGCTACAGATCCTAACCTCCACAGTAGAAACAGGCTACCACACCAAAATATTTAATTTCTAATTTACTATTCTCTACTGACTCAGATACGCTGCCAGCAAATCGATTCCGGCCTGGACGTCCTTCATGCTGACAGTTTCGTTCACTGAATGCCCATAGCGCGTGGGAATAGACAGTGTAATCGATCTTGCGCCTATCCCTGTCCGCTGCATCGCGCCCGCATCGGTGCCGCCCCGCGGAAGAATCTCAAGCTGGTGCGGAATTTTTTTGCACCTGCGCGTGAGGCTCAGACCCCGGGATATCCATCGCGAGCGTTATATCGAGCGCGATTCCCACGTCCGGCTGGATTTCATACGATGATGTGGTTGCGCCTCGAAGCCCGACCTCCTCCTGTGTCGTGCCGACGGCGTAGATATCATGGGTATTGCCTTTGGTTTTTCTCAGCGCCTCGATCATCACGTAGACTCCGACACGGTCGTCCATCGCCTTGCAGTTTACAAGGTCGCCCATCTCTGTAAGCTCGCGCAGCCACACGACAGGATCGCCGACCTCCACTTTTTTGGCGGCCTCTTTTCCCGAAAGCCCGAGATCGATGTAGAAATCGGTCAATGCCAGTCCTTTCTTCGTCTCCTCGGGAGTCTGCATGTGGATCGGCTTCCCGGCAATACTCAAAAGGCCGGGGAGTTTATGTTTCCCTTTCCCGAGCACCATCACCTGCTGACACACAAGGGTTTTCGGGTCGAACCCCCCGACAGTGACAAATCTTAAAAATCCGGTTTTCTCATCGACATGGCTTACTATAAAGCCAATCTCATCGATATGACCCGCGATCATGATTTTCTTTCGGTCTTTATCTTTCCCCTTCCCTTTTTTCAGTCCTACGACACTTCCGAGGGTGTTAACCCAGACTTTGTCGCATAAGGGCTCAAGCTCCTCCTGGACAATCTTTCTTGTTTCATCCTCGAACCCGGATGGTCCGAACGATTCTGTTAATTTCTTTAAAAGTTGTAATGTCATGGCAAATCCTCATTGTAGAAGTAGATTAATCGGGGAATAAAAGAGGAACTTTACGCCCAAAATTCAGATTCGTCCAGTGCCGCGATTAAAATAGATTAAATAAAAAGCCCCGAAAAAAATCCGGGGCAAGGTTGATTCAAAATCGAGGTATAGTTAAATCTGAATCATAATTCTATGATGGTTTGACCCAGAAACCGACCCAGTCTACAAAGAGGTTCGCGCTGCCGCACCCGTCGAAGCCGTTGTGTCTAAGGCCGACTTTCCAGGGACCGCCCCAAATGGGGGATCCAATAGCGATAGTATTTTGCTTCAGTGCAGGCTTGTTCGCGCCGCAACCCTGTCCGGTAATAATTGTAGCCGTACTGACGAGAGTGCAGCTTGAATTCAGGAAGCTGAAGGTAACATTATCCAGTCCGCTTGTAGCGGACAAACCGGGATTAACATAAGCCTGGAGGGTTCCCACGAATCCAGCACTGGGCGCAGCGGGGAATAAAACAGTGCTGCCCCACATGCTTGACGATGAGGAGGCGCCATAATTTGTCATCCTGAGATAACCATTCGCACCGTCATAGCTCCATGTGTAGCTTCCAATACCGGTTACGCATGCATCCTCAGCCCACATATCGCCGGGAGCCGAAAAATCGGTAAACCAGACACGATCCCACATGGTGATTGGCGGGTGGGGAATTGCGGTCGCGAAATTCGTTCCGTCGTATGCGCTGAGGTAAACAAATAACAGCCCGGGAGCTTGTGCTTCATAATCGCTTAAATTAACCGTGAATGAAGTACCTGCGATAGGCGCGCTCCAAGCCGGGTCGCCATGTGGTGGAGCCGATACCGATGTTGTCACTGCGTACCGGTTCTCAGGCGTTTCGCCGTCGCAATCTGATACTGTGAAGTTATAGTGAAGCGCCTGAACGAAGGTGAGGCCGGAATAACCAGAGGATGCACCGCCATCAGAAACGAACGGCCCGAATCCTTCGGTGGCCGCAAATGAACTTATCGAAGGCGTGGTATTGGTATAGTTGATTGAAATATCAAAACTTGTCTGGGTTGCAGAACCATCGGACACACGTTGGAAGAGATGCCATGTTCCATAACCATAAGCGGACCAGAGAACATCAAAAGAATTTCCGGTAAATAAAGTCCAATCGTCGACTGGGGGCGTGGAAGTACTGCTCACACCCCATTCGCGGGTAAGAGTCGTCCCGTCGCAATCCGATGCAATACCGGCATCATATGTCGACAGAACATTAGCACACGTGATTGCTGTGTTCCCGATCGGTGGAGCTGGTGAATTAGGAGGCGTATTTGTATAAACAACATGAAGGTATGCCGGATCATATACCGTCGTAACACCATCGGAAACTCTCTGGAATAGATATACATCTCCTGGAGGGATGCTCGGGGATGAGTAATCGACTATGAAAGAGGTACCTGTGATATCCTGCCAGCCAGTCACCGGAGGTGTAGGACTGCCGTTCCATCCCCATTGATGGGTAAGGGTCTGAGTGTGGTCGCAATCAGAAACACCGCCGCATGAATAATTTTCAGCGGTGTTAGTACATGTTACGGAAGTCGCGCCGGTAATTGTCCCTAAGAATTCCGGTGGTGTATTAACTACAGTAACTACTAACGGAACACTGGTTTGGGTATGATCGCCATCGTTTGCTTTCTGAACCAGGTGGTAATTTACCCCGGGGTTATATGTCGTCCAGTCGATCTCGACCGGACTCGATGTAAAGAAGACCCAATCGCTAACAGGGGTTCCCGACGCGTCCTGAACCTGCCAGAAGCGGGTCATCGGTGTGTCAGGACATCCTGTTGGCACAGTCCCCATTTCGTACAGTTCAGCGATAGAGCTGCAATCTACGGATGTGCTTCCTGACGGCATCGAGGGAGATCCAAGGGTACTGGGATGAACGTAAACGATAAGCGCGTCCGAGTTAGCGGTATCAGCGTTAAGTGTTGCGCGCTGGAAAAGATAAACGTACCCAAATCCGAAATCTACCGGATCTGCCAGGAATGATGTACCGAAAAATTCCGTCCAACCGGACATAGGCGGGGTTGGAGTCGAGCCAACTGCCCACTCGCGGGTGATATCGACACCTGAACATCCTGCCATATAATCGCCGGCCTGATAAGTTTCCGTAGCCCCATCGCAAACCACATCCTCGTTTCCGACAGGTGTGGAAGGCTTACCAAGGGCTGGAGGACCAACTGTGACAGCAAGAGAAACGCTGTAGGTATAATCGAACCCATCATACGCTCTCTGGAACATATAATATGTTCCCTCAGTGTACTCGGACCAGTCTATAGTCCATGTATCAAAGCTGAAATCAACCCAACCTGTAGCCGGCGGCCAATCCACGATAGTAATCGCATAACTCCTGGACAGTGTCTGCCATGTATCGCAATCATTCAGAGGACCGCCCTGATATGCTTCATTGTCATTCGAACAACTTACGGTAACATCGCCGACAGGTTGGCTGTCAAAAAAAACGGGGGCGGTATTAAGATACACAACCGTTAATGGATTACTGACCGTCTGGAGATCCCCATCAGATACTTTCTGGAACAGGTAAAGCGGTTGTTCAGCGACAGAACCTGTAAAATCGACGCTCATCGTCCCGCCTAAAAATAAAATCCATGTCCCGCCAGTCGGAGTTACAGAATCCGTTGATAAGTAATAATAAGTGGTGAGGATACTGCCGAAATCGCAGTCGAAAATAACGCCTGAGGTGTAGAAAGCAGGTGTCGTAGTACAGGTAACCTCAGTTGGTCCGGATGGAACATCTGGTTTATTCGGGGCGGTATTATTTTTCAAGATATGCAGCGAAGTGGTAATAAGCTGACCTGTTCCATCATCCACGGAAATGAACAGGTACCAGTCGCCATTGGCGACAATACCGTAGTCTACAGCAAATGTGCTACCGGTATATACGCTCCAGTGGCCGCCGACCGGAAAATCCGGAGATGTCGACAGGTACCACATGGTGGAAAATTCCGTGCTATCGCAGTCGATTATTTCAGTTATGGAATATTGCGCATCAGTCATCGAGCAGTCGACGGATGTGGGCCCTGATGGAATTCCCAGTGTTGGGGGAGCGTTCAGCTTTTCCACAGATAACGGAAGGCTCAATTGATCATCCAGGCCGCTGACAGATCGCTGATAAAGGAACAGCATGCCATTAGGATAATCACTCCAGTCGACATCGAATAAATCGCCGGAAAATTCAAACCACGTGCTGGGTGGGATCATCATGCCGGTTGAAACTCCCCAGTAACGGATGAATACATCCTCGATGTCGCACTCACTCGCCTGACCCCCGTCGTACTCCTGAACAGAATCGGTACACATCACCGATTCAGGTCCTATTGGAGTATCCGGTTTTCTCGGAGGTGTATTAATCTTGGTGATTTTGAGCGAGGGTGAATTTACATAATCAACGCCGTTATCGCTGGCTCTCTGGAACAGGTAATGATCGCCGCTGATATAATTTGACCAATTGATATTAAACGTTTTACCTGTAAAATCTGCCCATCCTGTCGAAGGGGCTACATTAGTATCAGATAAAGCCCACTGCCTGGTCACAGGATCGTTTTCGCAATCGACTATGTCTCCTCCGTTGTATTCCTCGTTAGTCATCGAACAATCCACAAACGTATTACCGAATGGAGTCGATGGAGTATCCGGAGGCGAATTGTGCCGGGTAACAGCCAATGAGTCGCTTATGATTTCAGACTCATCGGTGCCGATCTTCTGCCACACATAATAAACGCCTAGAGGATAGGTTGACCAGTCAACTGTGAAGGTAGACATCAATGTGAGCTGCCAGCCGTCTGTCGGCGGAACATCCGTAGTTGATATAACCCATGATCTGGCAGGCATGCTATCGCCGTCGCAATCAGCTCCTCCGACCAGCATGTACACTTCTGCGATTGAATAGCAATAAACATCAGTAGCGCCGGATGGTGGTTCAAGGGGCTCGCTGGGAGTATCTACCCTCTCGACAATATAGAATTCACTAAATTGTGGAATGAAAGAGATTCCGATTGCCTTGGCCACGATCCACCATTGACCAACAGATGTTTGATTCCAGCTATAATTAATAAATGTATCCTGAGACGGTATCGTCCAATTGGGATCCATCGGGTCGATTGTTTCGGGGGGGTCGCCTGCGCCGCGTAACCACTGGAAAATTGGCTGTATAGGCTGCCCGCAGGTGCGTATGGAAACCTCGTACAACGCATCGGTAACAGTGCATAAAACATTATTTTTATATTCATCGTCAGAAGTAATCGGGTCTACCAGAAATGAAGACGCCTGTTTCTGAATAGAAAGTTCCAGCTCATCTGTGAACTGGCCGTCCGTGACCTGGAACCATAGCTCGTAAGATCCGGGAGGATTAGCGGAACCATCAGACCAGTCGATAACGGCAGTATTATCGTCTGAATAAGGACCAAGAAATCCCGGAACTCCCGGGGGTCTAATCAGTTCCCATTTGTACTGAATAACACTGTATGTATTCGGATCGGTGGCGATACACGTATAAACGATATCGGCATCAAAACAAGTCACCGATTCCGGACCCTGGATCTCTTCAATCACTGGCGGCTCATTGGAAGGATCACCCTGAGAAACGTCTACGCTGAACTTAGTGTAAGCGGCAAGACGCGCATCTGCAGGGAAGATGCCAAAGGGGCCGTAGCCATTCGGATCCTTGTTGTACACAGCCAGGAAAATCTCCTTTGTTCCGGACTTCTGAGGTTCAAGATCGGAAATTACGACACTCAAAGTTGTCGAATATTCCCCTATTGAAACCTCCGAACCGGCAAGAGCGGTCGAATTAAGCAGATAACCGGTCCCGCCAAACAACCCATCAGGACTTCCAAGCCCGATCGAATCGACCTGATCGAAAGCGCCGGTTCCACCAAAAGATTGAAGACCCTGCCAGTCATAGATTTTAAGGGTTAAAACCAGGTTGCCTCCCCCACTACCAGATACCTCATCGTAAAACAAATTACTGCCGGTTGAATCGGCATCAATAAAAACCGCTTCCGCCACATTAGCCGTAGGCGGGAACTGCTTAGGCATCGGGAAACCAATCGGGTCGCCCTGGTCATTGACCGCGAGATCCCAGTGGGTGAGAATAAGATACTGGAACTTTATAACAGGCGACCCGCCATTCATCGGGAATTTAATCTCGTACTGACGCGAAGCGGGTGAGTTCTGCTGCCAGACGCCTCGTGTCGTAGTGGAGCCGATGGAATCGAAATAAGGCTGGATATCTTCGTTTGTGCCGATATAGGTCGAGAAATATTTATATGGGTTTACACTGGCGGTCCAGTTTACGTCTTTCGTCCCGAAAATACCTTCCGAGTAACCGAAAAATGTCGGGGCGGTGAACTCCACCGGATTCATCCATCGCGTGTATCCATCGAAATTCAGAAGCTGAATATCGTTGACGCCGCCATACTTGACAGCCGGATCCTCATCATATGTATTTCCGCCATCTCCAATTATTATACCCATGGTATCGAAACATGCCAGCTTCGGATCATTGATAGGATGCTTGATAGTGAATTCTGCGGATACCAGCCCATCAGACAGAAGCTGGTTAAAAGCAATAACCTTAATTTGCAAATTCGCGATATCGCCCCCAGGGGGTTGGAGCAGTTTCAGGACATTGAGTGCTATCTCAGCGCCCCTTATCGGGACAACATCAAACTGCGTGGTCTGGTAATCGAATGTTACATCGTACAAACCAATGACAGTATTGGGTGACGTTGCTCCCTGCGAAGCGTGTGAATCATCCTCGCTCGGAGTTAGTCCGGGGTCAGCGGAATTATCCGCACCCGAAGTGATATCGGGGCCGGGATCGGTTCCAGATGGGGGTGTAATCGGGTTTCCCCCGCTTCCGGAACAGGATAATGCGAAAAGCATAATCAGGCTAAGAAGCCCTGAAAGCCAATATCGAGAATAGGAGGTCATCATATTTTCCTTTCTGCAGCCCAAATAGGACTATATGTGTGGTTCATGTAATTATAATATGTTATACACCAATAATGCAACACCGGCATCACAATTTCATTGCTCCGAGAAGTATATCGGCATCATTTCGTTAAAAATCACCAAAAATCACGATTGAAAATGTCAGTTTTGTTCTCTCCAGTTCGTTTATGATATGGACCCGATGCTGCGCGGCGACATGGAACTAATCCCCACGGAAAGGCAGTCGCCATCAGAACGGATCCAGGGCGTCCCGGACAACCGGCACCGTCCGGGACCCCACCTTCTCCAACCCGCACTATTTATTTTGATACGGTTTATCCGATTTTAATAGAATTAACACAAAATTTCAGAATCCGTATACCGCATAATCCATGTTTCCTGACAGGATTATCGGAATGCAATCGCAGCTTAAATTAGTTGTCATTTTGACTTGATTCCTGCTATGCTGGAAAAAAATGGGGAGTATCTCATGGGCATACCGATACGGGCTTTAATTTACTGCACAATATTTCTGCTCCTCCACCCGTGGCCTTCCGGTATCCTTGAAGCCCCTGGCGAACAAAATAAGCAACCATCGCATCTGGAAATCTGCACATCTGCCGATGACCTGATCTCCTCGATCGAACCCGACAGAATGCTTGCCCATATCGCGCAACTCGCTGACGAGTATGGCATCCGTACTGCGGGTACTGCCGGAGAACGGCTTGCCGCAAATTATGTTGCCGCCATGCTGGAAGGATATGGCTACAGCGCAATCACCACTGAGCCAATTACTCTTGATAACGGGCTGGCCTCGCGGAATATTTATGCGGACCTGCCCGGTGAAAATCCCGAAATAATTCTTATCGGCGCTCATCTTGACAGCAAGCCCCCGTCTCCCGGCGCGAACGATAATGCGTCCGGCGTCGCAGTGCTACTCGAACTCGCGAGGGTGTTCAAAGATGCAGTCCCGCCCTACACTATCAGATTTGCATTTTTCGGAGCCGAGGAAATGATAGATTCCCATGTCGAGCACCATCACTATGGTTCACGAAATATGGCAGGCGATTCGGGTCTTATCCGACAGATGTACGCGGCCGCATCGATCGACATGGTCGGCGTTGGGACCGAGTTATGGATCGACAACATGGGTGAATCCGATGATTTCTGGCGGCAGCTTATTTTCGACACTGCCGGAGAAATGGACCTTCCGGTTCACACGGGAGAGCATCGCGCATGGAGCGACCATGAAGCGTTCGAATATTCCGGGGTACCGTCGGCATGGATTCATTGGAGAGACGATCCCGAATATCACAGGGAAACTGACACGTCGGACCGGATCAACCCCGATCTGCTTGTAAGCACCGTTGAATTGATGATCAGGGCGATAGACGCCATACAACCAATGAGGAATTTTTAACCCGATTTCATCCGGGCTTCCGCAGCATCGAGCAGGTTCGCGAACAGGCATGCAGATGTGACCGGTCCTACTCCGCCAGGTACAGGCGTATACGCTGCGGCAATGGAATCTATACTTTGCATATCCACATCGCCCAGAAGCGTGCCATGTTCATCGACGTTTATACCGACATCAATCACTGTCGCGCCCGGACGCACATAATCCGAGTCGATAAAATTCGGTTTACCGATAGCGGCAACCAGCACCGCAGCCCGTTTGGAAATCGTGGATAACGACAATGTACGGGAATGGCACCATGTCACTGTCGCGTTCAAACCCAGCATCAGGATTCCCAGCGGTTTTCCGACTACCAGGCTTCTACCGACAATTATTACTTCCTGGCTCTGTATGCCGATCCTGTAGAAACCAAGAATTTCCATCACGGCACGGGCCGTAGGCGGAACAAGAGCGTTTTTCGATCCCCTGAACAAAAGCCCCGCCTGATATGGCGTAATACCGTCTATATCCTTCATTCTGTCGACTATGCTCCCAATCTGATCCGTAGTCACACTTTTCGGGAGAGGCGTCTGGACAAGTATCCCGTCAATTTTCGGATCGTCGTTCAAAGGGGAGATAATTCCCGCCAAACTTTCCGGGCTGGGATCCGATCCAAGCGGGATTTCAATAACCTCGCAACCGGTCTTTCCGCAGGTCGAATTTATTGTCTTCAAATAGCTTTGCGACGCGGGACTATCGATCGTAACCACGCCGAGGCGCGGCTTACGTTTGAACTTAATTTCAAAAGCGTTGCATCTTTCGAGAACCGAATCGGTAATTTGGTTCGCGACCGGTCTTCCTAATAGTACTCTGGCATCCGCCATTAATAACATCCTCCAAAGGGAGGATGTTAGCATAAAACTGCCTGAAATATAAAACCCGGTCTCTGTTCACGACTAAAACCGCGACATGAACAGAGACCGGGGATTTTTTACCATTGAAAATCGAAATATTACCAGTCCGGAGGCGCCTGGAAAATCACGAATTCGTTGACCATGGCATTCGGGAACAGCACAAGACATCTGTCGGACGGGGTTGAGTAATTATTAAGTGCCATGCATGAGAATGGGGAACCGAGATTTGTGTAGTTAAGCGTCTGGCACCACACATCGAGCTTGGCAAGCCTTGAACTTCCATCGGCGGTGTTCGCGAAGACAAGAATCCTGCATTGCGCATCCATTTCACCGTCCGCATGGTCGATAACAAGGTCGCCCCCGATCAGTTTCCTGATACCGGCAACGTGGGTGGGCGTGATTTTCTGATCGAAAATTCCGCTTCTCGACCATATGTCGTCATGGACAGGGGGCGTCATGGAAAGATCGAACTTCTCGATCGAACCCATATCGTCAGCATGGAAGAGGTAAAGGGAATTGTAATGCCTGTTGATACCGATACCGAGAGGCTTAGGATCGACGGAACCAAGCCACGGGGTGAGATCGAGTTTCGAGGCAGGATCGAACTCGTATGTGAACGAACCGGACTGCTCAAGATAAATGAGTCTTTCAAGATGAATACCCATACTACCTTTATCACCGACCATCCAGATATCGCCGTTAACCGGGTCCGTGGTCAGGCATACAGGTTCATTAAGGCCATCGTCTCCCTGACCGAGATCGTAGGGATCCTGAAGGAGCTCACCGGTTCCGCTGAAGATGAGAAGGTTGTCGGGATCGGCGTCGCTCACGATCAGAATATGACCGTTGAAATCATTAGTCTGCGCGACAAGCGCGTTACCGGCGTCATAGCCGCTGCGAGTGATGATCGTATTCGCCGATGTGCTGCCCCCGTAAGGTGGAATAAGGGCAGCCTGGACATTTTCTGTTCCGCCGGTTTTCCCGCCATCGAAAAGCAACGCGCCTTCACCGGCAATCGCAACGGGAAGGAATGAGCTGTCGAGATGAAGGTTGCCGTATGAATTATTCAGATTAAATGTCCCGCCGTAATCCATATGAAGGGCCGAATTTCCGTTGCATAACGGCGGGTTCACTTCTACGACATTGAGCGTGATCAGCTGATACGCCGTAAGAGGTACACCGGGGACAAAATAGGGGTCCTCCTCGGGACATTCTATCGAGAATAAGCCCACAAGGGTTCTTGGCTCAAAAATTTTATCGTTTAAAATGTCAAAATGATAAGTGAAGTCCTTATCAGTGCCTTCGCCGGTCCACGGATTAAGAGAGCCTTCGTAAAGTTCAGGGATTTCCAGGCGGACCTTATCGAATGGCACATACGCCTCATTCTGCCAGTCTTTCACATTAATTAGGACATCCGCTTCCCCGCCAGCCCAGAGCCCGATTGAGCATTCAAGATTCCCTTCCTGCCCGGCAACAGAAATTACGTAAGGCTCAAGGGAGTTCGCACTCAGCGGGAAATCGCCTGGGATTTTCCTCCCGCCAGCTCCGGGTTCATTAGGTTCCTGCCAACTGCAGTCGAAAGCAAGACCCACAATACTCTGTTCCGGATCCAGGCTGATATGGTAATGATTAATCTGCCAAAGACTAGCCTGGAAATACATGCGGTCGGTATTGGTCCAGTATTGGATATAAGGATTAACAACGGTCTGGACATTCTCACCCATGCCCTTTGTCAGACTGCCGTCAAAATAATTGAATGGAACCGGGTTATCCATAAATTCCCATGGATTCCATCTTCTCGTATAACCGTCGGCATTCAGCAGCGCAGACTGGCCTGGGAATACCCCCGGAGTATTTACCATATGGGCTGGCCAGAAGTACACGGGTGGCAACATCATGATGCCTCGGACATCGAATATTGTGTACTCATCCAATGGCAGAGGATGCGTGTATAGAAGAGCGATTGTTATTGTACCATCAGGATGAATATAGAAATCCTCAACCTTCACGCCGTCGGGATTGAAATACTCATTGAAATGGAGCACATTAAGATGGAATGTAGCATCCCGGACCGGCTTAACTTCGCATGAGGTTCGATCCTCATTGAAATACAGGTTGTAATACCCGAGAAGCATTCGATTCGCTTCGCCGGAATCGGGTACCCTGTCGCTGATACCGAGTTGAGCAGACGGGTCGACCGGATTCGATGAACCTGAACAACCGGAGATCAATACAGCAACCGTGATCAGGAACAGCATGAATCCAAAAGCTACAACCCGCCAGGCATGGTATATAAACCGGAACATAATTAAAAACCTCCCGGATTGGATAATATCCTTTGCCGCTGGGTAGTATTATAAAATATAAATACTCAGGTTACAATTTTATAATACCTTAACGAAAGGGAAAAATACAGTAAAAAATCGACTGGAATCGGGTTGCTTTGATTATTTTAGGGCTGAGAATATACCGGAAATGCCCTGAGATTACCAGGCAGCGCATTGTTTCGGAATTTTTATGTCACGGATCCAGGCGTCTTTTCGACCGGACATCATGGGAATTTTGCCGGCTGAAAAAGCGAAAGGTTGCCAGTCTTTTGACTTGTTATTGATGGTTTTATATAATTTCCTGTCTAAAGGCGTTACATCCCGGGAGGTTGTCAGAATGAGAATTCATCATTTATTAATTATCGCAACGATACTGCTCATTTTCGGATGCTCGGGACATGGTTCACCTCCGACTGTACCGGACGAATCGGCGCCGGTCGCGATTGCAAAAGCCGATCCGAATCCCCAGGCGGTAAATTTTCCTGTCAGTTTTTCGGCATCTGACTCAACCGATCCGGACGGTGGAACCATCCAGCTCTATGAGTGGGACTGGAATAACGACGGCACTTACGACCAGACTGGCGAGAATGTCGATCATACATGGATTGAGACCGGCACTTACCAAGTCCAGCTTCGGCTATTGGATGACGAGGGTATAACTGATATCCTTGATGATCCACTGGAAATTACAATCAATAATAACCTGCCTCCCGAAGCGTGCGGTGAAGCCGATCCATTAACTACCGTTGTCTGTGAGCCCGTACATTTTACCGATTGCGGTTCCGACGCTGTTAAAGGAGCAATGCTCGTCCGGTATGAATGGGACTGGAATAATGACGGTACATACGATGAACAGGGCGCCGATGTTTACCATACCTGGGATATACCGGGCACATACCTGGTGATGTATCGCGTGACTGATTTCAATGGTGCGACTGACGAGATCTTATCCCCAATCGAAATTACGGTTATAAACGCATTGCCATCCGCAGTTGCGGTTGCAGACAGCAATCCGGATGTAGGCGCCATCGACCATTTTGACGGGACCGGGTCATATGACAATGACTGCGAAGGCGTTGCGATTACGAAGTGGGAATGGGATTGGGACAACGATGGGACATACGACGAGGAGGGAGCTGAGGTTGATCACGTCTGGGATTTTCCGGGCACCTACTATGTGCAACTCCGGGTTACCGATGATGAAGGGGAAACCGACCTTCTTGATGCACCGCTGGAAATAATTATTCAGGATTTTACATTCAATCCTGTTGATATCACCCCACCCTGGCTTGCCTTCACCCCTTATGATATTGCAATAGATGGGAATTATGCTTATATCGCGGGTAGATACGGATTGCATATTTTTGACATTTCTGATCCTGCCAATCCCATATGGGTGAATTTTGTCGGTGCGTCGGCGGATGATTGGCGTGTTGACGTGTCAGGCGGGTACGCGTACATGATTGGTATTAAAAGTCTTGAAATAATCAATATAGATCCTCCCGAGTCCGCTTACATCGTGAATTCAATCACCCTGTGGGAAGACGATCCTCATGATATAGCCGTATCAGGCGGTTATGCATGTGTGATGAGTTATAGTAGTCACACTATTAAGATATTCGACATAGATCCTCCGGAGTCGGCATACGTCGTGAGTCAAGTCAGCACGCAGTCGGATTATGGGCTTGCTTTAGCCATGTCAGGCGGGTACGCGTATTTTGTTACTGCCGAACATACATATATTGGTGGATATTATAATTCTTATTATTTTCTTCATATAATAGAAATAAGCCCTCTTGGATCCGCACACATCGTGAACCAAATACCCGTATGGTATACACGTTATATTTCCGTTTCTGGCGGTTACGCGTATTTGAGTGAAAGTAACGGTCTTAGGATAATCGACATTGAGCCTCCTGAATCCGCATACACCGTAAATTCTGTCAATACGGGGCAGCAGAATCCATATGGCGTAGCCGTGTCAGGCGGGTACGCGTATTTGGTTGCTGCAGATGTGCAAGAGAGTAGTCTCTTAATGATCGACATAGATCCTCCCGAGTCCGCATACATCGCGAATACAGTCGACACACCGTTTCAGTATCTTGGTCGGATTGCCGTGTCCGGGGGGTATGCGTATGCGACGAGTAGATATTTAGGTCTACTGGTAATCGACATAGAACCTCTCAATGATGCATACTGCGCAGGGGCATTTTACTCGCTATTTGACTCACGTGATGTAGCCGTGTCCGGCGGATATGCGTATGTGGCGGATGGTTATGGTTATTTTAAGATAGTCGACATTGAGTCTCCCTATTCCCCTTACATCGTGAATGCAATAACCACGCAGATTGAGGATGCACAAGCTGTAGAAGTGTCCAACGGATACGCGTACATAGCAGATAACGCGCCTCATCATGAAGATCAGAGTCTTCAGATAATCGATATAGACCCTCCAGGTTCTGCATATTTAGTGAATGAAGTAACGATAACGGATTCTTATGGTGTTGAAGATGTGACCGTATCCGGCGGGTACGCGTATGCGGCGATGGGGGCTAGTCTTCAGATAATCGATATAGACTCTCCCGATTCCGCATACATCGTAAATTCAGTCGAAATGCCGGCGTATGCTAATAGTGTTACTGTGTCAGGCAGCTACGCGTATGTGACATGTCTTCAGTTCGGCCTTCAGATTATCGATATAAACCCTCCAGAGTCCGCATATATCGTTAATACAGTCGTCACGGAACATGCAAATGATGTAGCTGTATCCGGAGGGTACGCGTATGTAGCAGATGATTATTATGGCGGTCTTAAAATAATCGACATAGACCCTCCCGAGTCCGCATATATCGTTAATACAGTCGACACACCGGGGTGGGCATTGGGTGTAGTTGTGTCCGGCAGCTATGCGTATGTGGCGGATGGAGATGATAAAGGCCTTCAGATAATCGATATAGACCCTCCTGAATCCGCGTACATCGTAGATTCAGTCGACACAGCGAATGCAAGGAGAGTGGCAGTATCCGGTGGTTACGCGTATGTCGCGGATGGTTATGACGGTTTGCGGATAATTCAGTTGTGGTAAACCTTGCCTGCCGATCCAGTTTTCCCTTGTTGTCACTACTCCCCAATTTTGCTGATCGGTGAGACTTATGAAAAATGCTGAATAAGCAGGTTCACCATATGCAGTTGGTCTTCCGTGCCGCCCATCTCACGTATCGAATGCATCGATACCATCGGATTACCGATATCCACCGCCCTTATCCCCAGACGGCTTGCGGTCATCGGACCGATCGTGCTTCCCGTACCGACATCGGTTCTTGCCACAAAAGTCTGTAACGGGACCTCCGCCCTCTTCGCGCATTTTTCGAGATGTTCCTTCGCTTCGATCTGAGTCGCATAATTCTGCATCGCGTTGACCTTCATAACCGGCCCGCCATTCAGATAAAGATAATGTCTGGGTTCATGCGCTTCGGGATAATTCGGATTCAAAGCATGCGCGCCATCGCAGGAAATAAAAATTGAATTCGCAAGGGCGCGAAAATAGTCCTCGCGCGAATTTTCCGTCCCCATGCACAAACGTTCGAGCACAGTGTCTAAGAATCCCGATCGCGCCCCCTGCATTGTCTGCGAGCCGACCTCCTCGTTATCGAATAATGCCACCACCTGCGAAAACGGCACATTATCGGGTGCTTTTAAGAGCGCTTTTATCGCTGCATGGCAACTCGACAGATTATCAAGACTCCGGCTAAAGACGAATTCCTCGTTCATTCCACCCAATGTTCCGGGCTGGACATCGTATATTTCAATAGAATACGACGAAACCTTCGCGGGATCGACCCCGGCGGTTTTCGCGGTCAGCTTTTTCACCGGTTCCTCTTCAAGCGACTTTTCATCGCCAAGGCCGATCACCGGCGGCATATGATCCTGTTTGTTGAATTTAATTTCTTCGGTTTTATTGACCCTTATATGCGGAGCGAGGTCTGGGATTCGGCAGACCGGGCGTTTGACGTCGAATAGCACGACATCGCTCTCCCCTCCATCCTCAACCACCAGCCGCCCGGCAATTCCAAGGTCGCGATCGAGCCATGAGTGGATAATCGGCCCGCCATAAATTTCCACACCAAGTTGCAGATACCCATTTTTCGAGTAAACACCGTTTGGTTTCAACCTCAAGCCCGGAAAATCGGTGTGCGCGCCGACGATCCTGAATCCCGCGCTCGCGTAACTGGCTGTCCCGACCCTCACCGCGATTAATGATGACCCGTTGCGCGTGAAATAGACCCAGTCGCACGGCTTGACATCCCATTTATCTTTTTCATCAAGATGCCTGAACCCGACTGCCTCAAGACGTCTGATCGATTCCGCGACCGAGTGCGATGCGGTCGGGGACGCCTCGATAAATTTAATCATATCCAGGGTGATGTCTTTAAATTTCTGGTCAACCATTTTGGTTCTCCTGACAATTCCGGTCCCAAATGATATTTATATCATAAAAATACGCGTTCCGGGCTTCCAAAAACGGAACGCCCGGAAATATTTACCATTGACTGCAGATTCGGAAAGCCCGAACCGTATCTAAATATTATATGACGCAACGGCGTCTAACCTGACTATTTTTTTGTTTTTGTGTTAAGATTATGTCGTGGAGAGATTCTCAAATTCAGTCTGAATTCTCCAACCCTCATGCCGGGAACGGCAAAACACGAGGTGTGTAAATGTTTTACCGATTTATCGCGGTCCTGGCTTTAAGCATCACGCTGTTCACTTCCTGCAGTGGCGGCAGTGTTTCAGTAACCTCACCATCAAGCGACCCGAGCCAGCCCCAAATCTCTCAGGACCGGAACGACTCATCCCGATACCTCCTCGGCTATTACACAATTTCAATCGATTCCGAAACCGGCGCGGCTGATATCGTCCCGCTTCGAACCACTCAATTTACGGCTAATGTTCTCAGAATTCTCCAACCGCCGGCGAACCCGGTGAATCTTGTCAGCGTTCAGGCGCTGGATATTTCCCACATTGCGGAGGGTTATATTGAGGTAAATTTCGGGATCAGACATCCGATTCCAGGTAACCCTATATCCCGTGCTTTCGACCTTCGCGGGATTCTTATCTCGAACGGGACGAAAGCATCGGTTCATGATCCGACCGCGATTTATGCGGACGTCGATGAAACAAGGCTTGTAAACGCCGATGGATACACGCGGTGGTGGAACGCGCAGGAATTTACTTCGTTCGAATGCCTGTTCGGCTACACAAAAGGGCAGATGGGCTTTCCGGTTTATCCAACAGCGACATTAAATGGTTATAAATATTATTCTTCGGCTTTCGATTACGATGAGCCGGTATGGGAACTCGACCCGGCATCGCGCGGGACGTTCGAATCCGGCACTGCCGTTCTTAAACGTCCTATGTTTATTCAATTCGCGATGAACTGCGACAAACCGGATTTTACATTCAATTACGCAATAGATTTTTCGTGGGATCTTCCGGATAAGTCCGGCGCTCCCAATTATCCGGTGGACTCGTTCCCGCTGACAGCGAATATGGCTGAAGCTTATTGTGTCAGCGTCCTTCAGGGTGAGAGCACCGCATGGTATCAGGACTCGACAAGCAGCGGCGGCGAAATAAATCTGGGAATTCGAGTCTATGACTGGCAGGCTGTGGCCGACCCAAAAGGCGTCGCTAATGAAATCGACAGTATCTGGCTTGAATCCCCGGCGCTTAATGGACCGATCGATGTCATGCCGACGGCAACTGTCCTTCCGGACGGACCGACATCAAGCGTTTTTGAAGTTTCACTCGGCAACCTCACTCTGACCCATTCGGGCGAAGAAGAGATGCTTGTATTTGTCGAGACGTCCGACGGAATCGGATACGAACCTCAAATTCAGGGCGGGGAAAATTTTGATTATCCCGACGCGCCGCTTGGATCATACGTTCTGACCTCGGTTCATATCGGGACCGAAAGTAGCACCGTGCCTGCGCCCGTTGTGATCAGTATTGATCCGAATTTCGCGCAATCGGGCGATCAACTTACCGATGTAATTGTCCAGGGTCGGTTTTTCCAGGACGGCGCGCAGGTTGAATTAAGAAATGCGGATTACGGGAACATTGAATTCGAAAACGAAGTTATGATGGGTGGTGGAACGCAGATAACATGCGATCTCAACCTGGCCCTGGTTCATAACGGCATATACGACGTGGCGGTGATTAATCCCGACATGCAGGAAGGAGTTCTTGAGGACGGATTCACTGTCGACTGCGCGGATGGCATGCATGAATACGGCGGGAAATATTTTCTTACTGGCGGACTATCCTGGAATTTCAATTGTCAGAGAGGCGATCTGGCAATTCTTGAGGCGGGAAGCCATGCGGGAGAATGTGTAGTCAAAAGAGATATTGACCAGTTCGGCGACTATACCGGGTACTATGTCGCATTCGATCCCGATATTCCCGGCGATACACCTGCAACCGATTACTTCTCACTTCCCGGAAGAATTGATGGTAGTACAAACTATGTCGGGATGACCGCACAGATCGACCAGAATCCGATGAATGCCCAGATCGGGGTAGTCAATGGGAGAATGTTCGACACGGTGCAGATCATCGATGAGGACGGGGTCAATGTCGATTCTGTTGTGATCGAGACAACTTCGGATGCGTATCCCGGAAAAATTTCCGTGATACCGGGCATGGATTTTGACAAGGACGGGGACTTATGGATCGTGACCGACCTTCGCGGCGAATGGCCCGGACCGCCTCAGGAAATTCTGCCGCCTGTATGGCAGCTCAGGCATTATGAGCTTCAGCCGTCAAATCCGTATTATGTCGAAAATCTCGCCGACCGTCTTGAGATCAATGACGATCTGACCGTGACCGGTACCGGCGGACCTGTGATCTGCAACTGGGTCGCGGATATCGCGATCAGCTACGCGGAAGATTCCCTGTTCGTTTTTGCCAACAGTTCCAGCGGCGAGATTTTTGTGAAATACGATATAAGCGTATCGCCTCCGCAATGGGTCGCTAATGCCGATTTGTATCCGGAATCGATGGCATTCTGCCCAAATCCATATTCCGGGACAACAAGGGTGGATATCGAATTCGATCACTCCGATCTATCGGTCGAAAATTGCCGCCTGATGGTCATGTACCAGACATGGGACGGGTCGATCCACCTTCACCTTATGAGGATCGATACGGATTTTAATATTCTCAACGATGTTGTGCTCGGACCGAATTTCGGATCGTGGGACAACCCGCACTGCATGGCGATCAACACCGATCCCGATCTACGAAATATGATCATGATCGATATGGATTCCGCGCCGCCGCACAACGACTTTTTCTACTTCCCGATGCCGTCTGAGGGTTGGTAGAAAATCGGGTTCCCCCATATATCGACAGCATCAGGCAGATTTACGGCCCATATCGCGCGACAAAGATATCCACATAACCGGCTGCAGTTAGGATTATCTCATTCGGCTCGCCAGGTCCGAATATTGCAGAATATCTGAAGTCTCCTGTTACAACTGCAGAATCATCCGTAAGCGCCGTGATTCCTTCACCAGCATCAACATCTAACCCTCCCGCACGTTTCGCCCAAACGAGTAAGCCATCCGGGTTGTAATGCGCGACGAAGATAGCATGCCAACCATCGCAAATCAGTACTGTCTCGTTAGGCTCGCCCTCTCCGAATATGCCTGATTCAGCAAAATATCCCGTCACGACAGTCGAATTGTCCGAAAGTGTCGTGATTCCTGAGCCATGATTAAAGGTTTCCTCACCACCTGCGCATTTCGCCCATGCGAGTGTACCGTCAGTGTTGAAACGCGCGATGAAGATAGCGGAATCGGGTGTTGAAGCGCAAGTCATAACAGTCTCGTTTGGCTCCCCAGGTCCGAAGATGGTATTGCCCCGACACCATCCTGTCACGACTGTTGAATTATCCGAAAGTGTCGTGATCCCATAGCCAGAGCTGGTTCCATAGTCGCTTTTCGCCCAGGCGAGTGTGCCATCCGGGTTGTAACGCGCAATGAAGAAAGCATCATAACCATTGGAAGTCAGGATTGTCTCGTTAGGCTCGCCCTCTCCAAAAGTGGCCGAGTCTTCAAACACTCCTGTCACGACTGTCGAATCGTCCGAAAGCGATGTGATTCCATAGCCTCTGTCATCGTGGTAAATTCCTTTGGCGCGTTTCGCCCACGCGAGTGTGCCATCTGGATTGTAACGCGCGATGAAGATATCCGAATCTCCAACGGAAGTCAGGACTGTCTCGTTCGGCTCACCTGTGCCGAATGTAGCCGTTGCAGAAAAATACCCTGTTACGACCGTCGAATCGTCGGAAAGCGAGGTGATTCCAAAGCCCCCATCAAAATAAATCCCTCCTGCCATTTTCGCCCAGATGAGGATGCCATCAGGATTGTAATGCGCGATGAAGATATCGGAATTTCCAGCGGAAGTCAGGACTGTCTCATTAGGCTCGCCCGGTCCAAATGTGGCTGATCCTCCAAAGAATCCTGTCACGACTGTCGAATTGTCCGAAAGCGTCGTGATTCCATCGCCAGATCCTCCGGCGCTCTTCGCCCAAGCGAGTGTACCGTCCGGGTTGTAGCGCGCGATGAATAAACCACCAGAAGTCAGGACTGTCTGGTTCGGCTCACCAGGCCCGAATGTGGCCGACCCATAAAACACTCCTGTCACGACTGTCGAATTATCTGAAAGTGCCGTGATTGCATTGCCCTTTTCAAAACCGTGTCCTCCGGCGTCTTTCACCCAGCAAAGACACCCTGGTACTGCAGGGAGAATATAAACCTCCAATGGTTCGTCAAGAGTGTCTGTCGCACCTTCATCATCGGTGACCCGCAATTGCACATAATATGTGCCTGCATCGCTCCATGTGTGCTCGATTTCTTCCCCAGTGTCATCAAATATACCATCATTATCCCAGTCCCACTCATAAAGCTGGATTGACCCGCCATCGGGATCGTACGAATTCGAACCTGAAAAACTAATCGGACAATTTTCATACTGCGAATTCGGTACAGCTTCAGCAATAGCTACCGGATTTACATATACTTTCTCAACGACTGTCAGAGTCTGCAATTGATATGCAGTCAGATCGAGCCACGGTTTTCCGACCGGATCATTCTCGTCCGCTACTACTCCGATAAGGCATATGTAATCGCCGATAGGAGCAAGTTTAGTATTTGAAACTGTTACTTCATAACTCGCAAAACCGCTCCCATCGCTTATCCATGCAGCGGTCGATACACCGTCGAAAAGCTCCGGACATTCGACTAACGGGTCGTGATATGTCGATTTTCCCTGCCAGTCATAGACATCGATCAACAATATCGTCTCGCCACCCGCGTCTGTTAAGCCCTGCCCTATCTGTTCTTCAGAAACAGAAATATTCCAGGGCTCCAGGCAGTTCGCATCGGTACCAAAATCATTGAGCGGATCGTCGACCGGTTCCGAAATCGGCGGCGCCCATGAGACATCGACGGCATATCCGATGACAAAAGTGTCGGACGGAAGCTTCATCGAGAGTGTCTTCACGTCGAGCGACCCGGCGTAAAAGGCATTGCGGTTATTAGCCGGATCGTCGGTACGGAAATAAATAAATCCATTGATATCCGAATTGGGCACTGTCTGTGTCGATAATTTGCCCGGAAAATATTTCTGAAAATCCCCGACAGGTGCGGTTAGTGTCGAGCCGTTATACAATGCGGTGTAGCCGTCGGCGTTGAGAAGCAAGCCTTCGCCAATGGAAGGATCGGAAATCGACTTCCCGATCGATGGAAACGCATGGCTTCCGTTGAACATGATAATTGTCCTGATATCGAAAACGGAGTATAAAAGTCCGTCGAACGGGTGATCGATTCGAATATCCAGATCCAGGTACTGATAACCCGGTCCTGGAAAATTGAAACCCATGATCCTGAAACAGTCGTAGCACGGCGCTCCCTCGAGAAATTTCAGGACGTTAAAATGGATTTCCCCTTCACGTACCGGGATTATCTCGATTTTCGGGCTGTCGGGATTTTCCACATCGACATAAATAAAATTGTACGCAAGCAGGTAATGGCTCCCCTCGCTTGAATCAGGCGCTGCCGCAGCATTCCCCGTTAATTCCGACGGGGAAAATGCCGCATCGGGAGTGACAGGCTGCGAGCCCTGTCCGGCACAGCCGGAAATAATCAACCACATCATTGCGATGATAAGAAGAATAAAACATGATCGGTGCATTAGCTAATCCTCCCCAAGCATTGTGCAATAATATTAATTATAGCACTAAATTACCTCACCTCTCCAAAATATTAATGAATAGCCCTTTTATAGACTGTTAGTAACTTCCACCAGTTCGGGATTCGCATGCTGCCCGTTTGTGGCGCGTTCCTGAGCAAGTCCGTAGCGTTGTTCAACAGATGCAAGTATGGCTGTGAGCATTTCCTTGTAGCCCATGCCCTGAATTTTTGCCATTTTCGCGAGATGGCCATCCCAGCACCAGCCGGGATTCGGATTAACCTCGAGCAGCTTTGGGTTGCCTTCGGAATCGAGACGCCAGTCAAAGCGGCAGTAGTCGCGGCATTCAAGCCGCTCATACAACCTTAAACAGCAGGCAATCACGAATTTCTCGGTTTCTTCCGGAAGCTGCGCGGGGATGGATGTGATTTTAAAATAGGGGGAATCGGGAAGCCACTTTGCCTCGTATCCGCACAACCTTGGAAGATCCTGCGGCAGCAAGGAATAATCTTCCTCGATTATCGGAAGCACCGTGTAAGAATCGGGAGGATTACCGATTATCCCGACCGAAATATCGGAACCGGTCAGGAATTCCTCGACAAGGATCGGTTTATCGTATCCGAATTTGTCCTTGATTTCCTTGATTGCGTTTTCCAATTCCTTGACGTTGTTCGCGATACTTCTCTGGGTAATCCCAAAGCTCGAATCGCCAAAATTCGGCTTCGTGATAACCGGAAAGCCGAATGGAATTTCCATGATCGTGTCTTCCGGCCTGATAATATCCGCTTCAGCGACGGGAATATCCATTTCCTTCGCGAGCCCCCTTGTGAGCGACTTGTCATAACAAATGGCAAGGCACTGAGGACCTGCCCCGGAGTAAGGGATGTTTAACGCTTCAAGCAGGCTCGGCACATGAAGCTCCAGCCTCGGATTGTTGTTGAAGCCCTCATCGCAGAGGTTTAATACTACATCGGTTTTACCCTTAAGTTCGGTAAGGTCGTGAATTAAAGTATCGTGATTGTCGATGAACTTGAAACTGTATTCGGGAAGGCCCCTCAATGCGTCTTTCATCTGGTCGATAGTATAAAAATCGTCGTCATCGAAAACCGATTGAGGTTTCAGCGGATCGAATTTCCGAGGATCTCCAAGTATGACGACGACATTTCTGACATCCTTTTTTTTGCTCTTCGACTTGGACCATTCTTTCTTGACCTGCGCCGTCAGGATCATCCTCTTCTCCATCATACCGAGATCCTGGTTACGCTGCGAATCCGGGATGATCGTTCCATGACTTTCGAAGCTTGTGTAACCGGCCGCGAGAAGCAGTTTCCCCATGCTCTCGTCCGTGTATAACCGTTCAGCATAGAACTGGTCGGCGATGACGCCCTTATCGACATGGGTCACGACTTCCCTTGAGACCAGCCTGTGACCGTCGATTGAAAGCGATCTTTCCCTGCAGACGAACATGTTATTGCTGATCCATTCCCATGATCGCGGCTGATAATTATTTTTCAGGAACCCTCCGTCCGCGACATCGAGAAGAATACGTCCCCACGGTTTCAGGACACGGAACACTTCCTTGAGCACGCGCATGTCGTCCTGCATGGTTTCGAAATAGCCGATGCTGTTTCCAAGAATCATAACGACATCGAATGTATCCGGCGAAAATGGAAGCTTTCTCGCGTCCCCTTCGCGGAATTTAGCCACGAGGTTTTCTTTTTTCGCCCTGCTGCGCGCCCTCTGGATCAGGTAATGCGAGCGATCGAAACCGACGATATTGCTGAATCCCCTTCGCGATAATTCCAGCGAATGCCGTCCCTGTCCGCAGCACAGATCGAGGATGTGATCATCCTTGTTAATGTTTAACAGAGTGCTGAAATGATCGATTTCAGTGGCCGTCAGACGGTTATCGTCGACTACATCGCCATCCGTTTTCATGTAGATGGAGTTGAAAATGTACCGCCACCAGTCTGACTTGACATGCTCTTCGAGGTTTGGGACCTCTCCCTTCATGATCTGCTTGCCCGATTTGCTTTTCTCTTTTTCTTTATCCTTTTCCTTACTTCCAGGATCAGGTACCTCGCTTTTGTCGTTTACCATTTTTTTCCTACCCTCTTGTCGGAATATTAATTTGTAAACCACTGAGTCTTCCTTATTTTCTGACTGTGGCTTCGCGATTAATATTTAAACAGTTTTGAGGGGATGTAAATAGCTTATGGGAAATATATGGAATTTTCGCAAGCGGAAAAAAATTCCAGCTCACCTGCCGGTAGCACTGTCGAGTCGGCGAACCCGTCAATCCGCAACTCATCCAATTCAATCCGCACTACTTCTATTACATTTTTTACGCTAGAATATCCCCATGTCGCGGATCGACCAATGGCGTCTTGTGAGAGCCGACCTGTATATCTTCGGGCTGCTGCTTCTGCTTGTCCTCTGGACATTCCGCGGCGTCATTCTCGGCACGCACGATCCGTTCATGAGTTCGCTAAGGAATTACGAGCCGTGGAAGAGCCAGCTTCCGTCAGCGGAATGGTCGCGACCCGAAAGTTTCGCCGACGATCCCACCACGCAGACATACCCGTGGGCGGTCTTCGCGCACGAGAATCTTCAGAACGGCGATTTTCCGCTCTGGAATTCAAGGATGTTTTCCGGCACGCCATTCACCGCGAACCGTCTTACCGGGCTGTTCGATCCGCTCGTTCTGATTCCGGTCTGGCTTTTCAATCCGGTCACTGCCCTTTCAATAATTTATTTTATCCATTACATGCTTGCCGCATGGTTTATGTACTTATTTCTGAAATCGCTTGGAATCTCGCGTCCGGCATCGGCATTCGGGACAATCGCGTTCATTTTCCAGGGAGCGTATATACCCTGGATGGGATTTATCGTCGCCGACAAATGCTACATCGTGATGTCGATGTACTACCTCCATCGCGCCTGCGCACTCAGGGACATCCGCGGAATCATCGGATTCATAATTTCATTTACGCTGCTGACTTTGGCAAGTTATCCGCAGATGGTCGTGTTCGGGATCTACATTTTTATCGCATGGGTATTGTTCGCGTACGGGGATGGTCTGAAGCCGGGATTAAAAAGGTTTTCCGGGCTTGCTATCATGCTTGTCGCGGTTTTCCTTCTCGGCGCGATGCAGAATCTTCCGACAATAGAATTTTTCCGGCAGTCGATACGCGCGCTTGCGGAATTCAATACGGAACTGCAGTCGATGACCGACCTTGAGCGTCACACATCGCCCGCCTATCTCCTCGCGATTTTCTTCCCAACCCTGTGGGGCGATTACCTTGTCGATCCGATCAGCACACTGCCGCAATTTGTTCTGGGAATTTACAATCATACGTACATCGGGATTCTCGCGGCTTTCGGATTCCTGTTCTTCCCCATCGTCTGGCGAAACAGATTTGCAAAACTGTTCGCGATCATCGCGCTCTTCGGGCTTTTATGTCTCGCCTTCAACGGGTTTTACGAAGTGATAGTGAAAATCCTGCCCGGGTTCAGGATCAGCACGGTGAAGCCGGATTTCCTGACGCTGACTTCCATGATCATCGTCGCGAGCTTTGTCCTGGATAACATACTTTCCCGATTGAAAGCCGATGTCGATTTCACAAAAAAATTTGAAAAAGTATTTGGATTCCTGCTTCTCATGATGGTCGTGATTGGCGCGGGGTTTATGCTTGTACGCGTACTGCCGGTCGTCCTTCCGGTTCAGGTGTCTCTGGTTATTATGACAATATTCGGACATCTCATTTTTGTCTGGATCACGGCGATACTCATGTATGCTTACACGCGCGGACGTTTGAGCAACGGCGCTCTGGCGTCGGTGATAGTGATTCTCGCGATAATCGACCTTGTCCCTTATCATGAGCATTTCATGCCGCTGGTTCCAAAAGGGAAAACATGTTTCGAGACGGCGAGTATCGGATTCCTGGAAGAAAAAATGGGAGAGGATGGTCCGTTCCGGATTTTCAGAGACCGATCGACCATACTCGCGCCAAACTCACCAATGATCTACGATCTCGATGAACCGGGCGGATTCGACAGCTTCGTGTCGGCGGACTACGCCCACTTTTTTAGATCGATCGATCCGTCAATGAGCAGAAATTCCAGGACACTCGACCTTCCGTCCGATCCGATCCACTATTCGCAGCCGTTCTGGAATTTTCTTGGGATCAGGTACCTTCTGTTCACTGAAAAAAATGACTCGCTCCCACCGCCATGGGAACCAGCATG
>JAPKYR010000253.1 GCA_026394215.1 bacterium
TGAGAGTATTTTTGGGGACACCTTTTTTTTGCCTGGCTAGTGATAAGTACAATTCAAGAATTTCACAGGCAAAAAATAAGGTGTCCCCAAATCCTGAATTCTTCATCGGGGACACCTTATTTTTCGCTTTTTGAAAAAAAGTTGTCCCCGCTCTGTAATCAATTTTGAAAATCGTCGGTTAAATCCGCGATTGTTGTTGTCTTTAAGAATTTAAAATACTGATCGCGTACCGGACCCCATTTCGAATGGACCGAGCACGAGCCTTTATCATGGCATGACCCGTCGCGGAAAAAGCAGGTTGTCCATTCGGAAAGATGCTCGATCGGCTCAAGCGCGTCGAAAAGGGTGATTTTTTCGGGCTTAGTCGCAAGACGCACGCCGCCCCCTGATCCTTTCTGGGATATAACGATCCCTTCGCGCGTGAGAGTCCCGAGAATTTTCCCGAGATAATTGCGCGGTGCGTCGATTTTCTCAGCGACCACATTCGCGCCCATGTACTCGTTGTTGCCGAGACTTGCGAGTGTCGCGAGAGCTTTTAGAGCATTAAGTCCTGTTTTAGATATCATTTATAACTCCGCTAATCACATGCGATTATACTATTATCGTGGTAGGTTGTCAAGGGGGGAGGAAAGAATGTAATTTTTTGGGGGATTACTTATTCCGACGTCGCTTTGAGAATTCCCTGACACCTTCGTTGGCATGCATTTTCACCATTAGGCCAAAAACGACAACCTGCAAGGGAACCGTCCAGAAAGGGACAAGACCATCAAAAAATCCTGGTTTATCTAAATAGAACCAGAGTAAAAACAAACAGATATATGATCCCATTATTGCAGTTATTAATGAAATTAACCAAGCCATAATAACCCGAATTATCGCCGGTAGGATTGATACAGGAATTGGGTAAAATAAACCCGATATTGAGGAGGCAAGAGCCAAATGGATGAGAATAAGCACGAAATTAATTATTGCTGCAAGGATAAAACCAATGATAAAAACATAATATATTTCACTGTTTCTAAAAACTTCGCGAAATTCCTGAGCCCAGTAAAAAATATCAAACAAAGACCCGATATTCAGTCCAATTATGAATAAAACCGTTTCTTCTATCACTTTTTGATTGATGAGTACGGGTGTTAATGCTTCTGGTATGAAAATCTCCTCGTCGGTTAATGGAGTCATGATTAAGGGATCAAATTCGTCGGATGACACTATTTCCATTATCCGAAGCGGCGTTATTATAAAAATCGGGGCCATTAATTTCCCCATGCATATGATTATCGCAATAATTGATGGGGCTATAACCGTGGCTGTGTACATCGAATGCATTCCCAAATGGGGATCATTTGAAGTCCCTAAGATGCTCCCTATGGCAATCGCAACACCGAATCCTATATACAACGCATAAATCGGTTTAACAAAATTCCGGTCTTTATGGTCTTTAAGATGGCGCTGGAACACGGGGGATTTCCAGGCATTTCTAAACATCGGGATCAGCCTGACCAATCCTATAGGCTCGATGTACTCTCCATTTTCTCCTGAAATTTCCTGCATATTTCTCCCCATTTTAATTTCCAATACTTATTCCTATTCCCCTTCTCCCGCCTCTGGTTCCGGACGGGGGTCGAGCCAGGTCATGTCAATTACACTCCCATTGAACTCCGGATTAGATGCGCCTCCCGCTTCAAGGTCCCACCCGATACCGAAATTGTTGTAGCCATAAGTCTCAGTCCCGGGAATCGGGAATTCCCATCGCATATTGTTCCCGTATATTTCACTCGGTACATAATGATCGATAAATTGTGGAGGCTGAGGGATCGTGCCGGTAGACTGATCCGCAGTTTCAGTGGACGGAACCTCCTCGCGGGTCCACGATTCGTAAATATCATCGCCGCCGGTGTCCATAAACAGGCTGAACGAATTGCAGTATTGCGCGAACGGGTTTATGGCTGAAGGCGTACTATAGTCGGAGAAATCGCATGCGCCAAGCATCTGCTGCGGCGATCCGACCACGTAATGGTCATTCCCGCCAAGCTCGAAGAAAAACGCGTTCGACCGGATATTGACATAGCATAGCGACGTGTTATACGCGCGATAATAATCGTCCCCGGCCTTATCGACCAGCATCGAGATTGCAAAGTCGCGCGCGAACGAAAGCGCCGAAGTTGAATTGTCCCACGTGTCGTGGACGTCGTTACCGGCCTCGTCGATAATCGCGCCGATTGCGTAGTGCACGGCCGACGCCTGCGTGTAGACCGGCGAGTAATAAGTGTCGTCGCCCTCCTTATCGTAAACCAGCCCGATTCCGAACCAGTATCCGCATCCGATTGAGAAATTTCCCGCTTCGTATTTGTCGTTCCCGTGATAATCCGCGATCAATCCGAGCCCCCCAGCGTAGGAGTGTCCGTCGGTGCCGTCGCCGCGACGCCCCGAGCCGACTCCCTGGCAGTTGGATACGTTCAGCGCGAACGCGCTGTGATAGTCGCCTCTGTTGACCACGCTTGCGTACGGTTCGGCGTAGTAATGCTCATCGCCGGACCAGTTTGCGAGAATTCCGATCCCGTTGCAGCCTCCGAAACCCTGTCCCTCGCCCCACATGCGGTATGAGTCGTTGCCGTCGCCCGAATCGAGCGCGAGCCCATGTCCGAAATTCCCCGATCCCTGTCCGGTTTCCTCCATTTGATATTCGTCCGCTCCGTCGCCATCGTAAATAATTCCGGTTCCGAAAAATCCCGCGCCCTGCGCCATATCTTTCGCGATATAGACATCGTCGCCTTTTGCGTCGTACAGAATTCCACAGCCGAGAACTCCCGCGCCCTGTGTCGGAATATTTTGATCGCACTCGTAACGGTCGTTACCTTCGAGGTCGAGGGCGGTGCTGATGCCGATATCGGGACGCGACGTCGCGCCGACTGATCCCTGATAGAGATCGTCGCCGCCAAGGTCGACTAAAATAAAATAATCGCCGTCGTCGTGAACATCGTTTCCCGACCCGGATATTTCGATTCTGCCGAACGGTGTCATGATTTCGAAATTGAAATTGCGCTGATCGGGATGCTCCGCGAAATACGCGTCCAGAACCCATCGCGCGTCCTCAGTAGCCTGTGCGAGCTTCATCGCGGCATACGCCATACTCTGTTCGTCTATCAACCTTTTCACATCATCGACCTGCGGGAAGTACACAATTCC
>JAPKYR010000194.1 GCA_026394215.1 bacterium
CCTTCCATATTAAGAAGGTCGCAGACTGTCTGTCCCGCGCACATGATCTCGCGAGGTTCCCCGCCGGATTCGGCAAGGTAAACTTTCTCAGCGGTTGCGTAGCTGATAAAAAGTCCGGGTTTTATCGGGGTTACAGCAGAAGGGATAACCTCGTCAAATGGCTGGACGTCGATACTCTGCTCCCTTAGAAACTCCCCGACTGTCGAGACCTGGGTGAAATAAACCTGTGAGACGCCTTCCACTTCCAGCGTAACCTGCCTCAATGGACTTCCCCCTGGAAAATCACCAAAAAAGACGAAACCCGCCCCGATTAAGGAGGCGGACAAGATTATCATCGGCATAATTTTCCCGACGGCTGGTATTTTACCCAGATTTCGCAAAGGTACTCCGCTCATAAGATTTTTTTTCCAAGGTCAATCCGAAAACAAAAACTGATTCCCAAGAATCAGATAACGTAAACTAACATTTTTGGCAAACTTTGTCAAGGATTTTTGTGCTCGCCGATGTTGGTTAAGTACTCAACCAACGCTTCCTGCCACGGTCGTAGAGGGATGAAACCCCTCTGTTCAAGCAGGATTCCGGAGAGAACGCTGTACGGGGGACGGGGTGCGGGGCGATTTAATTCTTTTGTGGAAATCCGCCTGATTGGGGTTTTCAGCCCGGTTTCCTTAAGAATTTCCACTGCGAAGTCAAACCAGGTCGTTTCGCCTGAATTTGTCACGTGATATGTCCCAAAATATGGAGTTTCCACAATTTCACGGATGGATCGAGCAAGATCTGACGCAAAAGTTGGACATCCGCGCTGGTCATCAACCACTGTCAACTCATCTTTCTCCCTGGCCAGCTTCTAAATTATCATTACGAAATTTCTGCCTTTCTCACCCACAAGCCAGCTCGTCCGGATTATAAAAAACCTGGTAAGCATGTTCCGGACGAAGTCTTCGCCCATAAGCTTACTTCGCCCGTACCAGGACAACGGGCCTGTCGGGTCGCATTCCACATACGGCCTTGTCGATGTCCCGGGGAAAACATAGTCGGTTGATAAATAGACAAATACGCTGTTGAATTCCTCAGCCGCGATCACGAGATTCTGGGTACCGAGGGCATTTACCCTGATCGCGGTTTCCGGCATAAGCTCGCAGCCATCGACATCGGTCATTGCGGCGGTGTGAATGACAATATCCGGTTGGTGGAGATAAAAACACGCCGCTACTTCGTCCGCTTTGGTTATATCCATCTCGTCAAGATCGACCCCGCAGCATTTGAAGTCCGGCTTCAGAAGTTCCATAAGAACCTGTCCGAGCTGCCCTTTGTGTCCGGTAATCAGGACAGTCTTACGAGGTTCCCCCAACGGTAAACCTGCGGGACCGAGAATTTCGTCGCGTTCGTACATCAGGCCGCCCAAATCTTTGGCCTTGGAAGTCTTTTCGCTCTCTCTTGGGTTCATCTGCCCTCCGACAGGACATGCTATTCAGCCGATTTTCAACCTTACCGATCCACTTCGCCGAGTACTATATCGACACTGCCGAGTACGGCGACAAAATCGGCGATCAACTGTTCTTTCCCCGCATGATTCAGGCTCGTCAGGTTCACAAAACTCGGGGCGCGGCATTGTACCCGATACGGATTCTGGCTGCCGTCGCTGACAATATATACGCCGAGTTCGCCGCGCGGGCTTTCGGTTGCCGCATAAACCTCGCCCGGAGCAGGTTTTATAATCTTGGGCAAATCAGGGGCAATATTCTCACCCGGAGGGGTATCTTTCAGCTTATCAAGAGCCTGTTTTATTAGCTGGACAGACTCGAACATCTCGTTCACTCGCACTTCATACCGTCCAAGACAGTCGCACTTGTCCGACGTGTGCACATCGAAATCGAATTCCGGATAAAGAGAATACGGTCGCACTTTTCTTAAATCGTATGGAATCCCCGAACCCCTGAGGTATGGTCCAGTCGCGCCGTAATTTATCGCTTCCTCAGCCGACATATATCCAATTCCCTCGACTCGAAGGAGGAAAATCTCGTTTCCGGAAAGAAGGTCCTCATACTCGTTGATAAAACGGGGCATCTCATCGACAAGTTTTCTGCACGCTTCGTCCATCCGGTCATCCCAGTCGCGCATAACTCCGCCGATCCGGATGAAATGGTATGTGAGGCGCGCACCGCACATCATCTCGAAAATATCGACAATTTTCTCGCGGTCCCGCATGGTGTACATGAGCATCGTGGTCGAGCCGATATCGTTCGCGAACGAGGCTATCCAGAACAGGTGGCTTGCGAGCCTCTGCAATTCGAGCGTCAACACCCTGATAAGGTCCGCGCGCCTGGGAATCCCAAGCCCCATCAGCTTTTCGACTGCGAGGCAATAGCTCATATTGTTCGCCATCGATCCGAGGTAGTCCCATCGATCCGTATAAGGGACGATCTGCGGATATTTCAACGATTCCGCCTTCTTGGAAAAACATCGGTGAAGGTAGCCGAAATACGGAACCGCTTCCTTGACAATCTCGCCGTTCAACCGGAGGAGCACCCGGAGTACACCGTGCGTGGACGGGTGCTGCGGACCCATATTCAGCCAGAAATCATCGGTTCCAATTAAATCCGGGCGTTCGATTTCGACATGCGTTTCTTCACGAACCATATGGCGCACCTTACGAAGATTATTTAGGGCCTGACCGCATCATTCGGACAACTAATAAGGAAACCATCGTCAGAATGATAAGGATCAGGACTATCATGTTGGTTGAATTACCCATTGGTCATTATACCCATACCGGGCAATCAGGAATAATAGCGTAAAGATTGTAAAGAGTGAAGTAAGAACGGGAATAAATCGGTGATGAGTTAGGGTGTAAAGACAAGATCGGCGATCACAGGTAGATGATCTGATTCTGTCTTCGGTCCGACCCATGCCGATACTGCCTGGAAATCGTTGGTGTGCCAGATTAAATCGATTCTCATAACAGGAAATGGTAAACTAATTCCACGAAGGCGTAGCGGCCATGTGTAACCAAGCCCCCATCCCGTTTCGCGCCAGGTGTCTCGGAGACCGGCTTCGACAAGCAGTCGGTAAACCAATGTCTGATCGGTCATGTTGAAATCACCCATAATAAGTGTAGGTTGACCGACGGGAATCATGGCAATCAGTTTACTGATTTCTTCGTACCTGGAAGATTTATATTGAAATTCCGAAATCGAAAAGGGGGGTGGCGGATGGGCGCTGATTATGGTTAACGGGGTTCCATCAATGTCGACTGTAGCCATTGTGTGATACAGATAACCTGGGGTCAACAGAAAAAAATCTTCATTGCTGATCGGGAATTTGCTGATAATTCCCGTTCCCGCGACATCAGCCGGATAGAGCGCCCGGTACGGATACACGTCGGCTAATTGGATTTCGAACGCCTAGACCGAACCAAATTCGACCTCCTGCAATGCGATGATATCCGCCCCGGAATTTCGAATCAAATCGATCTGCGACTGGCGATCTGCAATCGAATGTCCGAGCAGATTGAAGGTCATTACTCGCAGGTGCACGGTAGAATCAGTTTCGGCAAGTGGCCGAGACCGGTTGGAGGGCAGATACAAATCGCCGAACAGGACCAGGGTTGCGATAGCAGGCAGAACCCATAACAAAGCGCTTCGCCAGCGCCGCATGAGGATCATGGCGAGGAGGATTAATACCGAGGGGAACATGAACAAGCTCAGAAAATTGCAGGATAGCTCGACAAACCAGGGCCGCTTTGGAAGAAGCATCAAAGCCAGGAGGAGCATAAGCAAGCCTGCTATGATATTCAGTCTTAAGAGAATGGCATTAAAAATAGACCGTGGTGGAGTCTGAGAATTTTTTTGCGACTCAGCCATAATGTTGGATGATAGAAGCAAATCATGACGCTAAAAATACCAGTACACCATTCCGGTTCCCCAGTCGTTCCGACCAAATAACCCGATTTTTCCCTCCATCCCCACATAGCTCGTGATATCCCATCCCGCAAGCGCGAATGGCCCATAACGTCTCTCAAGGAAGCCGTAATCCATCCCGACCATCGCACCGACTCCAACCCCTCCATATAACCCGTACTTCTGCGTATCGGGACGCGAGAACTCCTCTATATACGACACCCATAGAAACTGGAGATTTGTATTCCCATTTCCGCCCCCGACAGGGCCGCTGGTGCAGTAGTCAAGACCTCCCTGCCAGTGATTCATTCTGTATTTCAGGCTGAAAGCGAAATCCTCGACCGTGTAATTTTCGGAAGCGATGTTATATCCCATCCCCACCGCAACCCCGTCATGGTAATAGACCCTCTCTGCTTTCGCTGTAGATGGGAACAGAATTATGGCAAATGCCGCTGTAATTAAAAATAAGAATAAATTTTTGCGTGTCATTTTCACCCTCTCGATGAAATTGGATACTTCATTCAAAGTACCAGTACAGCATTGCTGTGCCGAAATAATTTTCCCCGAAATACCCGAGCTTGCCCTCCATCCCCGCGCGCTCGGTAAAATCCCAGCCGATTACCGCAAACGGCCCCGCCTGCCAGTCGACGAAATTATCCTGAAACAGCAACATACCCGCACCCGCACCGGCATATACTCCGTAGTCCTGCCATTCAGTCCTTTTGAAATCATTGAGCCATGCAGCCCAGACGAATCCGCTGTTCGCGTTTCCGGATCCCCCCCCGGGTGCGCCGGACTGGATAAAGTCGAAGCCGTATTCCCACTTGCTCCCCATGTACTTGATCCCGAACGCATATTCCTCGGTGGCGTTATTCTCGGTAGCCCTATTTATTCCGGCCCCTAAAGCCAGACCTTCGAAAATGCCCGCATCGTCGTCAGCCCTGGCCTGCGATGGAAAAAGCAGAAATCCGACGATTATCGATGCTGCCGCCAGTAAAATAAAACCACGCATCAGAACTCCTCCCGGCATCGTTGATTTGACTCATATTAACATAAATCAACTGATGTACAAATTATTTAAAATGGTAATAAGCAACGAATGTGTAAAGTGAAGGATCGAAATAGCCCCATTTCAGTTCGAGCCCCCAGAAATTTGTATCCCATCCCATTGCCGATATAATCCCGAAACCGTTCTCGTAACTTTGTGCCATATATGTCCTTCCAATCCCCAGGCCAAAATACGGAGTATTCCGGTCTTCCTCGTACAAATTGTACCGGTAGAGAAGCCACCCAAGCGCGAGTGCATCATTTTGATCTTCCGTGTCGCCGTCATACAAACCCTCGATGCCGACCTCCAGAAAATTATCGACATACTTGGCGCTCAGCACGCCGGGACCCACTCTTTCATCTCCGAACCCGCCGCCAAGGCCAATCGATAACCTCCCATTTGTCTCAAAATTAAAGTCGAAATCGAATGCCCATACGGGGCTTGCTAGCATGAGGAATACAACGACAGCGACAAATGGCAGGAATTTTCTCATCATAACGTCCTCCATATTTTCGACATGGGTGGAGACAGCTAAGTTCACGCGAGGGTCCACCCACCCTGAAACATATTTTATGCGATTTAATCGGATAAGTCATCCTATAATTCAGCAAATATTCCGATTTGACCTCTGACCGTAACATGCGATTCCAGAGCATAAAAATACAAGAAAGGCCGGATTGAAACCGGCCGTTCAAATCCTCGAAAATACCGGCAGTCGATCAATAGAAATGGTAGTAGGCACAAGCCGAAATTACTGATGGGTCGAAATAAGCCCATTTCAGCTCGAGACCCCATTGATCTGCATCCCAGCCGACCAGGCCGATCGGACCAAATCCATTCGAGAATCCGTTCCAATCGCTAAAGAGGCCGGCTCCGCCGATTCCAACATAGGTCGCGTTTCCGGGATTCACGCTCAGGTCGTACCGGTAACCGATCCAGAGCAAACCAATCTGGTCGTTATTATCCGTATCATTGGTGAAGAAAATCTCACCGCCGATTTCCCACTGGGGATCCCAATACTTGCCGCTGACCACGAACTGGCCTATATCGACACTGTCGCCGAATCCTCCACCAAGTCCGGCGGACCAGGTGCCTTCTTCGAAGCTGTTGTCGTCCTGTGCGAAAGCCGGAATGGCTACCAGGAGCAGGGTCAGTGCAATGATCATTATGAAGAACTTGCGCATGTTTTTGATACTCCTCCTTGTTTAGGATATCACAGGCCGATTTTTTTTTGTCCGGTCCTGTATGCGATCATGTTAAGTATATTGTAACCGATTTAAACAAATTTTACCTTATTTATTATCGTTTATAATTCGGCGGAATGTCCTTATCCGGATCAAATGTTAATCCCGCAGCTTCTTTCATGGTTTTAATCTGGTACTCATCCAATACTGCATCAAGCGCCTGCATATCTTCCCATTTCCCAACCAATGGGTAATCCTTGCGTAACGGATGCCCCTTGAAATCATCGTCAAGGAGTATCCGACGCTGATCCGGGTGGCCTTTAAAATCCACTCCGACGAGATCGTAAATCTCCCGCTCCTGGAAATCGACCGATTTCCAAAGAGAAATCAGCGAGCACGTCGATGGATTCTCCCGATCCTCGATTACAACACACAGCGCAAGCCTCTCCACTTCCAGAGCGGGATCGCTGTAATCCGAGCCGAGATGAAATAAATTATATGCAACCTCGAACCGGTTTATTTTATCTATCCCTGTCACCGCGCTGCAGAAGTTCATCGGCAGGATATCGTTGTTTTTCAGATAAGACGCGAGGTTGATAATATCATCGGGCTTTACCAGCAAGACCGGTTCATCCACCATACGGCCATCCCGACGCTCGACATTGGGAAACTTCTCCTTAACCGATGCAAGGAGGCTCTCTACAGGATCGCTCCACTTTTTCCCGCCTTCAGGTTCGGTGGGCTCTTTTGGAGGCTCGATTGGTTTTGTTTTTTTACCCATGAATATTATTCTATCCCGACTATCGGGAAAATTTCCTAGACTACAAGAGTCCTGTATGCAAGCGATTCCTTGTCGATCAGAGCCTGAAGTTTCATGATCCCGTCCAGAAGCGCTTCCGGACGCGGCGGGCATCCGGGGACATACACATCGACTGGCACCAGAAGGTCGACCCCGTTGACAACATTGTAGGTATTTACGTATGGACCGCCGGAGATCGCGCACGACCCCATCGCCAGAACCTTTTTATGAGCGGGCATCTGGTCGTACAGGAGTTTCAATCTCTTCGCCATTTTGTGATTGACCGTTCCAGCGACAATCATCAAATCAGCCTGGCGAGGTGTGGCTCTGAAAACTTCGCATCCAAACCGCGACATATCGAATCGCGCGCTTCCGGTAATGATCATCTCAATAGCGCAACATGCGATTCCGAATGACAGCGGCCAGATGCTTCCGCGTTTCGCCCAGTTGACAATCGCATCGAATGTTGTCAACGCGACGCCGGGATTATATTCTTTATCCAGAAGTCCCATAATGATTCTTTTCTATTCTACCGCAATAAGCCACGACGGGGGATCGTCGGGAAGCTCGAAGTCCGCCTGTTTGATCTTCACATCGGCAGGGACTTCTCCATACCCGAATATCCTGATCCCCTTGGCTTCGAAAATATCCTTCCAGAATCCGGCTACTTTTTCCTGCGGGAACTCGTAGCCTTCCACGGGCAGGATCCTGTCCGCCAGTATCAAATTTTTTATCTCCCTGTACAGCTCCACCGAAGCTTGTGGTACAACCACCCGTCTTCCTCCGGGAAATTACCCGGCTATTCCCACTTGAGATATCCCTTGCGCCACGCGTAAATCCATGCGATTGCCAGAAGGAAGATGAAAAATAGCATCTCCCCGAAAATCGCGAATCCGAAATTGTACGCTTCGGGCACCCCGTATAAAATTCCCGGCGCGTAACTGTATTTCGGTTTCATAAGGATAAACGATGTGGCCCATGGATAAAAGAATGCGATTTCAACGTCGAACAACAGGAACAGCAGGGCGTAATAGTAATATCTAAGGTTAAACCTGATCCATGCGGTTCCGATCGGCTGCTCGGCGCATTCGTATGTGGCGTATTTCTTATCCTTTGGCTGCTTGTATCGAACCAGCCATGCGGCTCCAAGGCCTACGCACGCGAACGCAAGAGCGCCAATTCCGAAAAACAGAACCCATGAATAATCCAGATATTCAGGCATAAAAACTCCGCTCTTTTGAATAAGAGCAAACGAAAGCCATTTGGCGTTAGTTTACCGGGCAGTATGGTGAAAATCAACTCAAATCACCTCGTCTGCTCAGTCGAAATAGCTTTTATATTCCTTAATAATATTCCCTATCGGTCGAAATATTCTTAAGACGGTACCAAATTTAATCTTATAAGTTTGACCGCCTGATATTGCCTGATGTACTATCATGCCCGATTTGCCCCGGGACATATATCTTTTAATTGGATTAAATAAAAATCCCAAACGGTGGGCAAACGGGATTTCGTCTCGAAGGCTGCGATTTAAACCGAAGCCGTTGTCGGGAAGAACAACATGACGGATAGAGAGCGCGAATTTACCTTTACGGATTTTTTCCTTCTCCTGAAACACCGCGTCAGGGTGATTTTCGGCTGCGCGATTATCCTCGCCGTCCTGATGACATTCGCCGCGCTCGCAGGTTCTCCGATTTACGAAGCTCAGGGCATGGTTCAGATCTCATCCGGCACAAACTCGCTCGGGATGATCAGCGAGTATTTCAACCTCGGCCAGGGAAACACGCAGGTCAATTCCGAAGTCGAAATTTTCAGATCGCAATCGATCGCTTACGCGGTCGTCAGCCAATGCTCGCTTAACATTGCCATCACAGACGCAACCTTTTCCGATCCTGTCTCCAGATCTTTCAACTTCGTCCTGAGGGACAGGCTCAAACGCGGACTTCGTACGCTTCGAGTCGGCGATGTAGTATTTCCGGATGCAAGCATCAATAAAAAATTCTACCTTTCAGTTACCGACACCGCGGGCGGTTTTTCAGTTTCGGGACCCGGCGGAAAAAATCTCGGCTCAGGCCAGGTGGGAGCGGTTTATTCATCGGATGATTTAACTTTCACTGTCGTCTCAATGATCGGGCCAACCGGGACACGATTCAGGCTGGTTCCCGCCGATCCTTATGTGACATTAAAAAATTACCGGGAAAACCTTACCGCAACCGCTCTTGGCGGCCCCATAGGTACTAACCTTGTACACGTATCCTTCCGCGCCAATAATCCAACTCTTGCGAGCGATGTGGTTAACGCGATAATCGCCGAATATGAAAAGTCAAATCTGGAATGGCTCACGTCTACCGGAAACTCCCAGACAGAAGGGCTTCAATCCCGCCTCGATGAGGCATCCTCTCAACTCCACGATGCCGAATACGCCCTGACCGATTATAAAAATCTACATAGCGTCGTAGCCCTCCCGGAGGAGGCGAGGCTTGCGGTCACCGAGTTATCGACAAGGGAAGCTGAAAAAGTCGATCTGAATCTGAAATTATCGCTCTGGCAATCGGTTTATTCCAGTCTTGCAGCCCAACTGAACGGCGATGCATTCCTCATTCCTCCAGTACTTACAAACGATCCCATAATCGAACAGCTTGCATCCGACCACGCGCGTGTCACTCTTGAAATCCAGGACCTTCTCCTCGATTATACTGAATCGCATCCTCTGGTCATTGCGAAAAAAGAGAATTTGCAATCCGTAAGGCAGAACATACTCGACACCATGTCCGCGACGATTACCGGTTACAGGGGACAGCTTGGCGACATCGACTCCGTCATCGGTACGCTTGAAGATCGCATGTACGCGATCCCCGATGTCGAGAGGGATTTGCTTGAACTGACCCGTAACGTGGACGTATCGCAGGAACTTTACATCCTGCTTTCAAAACGTCTGGAGGAAGCAAGGCTGGTCGAATCGAGTCTGAAAATCGGGAATCGGATAATCGACAATGCCACTCCGCCGCTTAGGCCTGTCGCGCCAAGTATCAGGAAAAATTTACTGATGGGTCTCGGGCTTGGACTGATATTCGGGATTTTCCTCGCGTTTCTTATCGAAATCAGCGACTCGCGCCTTCGACGTCCGGAGCAGCTTCTGAGATACCTTAACGGAAGCCCTGCATTTTCGATTCGCCGCAGATCAACGGAAGAAATTTCGAAAGCCGCAAGCACATTTGCGCTTGCCGTTCTGAAATGCAGGGATGATAAAAAGCCCGTATCCATCGCGCTGGTATGCCCCGGACCTGAATCGGGCCATATACGCGAAATTCTCGAACAGGTAATTTCTGAATTGTCGCAGGGAATCCATCCTATTTTCATGGTTGACACATCGACCGGCCAGAAGGACGGATTTTTCCGAACTGGCATGTCGCCGGGAATTTCGGATATTTCGGGCCGTAAGGAAATGCAGTTACAATCGGCGGAGAATGGGCGGATAAGGGTGCTGCCGCCCGGCGCAGATCCATCGGGCGCTTATATTACCAGCCCGGTCGTCAGGGATTTTGTCGGAAATAATGTCAATCAGGCCGCTCTTGGTTTGTTCCATGTTCCGAATTTCGTTAACGATCCGGTGTTGAGAGGCTGGACCTCGATGGCGTGCGGAGCGATTCTGATCCTTCACAGAAATCACGATCTTTTACAGGATATTTTCCAGTCGCTTGAGGCTTTCGAATCGGATAATACCCGATTGCTTGCAACAATCTTTATTGATTAATGGTTAAATGTAATAAAACCGTGCAGAAAAATGAATAACTTACCCGGAAAACTGGTTTTCATTTTCCTGATCGCCGCGATCGCGATGGTCTCTCCGGTTTCGTTCGCTCAGGATACATCGGGCGACACACAAACCGGTGGTGAATCAACTTCCGCCGCAGATTCCATAGTATTCGATACCGGCGAGGACGCCAGCCTTTTTGTCGGGCAATACCGTATTAATACGGGCGATACGGTGGAGATCAGTTTAATCACTATTACAACGAACACGTACAGTGCGATGGTCGACGATGAGGGCTATATCGCGATCCCGGTTATCGGTCGGGTACTTGTTTATAATCTGACCTCTACGGAAGCCCGCCAGGCGATCCAGAATATTACGGATGAATACTACAGGAACGCATGGATTACGTTCAGGATTGCCTCTCTGGGGATAATTAAATTCTATGTCTACGGCGACGTCTTACTCCCCGGTTTTTACACTGCAAGCGGGGCCACGACATTTTTTGATTTCTTACAGAAATTCGGTATCGCAGGCACTACCAACCATCGTAGAATTGTGCATGTCCGTGGCGAAAGAAACGCCGTGCTTCCGGAACAGGTGAACCTCATCGGAGAAATCGAGCAGCCATTCAGCGAACTCATCGACCAGTCTCTCGATCTTTACACCCAGGGAAAAACCGATGAGATCGATCCCCGCATCTCGATTCTCGATCCTCTTGAATTCACCCGCGAGGGACAGATAGAGACAAGGAATTTTTACCTCGAATACGGGGATATAATTTACGTCCCCGATCCGGAAACAAGCGTAAATATGACCGGATTCAGGCGACCGGGCGAGTACGAGGTGCTTCCTGGAGAGACATGGTCCAATATGATTACCCTCGCCGGACAACCCGACTCGCTTCATGATCTCGCCAATATGCTGCTTGAAAAGCGCGACGATAACGGGGATCTAATATCACTTTACTACAACCTTAACCTGCTCGATGAAACCGGCCTTGCGGAGATTCCGCTCGATAATCACGATCAGATGGAAGTGCTTCTATACGATCTGAATGTCTATGTACTTGGCGAGGTAAACGAACCCGGGGCTATCGAGTACGCAACCAGCCTTGCTCCTCTGGAGTATATTTCAATGGCGGGCGGGACCACTGAAAATGCCCAGATGCGATTCGCGGTTATTGTCCGCCCCCCCGCGGACCATCTCGCGCCGATTGAGGACAGCGAAGTATTCCAGGTCGATCTCGTTGAGACCGTCCTGCACGGAAGGCCGTCCGCTACAGTCGCGATTGAGCCCGGCGACATCATTTTCGTTCCGGACAAGGGTCAGGGATTTACCATGGACTCTGTATTTACCAGCCTTAGCTTTATGGTAAACGCTATCAGGCTGTTCTAACACGGATTTTAAAAATCATTTTTTTTCTTTCTGATAACATCTGACAAAATACCCTTCTCCCGGTATAATTCGATTTCTGCATCGAGGTGAAGCATTTATGAAAACAATTGCAGTGATAGGGCTTGGATATATCGGACTGCCGACCGCGAGCCTTTTCGCTACCCATGGACATAAAGTAATCGGCGTCGATGTAAGCGAACGCATCGTAAACACTATCAACCGCGGCGAAATTCACATCGAGGAACCGGGACTTTACACGCTCGCCCAGGCCGCTGTCGGATCGGGAAATCTCCGTGCATCACTAAAACCGGAAATTTCCGACGTTTACATAATCTGCGTCCCGACCCCGGTCACAAAGGACAAAGCCGCTGACATGACCTATGTCGATGATGCCGTTCAGTCCATCGTCCCGCTGGTAAAAAAAGGCGATCTGGTAATCCTGGAATCTACTTCTCCACCCGGAACCACTCGCGACCGCATCGCGCCCGTAGTTATATAGAGGGATCGTCGAAGGCCCGATGTATCTCACCGACTGCACTACCGCGGAAATGTCGAAAATCATGGAGAACACCTATCGCGACGTGAATATCGCGCTCGCGAACGAACTCGGACATCTGTGCGAAGAGCTTGGAATTTCCGCATGGGAGGTAGTCGCGCTCGCGAATAAGCATCCGCGAGTCAATCTCCACCTTCCCGGACCCGGCGTCGGAGGCCACTGCATTTCGGTCGACCCATGGTTTCTTGTCCATAAATTCGGAGATTCCGCCGGATTTATCCGCCATTCAAGAAAAATCAACGACGGCCAGCCTGAGCGTGTAGTAAATAAGGCTCTCGAACTTGTCGGGCATATCCAACCCAGACCCCGCATCGCGCTTTTCGGAGTGAGCTATAAAGGGAATATCGACGATTATCGCGAATCCCCCGCCCTTAAGATAATAGATTTATTAAAGGATAAATGTGACTTGAGAGTCTACGATCCGCACATTAAAAACGGGATTGGATATGAGCTTTCAAGCCTCGATGATGCGATCGATTCGGCTGATCTGCTGCTTTTGGTTACCGACCATAACGACTTCCGGTTCCTTGCCGCGAAGGAAATCGGCAAACGTATGCGTAACCGTATTCTTTTCGACACAAGGAATTTCCTGGATACTGAGAGTTACATAAAAGCGGGATTCCAGGTTCATATTCTGGGTTCCGGAAAACAGGAAGTTGAGATAAAAGTATAATTATTCTGGCCTTCAATGCGGATTCAATTAGTATATTACTATATAAATATTTTAACGACAACATATAGGGGACACCTTATTTTGCCTGTGATATCCTTGACTCACTTGAATACCTCGACAGGCAAAAAAGGTGTCCCCGGATATAACCCATGCACGGTTTCTGAAGAGGGCTGCAAATGAAACAGCTTCTATTGCGAAAAGGACAAGTCGAAATTCAGGAAGTCGCCGCGCCGACTGTGCAACCCGGCTATGTACTCATACGGACGGTCGCGTCGTGCATTTCAGCCGGGACGGAAATATCCAGAGTCGAGCAGACCGGCGAAACCCTTGTCGATAAAGCGAAGCGTAAGCCCGAACTCGTCAAACGCGGTATCGATATGCTCCTCACGCAGGGAGTCAGCCGTACCGCCGAGATGGTCAAAGGGAAGCTGGGGGCGTCCGTACCGGTCGGATATTCACTCGCCGGAAGAATTATCGAAGTTGGCGCTGGAATCGACGACCTCCATCCCGGACAGAGGGTCGCCGCCGCGGGGGCATCGTACGCGTATCACGCGGAAGTCGTGAGCGTTCCGAGAAATCTTGTCGTCCCGGTCCCCGATAATATCTCTTTCGAGCATGCCGCAAGCGTGACTCTGGGCGCGATAGCGTTGCAGGGCGTCAGAAGAGCTGAGCCGACTCTCGGGGAATGCGCCGCCGTTATCGGCCTCGGGCTTCTCGGGCAAATCACAGTTCAGTTATTAAAAGCGTCCGGTGTGAGAGTGATCGGATTCGACCTCGACCCTGTCAGAGTCAGCCAGGCTAAGGAAATCGGCTGCGACATGGTGATCAATTCCGGCGCATGCGATCCGGTCCTCGAAGCGATGAATTTTTCGGGCGGCGCGGGAGTCGACTTCGCGATTATCACAGCCGCGACCCGCGCGAACGCGCCACTCAATCAGGCAATCGATATGTGCAGGAAAAAAGGCCGCGTTGTCGTTGTCGGCGATGTCGGCTTCTCCATTGAAAGAGCCAAACTCTACCCGAAGGAGCTAGACGTCCTGATCTCGACATCATATGGTCCCGGCCGCTATGATTCTTCCTATGAAGAGGACGGGCATGATTATCCGATCGGATATGTCAGGTGGACCGAAAATCGTAACATGTTGGAATTTCTCCGACTTGTCGGCGAAAAGCAAATCGATATCTCATCTCTGATATCGGGGACATATCCGCTCGACGATGCCGCGGTAGCCTTCGATGCCCTTGTATCCGAGGAAACCCGTCCATTGCTTGTCGTACTGACCTATGACGACAAACCGGATGCGGATGTGCTCGGTCGGACAATCCAATTTATTCCCGACCCCACTCCGAAAAAAGAAGGGATCCTCAATGTCGGGATTATCGGGGCCGGGTCGTTCGCTACATCGATGCACCTCCCGAATTTATCGCGTATGGGCGACCGTTTCAAAATTCACACAATCTGCGATATCAACGGCCCTACCGCCCTCGATGTCGCGAAGCAGTTCAACGCGGTCAAGCATAGCTCGGATGCGGAAGAAGTCTGCCACGATCCGGATATCGATGTAATCCTGCTGACTACGCGGCACGACACTCATGCTCTACTTGCCATGACCGCTTCAGAAAATGGCAAGGCTGTTTTCTGCGAGAAACCGATGGGGATCAATCGCGATCAAACTCTCGCATTGGCAAAATTACTCATGGAAACCGGTACACCCTATCTGGTCGGGTTCAACCGTCGATTTTCCCCTGCCGCGAAATTAATTAAAAATCGTATCTCCGATATAAATAATCCGGTAGTAATAGTTTATACAGTTAATGCTGGATATCTCCCTTCCGATCACTGGGCGCACAGTCCGTCCGGCGGTGGACGCATCGTCGGCGAAGCATGCCACATGATCGACCTTTGCTCATTCTTTACCGGATCGACATTGAAAGACCTGAAGGCAACTTCAATCACATCGGGCGGTGGGGGAAGCACAACCGGTCACAAGTATTTATCGCATGATAATGTCCAGCTAAGCCTGACATACGAGAACGGCAGCATCGCACAGATCACGTACACCGCTCTTGGAGCGCCATCGCATCCCAAGGAGCGTGTCGAGGTTTATGCGGGCGGATGGGTCTTCACAATCGACGATTATAAAAAATTGACAATCGCCGGTTCTTCAGATGATACCGTTAAATACAAGGGTTCCGAAAAAGGCCACAGGGAAGAAATGATTGAATTTTCGAAATGGATGCGCGGTGAAATTCCGCATCCTATCGAATTATCAAGCCTGTTGGAAACCACACTCGCGACATTCGCGGCGTACGAACAGATCGGGAAGAACTGAAAAAGGCACATCCGGAAGCAAAGGGGACTGTCATCCGGCTTCCGGCGTCAGTAAATCGATGATACGTAACAATGCTCATTCCGGAAGCCGTGTGACTGTCCCCGTTCATGAATTCATATAATGCGCGGGTTAATAATTCCCCCCATCTTGCGAACAACTCACCGTACTCGTATTATTGGCGCAATTCATGTGTATAACCATGCCTATCGCCATCTGCAGCCTTCCTGAAAAATCTCCAATGGACGGGGAGGCCACCACGTGAGCTTTTTCAAACAATCTGCAATAACCCTGTTTACCAAAGCCGGAATTTTCATTATTTCATTTGTGATGAATGTCCTGATGGCTCGGAAACTTGAAGCGGAAGGCATGGGGGCTATCGGCGCGTTGCAGGCTTTCATCGCGATCGCAGCCCAGTTCGCGTTCCTCGGACTCGACCGCGCCGCGATTTATTACATCGGCCTCGACAAATCACGCGCCTCAAAAATAGCGGGAACCCTGATTTCAGCGGGAATTCTGGCATCGATCGCCATTTACATAATTTTCGTCCTCATCGCTCTCGCGTTCCCGAAAATTCTCGGTGAAGTCAAATTCAATCTCTACCTGATCGCTCTCCTCGGCGTGATGCCCTTGCTCATTTCGCTTTTCGGGCAGAATCTCCTGCTCGCTTACCAGAAAATTTTCGAATATAACATTCTGGAACTTATCGTAAGATTCCTTAGCTTGATTATCCTTGCCGTCCTGTACATCACACTGGACACCTCGCTGGCCGTTATCATTACGATCCTGGTAATAATAATCACAAATTTCGTGCTTGGCCTTATCAATGCAGGCTTCGCATGGAAACAGCACCCGTACAATTTGAAAATTGACTGGCTTGTCTTAAGAGACATGATCGGCTACGGCTGGAAAAATTATTACTCGGCGGTAATGGGTTTCATGATAATTAAAAGCGACCTTATTTTCCTGACCGCGTTCCGCGGCCTCGATGAGGTCGGTGTTTACAGGCAGGTGCTCTGGATCTGCGACATTCTATTCAACATCCCGACAGTTTTTGCCGGACTCCTGTTTCCGAAACTCATGCAGGAGGGGGCGACAGTTGAATTCGGCCTTGACGAGCGGGGAAAATTTACTATGCGACTGTCGCGACTGATCGGATTGACACTGGGCCTGTTCTGGATTCTCTTCGCTATCATCGGCGTCTGGTTCCTCGGGATTTTCGGAGAGGAATTCAAAAAAGGATATCTGCCGCTTCTTATCGCGCTCGCCGCTTTTGTTTTTTACGGAATCCATCTGATCCTGAAAGTGGAATTATTCCGAAGGGGCTTGCCAACATTTATCGTAATTTATTCCACAATCTGCATGATCGCAAAAGTCGTGCTGAATGTCAGCCTGATTCCGAAATACGGGATGTATGGCGCGGCATGGGGATCGCTCGTTGCCGATTTCCTCTTGATGGCATTCCCACTCTGGTATTGCATAAAATATTACGGGTTCAACATCAGGGACTCACTTTTCGTGCGGAGTTCCGATTTCAAATTTATAATAGACCGTATAAAATCAGCTCTGGGTAAAAACGCGTCGGGAGATTGATCGAAGTCTTCTATGTATAGATTAATAATTAAATTCCTGCGAAAACCCAAGGTAGTAAAAAACCTGGCTGCCGCTTTACGCGATAGTTTCGGGCTTCCCGCGCGTGATCCGGGAGTCGATCGGGCAATCGACCTCGGCTACAAATGGCTGTGCTTAGCGCAGGATAATTCCGCATCGAATGACGGTGGCGTCGCGGCCAATTATAATCTTGTCGCCGGATGGGCTCCTTCCTATCCGGAAACTACGGGATATATCGTCCCAACCATGCTCGATTACGCCAAACTTAGAAATGACAATACCGCCAGGACTCGCGCTGAGCGCATGCTTGACTGGTTCGTATCCATACAATTCATAGAAGGTAGCTTCCAGGGAGGAAGCATTACAGCCACTCCTGTCGTGCCGGTTACTTTCAACACCGGTCAGATATTGCTTGGCCTCGCAGCGGGAGTTCGCGAATTCGGCGGGAAATACGCCGCATCTATGAGAAAAGCTGCCGACTGGCTTGTCGACACCCAGGACCCCGACGGATGCTGGCGGAAATATCTCTCGCCTTTCGCAGGATCGGGCGTGAAGGTGTTCGATACTCATGTTGCGTGGGGATTATTCGAGGCTGCGCGTATCGAGCCCGATAAACCATACGCGGAAACTGCATTGAAAAATATACGATGGGCGCTGACCCAGCAGCATAAAAATGGCTGGTTTGACAATTGCACGCTCGAAAATAGCCCATATCCAGTCACACATACGCTGGGTTACGTTCTCCGTGGAATCCTTGAAGCATACAAGTACTCTAATAACGGCGAGTTCCTTGAAAAATCGATTCTGACAGCCGACGGACTTCTTTCAAGACTCGGGGAAAACGGCTTCCTCGCCGGGGGATTTAACTCCGACTGGTCCGACGCAGTCCGGTGGGTGTGCCTTACAGGAAGCGTCCAGGTCGCGCACTGCTGGTTGATTCTGTATGAAATCACCAGCGAGAAAAAATATCGCGACGCCGGCTTCCTTGCCAATAAATATGTCCGCAGGACAATGAGAACAGAACCTCCGCCCGAAACCCGTGGAGCGATCAAGGGTTCGTTCCCGACCAACGGAAAATATTTAACTTATCTCTATCCGAACTGGGCGACAAAATTCTGCATCGATTCAAACATGCTCGAAAAATCGATCCGCGAAAGGGAAGGGACGCAGGGCTGATGTTTATTGATAAACTTAAAATTATTTACCGGTTTTTCAGGCACCAGCGTACAATCCGGGCCCTTAAGGAATCCGCTCCCGAAATTACACAAGCGAAATTAGTCGATGATCTGAAAAAAATAGGCCTGGAATCGGGCGATATCGTCCTCGTTCACAGCTCCCTGAAACGGATCGGGTATGTTGTCGGCGGGGCGAAGACTGTCATTGATGCCTTGATTGATGCCATCTCCCCCGATGGTACGCTCGTGATTCCCACATACCATATGAGTCCGAACGGGATGTATGGGACCTGCATGCAGAAAGGCTACGTTTTCGATCCGAAAACATCCGACACATTCCTTGGATTTATCCCGTCGACATTTTTAAAATATCCCGGTATCGAAAGAAGCATCCATCCCACACATTCTGTCTCCGCGATCGGAAAACACGCGAAATATATCACCGAAGCGCACCATACCGCATCATCGACCTTCGGTGTGGATTCGCCATGGGATCGGATTGTCAAACTGAACGGGAAGGGGCTTGGAATCGGGGTGTCGCTCGCGCCGATTCCGCTCTACCATATGCTGGAGGATTTTCATCCCGACGATTTCCCGCTGCCTGTCAAAAGGAAAGAGACTTATTATCTCGATTGCCTTGACCATGACGGTAACAGGATCAAGGTTGCAGTCAATCCGCACGATCCCAAGGTCGCGGTAACAAGAATAGACAAAGAAGAAAACGGATTTATACGTGAATATTTCTGGACGGAATTTCAGAACGCGGGAATTATAACAGTCGGCAAAATCGGCGACGCAACCTCATGGCTCACATCAACACCGGATTTTTACAACCACCTTGAAAAGCTTATGAAACGCGGAACAACTATCTACTCCACCCCCGACCAGCTAAACAACCTCCCCAACGCTTGAGGATCGGGGACTGGCAACTCGATTTTGTCCCGATATGTAGTTAACTCACGTATTTAATTGCCGGACAAAATCGAGGTGCCTGTACCCGATCCGGAGCATTCATCCCCTGTACTTCCCCGCCATCCGATTCCAGTGAAATTTAAAAATACTCCCGAACACCCTTATCGCGGTCGGGATTGGTTTTTTTATCCGGCTCGGAAGGATTGCGCGATTCGCAAGGCTGATAGGAACTTCCTTTATTTTTAAACCGTGAAGCCTTGCGATATACAACGCCTCGATATCGAATCCCCAGCTGTTCTCAGTTGCGAGTGAAAATATTTTCCGTGCGGCATCCCTCTTGAAACATTTGAATCCAGCCTGCGTATCTGAAATCCCCGGCAGAATAAGCAACCGCGTTACATAACTTCCAACTCGTGAGATAATTTTTCTTTTAAGCCGTTCCCGACCCGAATCGCTCCCCGGCATTTTCCTCGATCCAATTACTATATCCGCGCCGCTCTTTAATTCCGGTATGAATTTCTCCATCTGATTTATTTCGTATGGATAATCCGCGTCGGTCATTAAAAGAATCTCCCCCGACGCTTTCAACATCCCCGTCCTCACCGCGGCTCCCTTCCCCGTATTTTTTTCAAGCCGGATTGTTATCGCTCCTGCTTCTGCCGCCAATTCTGAAGTGCGATCGGATGAACCGTCATCGACGACTATCAATTCAAATTTGTAATTCTGCGTGGCAAAATAATCCCGGACAATCTTAACAGTTTGAGAAATTACCGCCTCCTCATTGTATGCAGGGATAATTACAGATAAATATACATTGTCGCCGCTGTCATGCATCGGCGGTATTGTAGCAGAATTAACGCCCTGAAATCCTACACCTCCACCGTACTTCCCTTCTCCCTTACCGGCACTTCCTTTATACACGCCGCGATAACATCGTCCGGATCGATCCCCTCCGCTTCCCCCTCAAAATTCAAAATAATCCGATGCCTCAAGCCCGGCATCGCTATTTTACGGATATCGTCGAACGCGACATTGAACCGCCCGTTCAGAAGCGCCTCGACCTTCGCCGCGAGCACCAGTGTCTGCGCGCCCCTCGGACTCGACCCGATCTTCACGAACTGCTTGACCATCGTCGGGCATCCCGGAATTTCCGAATGTGTCGCGTTAGCCAGACGCACCGCGTAATGCGTGACATGGTGCGCGATCGGCACGCGTCGCACAAGCGATTTCATTTCGAGCAACTGCTTTCCATCCACAACCTTCTGCGGATCGGGAACCTGCGTGCCGGTAGTTCGATTCAGAATTTCCGCGAGATCGTCCGCTCCCGGATATGGCACCATGATTTTAAAAAGAAACCGGTCGAGCTGGGCTTCGGGAAGAGGATATGTGCCTTCCATTTCAAGAGGGTTCTGCGTGGCGAGGGTGAAGAACGGTTTATCGAGCATGTACGTTTTCCCCGCCTGCGTCACATGCCGCTCCTGCATGGCCTCAAGAAGCGCGGACTGGGTTTTCGGGGTCGCGCGGTTTATCTCGTCGGCGAGAAGGATATTCGTGAATACCGGTCCCTGCTGGAACTGGAAAAATTTCGTCCCGTCCGTATGCTCCATGATAATATTCGTCCCGACAATATCGGCAGGCATCAGGTCGGGAGTGAATTGAATCCTTTTAAACTGGAGGTCGAGCACGCGGCTTAGAGTCGATATCAGAAGGGTTTTCCCAAGACCGGGAACGCCTTCCAGAAGCGCGTGACCGTCTGCGAGGATCGCGATCAGTGTCGCTGTGACAACCTCTTCCTGCCCCACAATCACTTTATGAACTTCCTGCGAAACAGCCTCAAAATTTTTCTTGAACGAATCCACCTCAGCCTGTGGAATTGATGCGTCGATATTCTCTGCCATGCGATTTTCCTTTTTACGATATTTCACCGGTATTTCAGGGGACACCTTGTTTTCGCCTTGTGCGAAAAAAGGTGTCCCCGCTAAGCCTATTATTTAAAGATATGACGCGCTAGCCCCCCGATTCGTTCACCCTCGACGTCCAGTTTACCTCGGGAGTTTCATGCTCGTCGTCGAGATAACAAAGCGTTCTTCTCACTTCCCGGACTCTATCGATATCCAGCGTCCTGACAATCGCGCTCTCCCTCATTTCGGGAGAATTGACCGCGTCGCCCATCGGCCCGACCATCATCGAATGTCCGGGGAAGAACATCCCGTTCTGCGACATCAACCCGTTCGCTCCGACGATGAAAATCTGGTTTTCCGATGCGCGCGCGCGGAGCATAAGCTCCCACGCTTCGATCCTCGCCTCCGGCCACAATGCGGGAACAAGAATCAGTTCGCAACCCGCATGCGCAAGACGTCTGCAGAGCCCCGGGAATCGAAGGTCGTAGCAGATCAATACCCCAACCCCGACTCCGTTTATCTCGCAGGCCGCAAGCTCATCTCCGGACTCGAACACCGCGCCCTCGCCCGTTGGTGGAAAAAGGTGAATCTTGGAGTATTTCAGAATTATTTCCCCCGACGGATCTATCATCAGGGCGGTATTAGTCAGCCGATTTTTATTTGCAGGGCGGCCGTTCTCGCGAAGCGGTAAAGTCCCGGCGAGTATATGCGTATGGTGCTCGATGCAGAATTCTCTCAATGCTTCGATGGTAGGCCCATCTTTCGTCTCGGCCAGATTGCCGCTCGACCCGTCAACCGGATCGACAAGCCCGGTCGACCACAGTTCGGAGAGTAAAAAAATATCGACTTCCTGATCCGCGACCCGTCCGAGCATTTCCAGCGTCGCAAGGAGGTTCCCCGCGGGATCATGCGGCGTAATCTCGCGCTGAATAAGTCCTATTCTGATCTTCTTCGCCATAAGGGCTAAAGATTATACCTTAAATAATCCCGGTGTAAAACCGCAAGGGGTGCCGCCTACAGACTCGTCCTCGAGTCTGTAGGTGCTCAGAATATCAGGCTGTAGCCTGGGTAACCATTGCCCGGGATTGCGATGGGGATTGTACATTAGACCTGACTGGCGTAGAATCTGCTCAAGGAGTATATGAAAGGTGAAACCGCCCGTACAAAATGGGGAATTTTCTATGAATCCAGGGCAATGTCTGCCCGGGCTACTTACTGCTTTAAGAGGTATTCTAAAATGAAAATGGATTTTGTCAATTCAGTAAGTATTTGTTGTTCTTCTGTTAATATTGGGGGAGTTATTGAGTATGATAACAGCCCAAATAATCAGAATATATACGATGCACTCATGTATTCATATTATCTATGCCGCAATTTCGCAAATGTTGCCAATGATATTGCAGGTAAATATTTATCAATGAAATACTCAACATTGGCAACAAATAATGAAAAAGACCTTTATGAAACAACTAAGAGCGCAGCCCGTATAATTAATCCATTAATAAGCGATGATATAAAAATTGTTGTATTAAATAAACTTGCTAATTCCGTGCTGGCTAGTAGGGCTGATAATCCTATTAATTTAGAAGAATTGGAAGCCTCAACAGCAAGGTTTAACCGAATCTTATATGAGTATGAAAAGGTCGCGATGACTGAATTAAATATACAAGAAATTGAAGCAAATACAACAGCCAAATACAAATTCAACGCCGATTTAACTATACAGGAAGACAGGTCAAGGTTTATTTTAAGTAATAAAGGGTTTGGATTATTTTCAAAGGAAACTAGATATATATCTGATTGGTCGTGTTCCTCGTGCTGGATTTTATTACTTCATTACCTCCAAAAATGGCAATCATATGATAATAAGGTTATATTTATTAAAATTTCAAATTTTGCCGGTAAAATGCATTGGCTGAACAGAATTAATGTAGCAAATCAAGCACAAATGGCAAAAGAATTACTTTATAGTTGTGTGCCTGAGGCAACTGGTTTCTGTAAATAAAAAGAATCTCCAACAATAATTTGTAGTATGTGGCCGGGTGCCTCCCATACGTGAAGTCCGGTGCCAGCCGGACGAAATTTATGGTGATTGATTCCTTAGTTACGACAGCTCCGTGTCATTTATCACCAATTTAAACCTGCACCCGAGGAGCCTCGACGCCTTTTGGACCATTACCATGCGCGACGTGAAAATCTGGAAGTATTCCATCACGCTCGCGATTGCCGTATCGATAGTTACCTGCGTATTAATCAGCCGTTCGACCGGGTCGGCGGTGACATTACATGCCTTAGTGGCGAGATTCACGCGGTCATGGATGTCCTGCGTGGTGGGATCCGGATACCGCACCCTCGATCGATGCACGTCGGTCTTATCGGCAATGGCGAGGCAAGCGCCGGTTTCGTCGACAATAACCCCGATTTCCTCCTCGTGGTTGGAAACTGCCATCATAATGGTGGTTATGTCGTCGTATTCGATTCCATGATCGACCAGAATCGGGAAAATCAGCATCGCGGACGATACCCCATGCATATTCCGTCCGAGGCAATTCCCGACATCGTGCGTGAGTCCGGCTAGAAATGCCCTTTCCGCGATTCTTTTCGTGTAGCCGAGAGTGAGAGCAAGGTCGCGCCCCCTGTTAGCGACAAGACGCGTATGCCGGGTTCCGTGCTCGGTGTACCCGATCGCGTCGAGATACTTGTCGGAAGCCCGGATCAGGGCATGAATTCGGGGGTCTCTGGTGACTTCCAGCGCGATTTCCCTCGTTAAGGGCTTGCCGGTCGCCACCCATTCTTTGGTATGTATTTCTAATTCATCCATAATTAGTCCCGCGCAGCATGCAGGGGTTCCCGATTAATGTACACCGTGGAAATGTAATCCACAAGTGTAATACTGGAACTCACATGGATATAATCGTCACCGGGGACGCTGGCGTTGCTTATGAAAATTGCGCTAAAATCGCTCTAAATAGCGGATTTCCATTGCCAGATTGAACCGATTTGGATAGAATCCCTCGGACATGCAAGAGGGTATGGAACAACTTAATTTATTCAACATTGAAGAAAATTTCCCGGAGCCTGATCCCGTGCGGGTCAGACGGGTGGAACAGCTTGCTATTGATGCCGTCCGCTCGTACGGGCACAAGGTGAGATCGGTTAAATGGAAGAATAACCGGCGCGTGATGGCGTCGGTCGGAAAAGGCGGGGTTCTGAATATTCACACTATCTACAAGCGGGCGAATAAATCAGATCTTAACAATCTCGCCGTAGTAATGAGCGGCAGGGCGAAACCGAAAGACATCGAGCAGTTCCAGAAATATATCCGGCATTACCTGCCAAGGGAGATCGGGGAAGGTAAAAGCAGACTGATAATCAATCCTGCGCGCGGTTTGTTCCACGATCTCAATCAGAAATTCGCGAGGGTGCTTCCGCTTCTTGGAAAGCCGTTGAAAACTGTCCCGAAGCTTGGATGGTCGCCGGTGCGTGTCGGGAAAAACGGTATAACATGGGGAACGCAGCGCGAATCCGAGGGGGAACCGTTAATACTGGTGAATGCGGTACTCGACGCGCAGGATATCCCGAATTTTGTGGTCGAGCATATTTTGTGGCATGAGTTATGCCACCAGGTCGTGCCGCCGGAAAATGGCAATGGTAATAGTAATAAGCGCGTCGTGCACGGGAAAGCGTTCAGGGAAATGGAGTCGAGGTATCCGAGATTGAATGCCGCTGAGGAATGGGAGCAGAAAAATGTCGGGAAGCTGATAAGGAAGCACAAGGGTCGGAGGGGATAGGGGTTAGGGAAAAGCAGCCAGATATTTCGTTATTCTTGAATCAACGATTCCAGATTCGTAGCTAAGGATACAAGTTCGTTTGTTACCGTATCCCAGAGGATGTCCTCGTCAACATTCAGATAATCATGGACAATTTTGTGCCGCATTCCCATTATTGCTTTCCATGGGATTGTTCTATGCGAGTCCTGAAAATCTGCAGAGACATGCATTGCAGCTTCCCCAATAATCTGGACAAGATGAGTCAGGACAATTCTCAGATCTTCATCTGTGTCAAAATCAGCCCTGCTCTTTCTGGTTACTTTATAAATTGCTTTTCTTGTCGTTTCCAGCATATGCCGGATGTAGATCATATCATCCTTCGGCATACTGCACCTCTGCTGACTTAATCACTTTCTCTCTAATCAATTTATGTAAGAATTTTGGCGTGACCAGATCGATTTTGCGTCCACCAAGTAGTTTTGATAATTCCTGCTCAATTTCATAGAGGCGGATAAAACCGGGTATATGATCCGGTTTGAATTCCACAAGCACATCGATATCGCTGTCGGGACCGAAAGTATCGTCCAGTACTGATCCGAAGAATGATAATTTTCGGATATGGTGCCGATTACAGAAGTCGGCAATTTTTATATTGTCTACCTGTATTTTCATTAACTCGCCGCCGTTTCTTTCGCCAGTTCATTATACATTTCCAGCGCTTCCTTCGGTTTTTTATTTTCATGCACGACCGACCGTAGCGCCAGAATCATCGCGACAGGATGCTCGTTCTGGAAAATATTACGCCCGAAA
>JAPKYR010000068.1 GCA_026394215.1 bacterium
AGGAATATTCCGAGATGGGGGATGGCTGGACGGTCCTTCCGGGCGCTTTCAAATATGCGGAAGCTCAGGGAGGATTGGCGAAGGCGAAAGTAAACGACCGTCGCGCGAAAAAAAGCATGAAGGATGAGGGTCCCAGGGAACCGAGTAGGTATAAGGTCGGAGATAATGTAAGGCACGAAAAATTCGGCGAGGGAAAAATCGCAAAAATCCAGCCTGCCGGGGGCGGAGATTATTTCTTACAGATAAATTTCAAGGGCGAGGGCGCGAAACTTCTGTCGGAACAGAAAGCGCCGTTGGAAAAGGTTGAAGGGCAGGAATAGAAATTTCAGGAATAATAATTCCGTAAAAAACCGCTGGTAACTTATCGGGCAGAATACGATGATAAAAGATGGAAATGATACATATTTCGGCCTTGCGTCAAGATATGATCGGATGAAAGGTAGAAATGTCTCACGTGAAGCCTTCTTCAAGGCACTTTTCACGCGCCACAATACGAAGTCGGTACTTGATTGCGCGTGCGGGACAGGATCTGATCTGTTGCTATTCCATTCATTCGGGCTTGATGTTGCCGGTTCAGATCTTTCGGGAGCGATGCTTGCGCAGGCGGCTGAGAAAATTAGAGAGATGGGGTTTGAAATTTCCACTCAACAACTCGATTTTCGTTTTATCCCGGAAAATTATTCAAGGAAATTCGATGCCGTAGTGTGCCTGACAAATGCTATAAATGAGTTACTGGACGACGCTGAGGCTGTGAAAGCCCTTATCAGCATGAAATCGGTACTGTATGAAGACGGATATCTTGTCGTAGACCAGGGTCAGACAGACGCTTCAATGGAAAACCCTCCACGATTCAACACGGTAATCAACGATCCCGATTACACGTGTTTCTTCGTCATGAATTACTCAGCTGATATTATGGATATGAATATTTTTCACTTCTTTCATACCGATGATAAACAGGAGGTTCTTCACGATACAATGAAAATTAAAATCCGTCTGCAGGATGATTGGGCAAGGCTCTTCGATGAAGCCGGTTTCAAGAAAGTCGATTTCTACGGAGATTGGGGATTTGTACCTTATGATAAGCGGTCAAGTAAAAGGCTGATTGCTGCAGCGTTCACGTAGTCAAAGAGATGGATTGCGGGTGCCGGTGACAAGCACGTGACGCCATGAAGTATCAGGGTAATTGCTACAATAATCCGGGCGTCACTTAGCTTGTCACCAGTACCCGCTCTTATATCAAAAAAATAGATGTCAAGTGGAATTAGTATTAATGTTTATACTAAAAATCGACGATCCGCGATTTGGTGCGGATCGTCGGGAGGAGGATGAGGGTGGGTGGAATCTATTCGCGATTCTCTTGCTGAAGTTCTTTCGGCTCTCTCATGAATCTAAAATGCGTAGCTCAGTCCGAATGTCCATAAGTCTGCGTCGCCTTCAAGAAAATCGTAACGCAACCGGACCGCCAGCTTGTCCATGAATTTAAACTGACTCATAACATTCGGTCCGAACTTGGATTCGTCAAGGGACGGGTCATGATTCACGATTGTCAGGCCGCCCCCGAGAGCAACTTCAGTCTGGGTAACACCCCCGGCCATTGGCACGGAGTACAGATAATCGACCGCGCCAAGGAAAAAGTTGAGGTCGGAAAAACCGTAGTCGAGTTCAAGTCCAAAGTTACTTAATTCATAACGCGCGAAACTGTACATCCCGCTGTCGCTTACAGCATCGTTGTTCGGAGCCTGGTAAAAACCGATACCGGTCGAAAAACCTCCCGCCCGTAATATTCCGGGAGAGAGACCGAATCCCTGCGCGGGCACCGGCGCGGTGAAAATCAGCCATGTCAGCGACCCTAGCGCAATAAGTACTATCAAACGTGCTATTAGCGTTTTCGGTCCCATCGCAGGCTGTTTTTAAATTACATGAATGAATACGATACTCCGAATGTCATCAGGTCCTCGTCGTTTCCCAGAAGGTCGTAGCGGATCGTACCGAGAAACTTGTCGCTGAATACGGCACCGACCAGAAGGTTGAAGCCATTTGCATTATTCATCTCGTCTGCGGCGAGGTAGGTGTATCCGGCGCCGATAAACGCTGAGCCCCCGAAGTAGTTCTCTTCCTGTGATAACGGGTAGAGATAATCCGCGGCAAGCGCATAGAAACCCGCATCCTGAAGCGAGTATTCGAACTCCAGGAGGTAGTTTGTCGACCGCATCGAAGCGGACGCGTAAATGCCCGACGTGTCGATCTTTCCATTTTTACTATCGACATTCGGAAGGGAAAAGTAGCCGCCGCCGAGAGCCCAAATCTGCTGACTCTGACTCTGACTCTGGCCATAGCCCTGATCGTAGGTCTGGGCAAATGCCGGAATTGCGGTGAACAGAGTGATTGCCGCTGTCATAACAGCGAAAAGCATCAATTTTTGTATCATGTTATACCTCTAGCCCATGTCGGGCCTTTCATTAGCGACTGAAATTAATATCCATTCAGTCTGATTAAATTTGCCTGATTCCCCTTAAATTACCTCTTTATAGCGACTTGAAATATTACCGATAATAAATATCAGAAACTGCAAGATTCACCGTTCGAATTTCCGGATGAAATCCGCCTGATGGACATTCCGATAAACATAAAATCATGTTCAGAATGTTTGAATTTATATTGATCTTATTAATACGCCGGTATTATACCCCGACGCAGGTGTCGTATGCCCGATATTAAGGTAAAAAACAGGAAAAAAAGAGAACCTAACCTCGATTTTCTCGACCTCTCGATCGACCCGAA
>JAPKYR010000058.1 GCA_026394215.1 bacterium
ACTTGCCTGGGCGAAACGCGCCGGAGGAGCATCTGGGAATGCTTGGTCCCCTGAAACTGGCTATGGAATCACGACCCTTTCGGACAATTCGACTGTCGTGACAGGATCGTTTCTTTTAGATGCCACATTCGGACCGGGCGAGCCGAACCAGACAGTTCTTACTTGCGATGGTTATTTCGACATCTTCATCGCGCGTTACAACCCGGACGGCACACTCGCCTGGGCGAAACGCGCCGGAGGACCTGGTGTCTTTTTTCTCTTGGCTGAAAGTGGTTATGGAATCACAACGCTTTCAGACAATTCGACAGTCGTGACAGGATGGTTTTTTGAATCGGCCACATTCGGACCGGGTGAGCCGAACGAGACAGTCCTGACTTCCGCTGGTCAAGCCGATATCTTCATCGCGCGTTATAATCCGGACGGCACGCTTGCATGGGCGAAACGCGCAGGGGGAGAATCACTTTGTGAGGGCTTTGGAATCACGACGCTTTCGGACAATTCTACAGTCGTGACAGGAGAGTTTCATGGAGATGCCACATTCGGACAGGGGGAGCCGAACGAAACAATCATGACTGCTGCTTTAGAGGATATCTTCATCGCACGTTACAACCCGGACGGCACACTCGCCTGGGCGAAACGCGCCAGAGGAGGTTCTGGGACTGATGGGGGTTCTGGAATCACGACGCTTTCGGACAATTCGACAGTCGTGACAGGATTTTTTTTGGAATCTGCCACATTCGGACCAGGCGAGCCTAACCAGACAGTCCTGACTTCCGCTGGTTATGAGGATATCTTCATCGCGCGTTACAACCCGGACGGTACGCTCGCCTGGGCGAAACACGCCGGAGGAGCTAATAGCAATGATCACGGCATTGGAATCACGACACTTTCGGACAATTCGACAGTCGTGACAGGATGGTTTGCAGAATCAGTCACATTCGGACCGGGCGAGCCGAATGAGACCGTCCTGACATCCGCTGGAGGTTTAGATATTTTCATCGCGCGATTTTCCGAATAACATGCTCACTTCTGTCTGCGTTTTGCGAGCTTAATCTTCCTCAACTCCAGCGAATCGAGAAATTCACCCAGCGCGTCGAAACCCGACTGTGCGCGGTCTCTCAGCCGTTTGGAAGTATCGGTGATTCTTGTCTTTATCCTTCCCCTCTGCTCGTATGTATCGGCGATTGCGTCGAATAACATCTCCGGACCGACAAGCGGCGTATGGACGGCGGGTTTAATCCCGAATTCGCCCGCGAACTCATCTATCTTCGGATCGTAACTCATCGCGACAAACGGCACCCCCATATTCGCGGCGAAAATCAGCGAGTGGAGCCGCATGCCCACAACAAGGTCGCATTTCCCGATCAAACCAAGCATTTCCGCCGGACGATATTTTCCCTTCACGACAACCACAGAATCCTTATCGTTAACGTGTTTACGAATAATCTCGGCATACTCGAAATCCCCGGGATGATGAAACGGAATTAATACAACTCCTCCGCCAAGGTTCGACGTTGTCATATCAATCGCGCGCGCGATCGCGTTGATCTGAACCTGATCCCTCCTCGAACCTCTTACACAGAACGCTGCGAGCGGCTTCCCGACAAGGTCGATATTCTCCTGTAAAAAAATATCCTCAACAATTTCAGCATCTGCGGAATTGAGAAGAAGCGCGGCGTCGGCCATAAGTTTGATGTTTGCCGTTATCGGAAGACGCTGCTGGCAGAATGAGTAGCTTTTAAAATCCCGCACGCAGACAAGATCGCACTGGCTTAAAA
>JAPKYR010000072.1 GCA_026394215.1 bacterium
GGACTCGACGATGCAGGTCGAGGAAGATGTAAGTTTCTGGGACGCAGGCGATACCTACGATCACGGGTATATTTTGCACGGGCTTGAGAATAACGAACCATTTTATTTAATGGTCCGCGCGATCGATCAGGCTGGCAATGAAGATGATAATTCTGTTTGCCTATCGGTCGTCCCTAACGACATTTCCGTCCCGACATGGCCGCAGGTGATCGGTTCGCTCAATACGGAAGGGGAAGCGCGGGAGATAAAATCGGATCCGGCGAATCAAAGAATATTTTTAGCGGACAAGGGAGGGGGGCTTCTGATAATCGATGTCAGCGATCCAGCGGAACCTGCATTGATCGAAAAAGTTGTCGCGAGCGAGGCGTATGGGGTCGATTATGACGGAACATATGTCTATTGCGCCTATGCGTCGGGATTGATGGTGGTCGACCCGGATGGCGCCGATGGTGCGGAAGTGGTCGCGAACGTGCCTTTCTCGAACGCTCTTGATCTTTGCCTAAACGGAAACTGGGCGTATGTCACAAACACCGGGACATCGCTTCTGCCGGTCGATATAACCAATCCTCTGAATCCTGTCGCGCATGCTGCGGTCGGTTCGGGTAATTATGGGTTCACGCTTCAGGCGCATAATGGGTATCTCTATGACGCTACATGGGATTGTGCACAGGTCTTTGATATTTCCAATCCTGCCGTTCCGGTGTTTATCAGGAATTTCGGAGTTTCAACATGTCATGATCTTTTAGCAATCGGTAATACACTGTACTGCGCATTCTGGAATGACAGGAAAATTTCAGTGTTTGATATCACCAATCCCGCGGTCGATGTGCCACTGCTTGGTAACTGGGTTTCCGATTCGGGATATAATGGGTCGGGGATCGTGATGTATAAAGGCTACCTGTATTTCGGCACGGAATATTGGGGAATAGAGGTTCTGGATGTCACCGACCCTGCGAATATCATCCAAGTGGGGGAGATGGCTACAAACGGTCCGGATGGCATGGATACGGACGGGATTTATATTTATTCGGCGGAACGTGAAGACGGTCTGAAGATTATCATCTAGGTGTTTTTGTCGCTTGCATCGATGTCCGTGTCGATGTATATATATTCCAATGGAACTCGAATCTGCCAGGGAAAAATTCTTCGACGAAAAGCAGCTCTACTATCAATTGCTACGCAGGAGGTCTGCGGTACCGCTCAAACTAACCCGTTTCTTTTCCATATTTCTCTGGGTGGTAGCGGTCATTTTTAACATTATGATATATACGGAATATAATCTTGTACCGCACTCATATATCCTGATAGTAATCCCCCCGATCCTCCTTGCCCTACTCCCTATTTTTCTAACATTCCTCTATTTTCTTTACTTCCTTCCCAGGGCGATCCACGATGATTCCCAATCAGGAATCCTGGAATTTATAAATGCGTCCCCTGTCCCAACAGGCGATCTGGTCAGCGGATTGAGGAAATTTTTCGTGCTAATGGATCTGAGAGTGGTTATCCCGTCCATTGTCGGCTTTGTAGCTTCACTGATAAAGGATTCGCCATTTCAATATTTTAATACCGAAGACTGGGTGATGACAGGGATGGTGATTTCATGCGCAGTTTGCTTCTTGTGGTTCATTATTGAAAGTGGAATAGTGGCAGCGGCGATGCCGAGAATCGCCACGATTTCCGGTGCGATTATTCTGCTGTGGATACTCCCGGTTCTTGCTGCAATTGGCTGGGGAGGCTACAAAATCGCATCATTCGGATGGAATTATTTTTTGGTAGATATTGAATTTTACAGATATAACAATACTACTGGATTCAATTATACAATATACTCATTGATGGAAACCATCTGGTACATGGTCCATTATATAGCGCTTTTATCTGTCATTACCCTGTACCTTTTTTTCAATTCGAGGATGTTTATGGATTTCAGGAGAAGGGGTAGATGGAGATAGTAAGTCCTGTAAATTAAGCTCAGGCATAAGAGTTCTGGCGGAGAGGGTGGGATTCGAACCCACGGAACCGGAATACCGGTTCACTTGATTTCGAGTCAAGCGCATTCAACCACTGTGCCACCTCTCCGCGCCTGAAATATTTTTAAAATTAAATCGTTTTATTTTGGGCGATCAGCGTTCCTCGTGGCCCTCGTCGCCAACTTGCTCTATTGAGGTTGACAGATAATGATCTTCGGCATGGTAATAGATCGGTTCTTCGGTCTGGAGGAGGTGAACGAGCAGGAAAAGTTCTTCCGGACTCTGCACCTTCTCCTCATGCATTTCGCCAAGCCTGTCTTTGAGCCAGAGATATCCTGAATGCTCATCGAGATCCCATTTGGCTCCGTATTGGATAATTTCCACGATGTCGTCCACTTTCGTAGTCCTCTTTTAATAAAAAAATTACCCTCACCGGGAATTGAACCCGGATCGCCGGTTTAGGAGACCGATGCTCTATCCGTTGAGCTATGAGGGCATGCTCTCGTTTCTTCAATATGCCGGAGGTGGGACTTGAACCCACACATAGTTACCTACGGCAGATTTTGAGTCTGCTGCGTCTACCATTCCGCCACTCCGGCAAGCAAACAGCAGGAACATTCTACTTGGAAGATGTCCATTCCGCAATCGGAAATTTCTTTTCAGTAAACCAGGGAATCCTGCTATACTACATGTCGACTTTAGTGTCATATCATTTATCCGATACAAAACGACCCGGAGCTTACAATGCCAGGATACATGAAATCGATTCAATTAATCTTCCCGATCATTATTTTGCTGACTTTAATCGGTTGCAATCCTGATAAGAACGCGGCTGATAACGGTCAGGGGACACACAGCGCCACTGGAGATACTGGTGCGACGGCTGAGTCAGATGCCGATCCATATCAGGCTGCGGAATTACTTGCAGAAAGACTGATCCTGTACAAGCTTGCGTTTCAGGAAGGGGATATTGCGCCGTTTACGGCGTTGCAGGAGAATATTGTGGATAAAGGTTTTCCTGAAATTCCGGTTCAGTTGAATAAGTTGTGGTGGCAGATAGACTGGGAGGGAGCGCATATCGCCCCTCTGCCAGCGCTTCAAATTTCTTCGCTCGAAACCGCGGTTTTTCCGTACATGGCGGCAAGGGTCGATGAATCGGATGAGAATGCAGGATGGGTGCTTATGACCATCGGTTATGACTCCAGCATGATCAGGCTTCTTATCGCGGATGCGCATACCGAATGGCCGCCTGAGGTAAGGGAATCGTTTCTTATGTCACATGAGCGCGGATGCCTTCATGTATGGTGCGGACTTATTAACGGAGAGTGGAAGCTGATCGCGCATTTGCCGTGTTCGGAGGATGAAACGTCGCCTACACCGCCGCAGGTCCAATTCGACCAGAGTTCGTCGCAGCCATCGAGCGATGAGGCTACGAGTACGGGAACATCTAATGAAAATTCAGTAGACGAAAATTCAGGGCAGGGGGAGTAATTGTCAACGGGGGTTTTGACCGGGGACAGGCACACGATTTTGCCGGGCAGACTTAAAAAAATTGGCAGCATTATCAACGGCAAAATCGTGTGCCAGTCCCCTTATGAATAATAATTACCAACAACATTATCACGAATCAACAATATAAAGATATACTTTTAACTCGCGACGAAATCACGAGTTAACAATATCAGGATATACAATAAAGCCAACATATATTTACATTAAAGGAACCGCATTATGCCTAAAATTCATTATATCGCATTACTGGTTGTCGCTATTCTGCTGTCTATAAACCAGTATTCGAACGCCCAGACATCGTGCCAGGCTACCCCGGACATCCGGAGAATAACATCCGATGTTTATTACCTCGCGTCCGATGAGCTTGAGGGTCGGCTTGCCGGTTCGCCGGGATGCGACCTCGCGGCGGAGTACATCGCGTCGTCTTTTGAAAACTGCGGACTTCAGCCGATCGAGAATCTGAATAATGACTATTTTCAGAATTTTGATATCACGAGCGATGTGAGTCTCGGAGTTGATAATTCCCTGAAAATCACCACTCAGGAAGGGGAATTTAATTACACTGTCGGAGGTGATTTTCATCCGCTGTATTTCTCACCGGACGGTCAGGTTCAGGGCGAGGTTGTTTTCGCGGGATACGGGATCACTGCCGATGAATATGGCTGGGATGATTACGCCGACATCGACGCGACCGGAAAAATCGTGTTATGCATGCGTGACGAACCGGGTAAGGACAATCCCGACAGCACATTTGACGGAATTAATCCAACCCTTTATTCAGGCCTCAGATGGAAAGCTACCAATGCGCAGAATCATGGGGCTATCGGTCTGATCGTTGTCACAGGCCCGGCTTACCTTACCGAGGGTGAAGCCGATGAGTTTGTCGGACTGGATCAGCATAGCGGACTTGGCGAGGCGGGAATCCCGGTAATTCAGGTCAATCAGGCTGTTGCAGACAAATTAATCGGCACCATGGGTGCGCCTTTATCCATGTACCAGACCGAAATGGAAAATTACGGAATGGCGTTCGGTGCGTTAATCGAAGGCGTCTCAGTCGATTTTTCAGTAAGCCTGTCAAGAGAGTATGCATCAACAAAGAATGTTATTGGTGTTCTACCCGGAAGCGATCCCGAACTTTCCGACCAGTATCTGATCATCGGAGCACATTACGACCACATTGGCTGGGGAACAATAGGATCTTTATACGATGGTGAGCCCGCGATCCATAACGGCGCGGACGATAATGCATCCGGTACAGCGGGTGTACTTGAACTCGCTCGGATGTTTGCGTCAAGCGAGACAAGACCCCGAAGGAGCATCCTCTTTATCGCGTTTTCGGCAGAGGAGATGGGTGGGCTTGGTTCGATCGCATATATAAATAATCCTGTTGTGCCGCTGGAAAATACCGTCGCCATGATAAACATGGACATGATCGGAAGGGCACGTCCCGGGGAAGATGGTATCCCGCAGTGCGCAATTCACAGCACAGGCAGCGCACTCGAATGGGCTGAGACAATCCCCGATTTCTCTTCTGATGCAAAAGTTGAATTTCTGTCTCAGACTGATCCGATCGGAGGAGGGGATTACATTTATTTTTATCTGGCAAGCATCCCTGACCTGAATTTCTTTACCGGAATCCACGATGATTACCACCGTCCGACCGACGACGCGGATAAAATCAACTTTGAGGGAATGGTTTCGATTATCGATGGGGTTTATCAGATAGCCTGTAATGTCGCAGAC
>JAPKYR010000050.1 GCA_026394215.1 bacterium
AAATCGAGAATCGCGCCATTCTTATCGATCCGGATCGCAGTAAGATCCTGACCGCCCATATCTATTACAGTTCTTGTTTCCGGATAACGCCAGATTGCACCGATTGCATGGCAGGAGGTTTCGGTGGCGTTTTTATGGCCGAACGGGATCGCGAACCTCCCGAATCCGGTACCGATGACCACCGATAAGTCGTACTCCTCGCAACCCGCTTCCTTCAGGGCTTCCTTGAGGGCATGACGGGACGAGCGCGGAAGGTTCGCGCCCGAATGGACAAGCCCGCGCCCCTGGACTATTTCGTTCCCGTCCATTATTACGCACTTCGTCAGCGCAGTTCCTACGTCTATGCCACAGGCTAACATATCTTAAATTTTACAGAATCCTTTCATTAATTTTTTTCCTCTGCGACAGCGCCTCGAAAAATGTATCGATCCTGTTCAGAACCTGAGCGGATGAGAAAAACCTCGGATCTGCGACATCGCTGTCCAGGAAGAGAGACGGAATTCCCTTATCTCTTGCGAAATAATTCCTCATATCAAGTTGCCCGACCGATGACGGCCTGCAACTTCGAACCGAATGGATAATAATCGCATCGACCTCATAATCTTTGATAAGTGTTTCTATATGGTTCCATCGCTTCTGAAGATTCCAGTTATAATAACTCTGCGTCGCAAGGCTCGCGAGGTAATCCAGAGGTTTTTCCGGACTGAATTCAAGATCGCCCGGCGCAACACTTACATATAGATATGTGCTGGCAACTCCAACCGCGGACCATGCTTTGAACATTCCCCGGAATTCACTGAAACTGGGCCATGGCGGTGAGCCTTCGAAGAGCAACCTGAAATTTTCCCTGCCATATGGCGTGTAATTCGATTTTATTCTGTCCCTGATAATATTGTCGGCAAGTTTGTAGAAATCGCGGGCTTCCACCGTTCCGCGCCACATTGTCAGCGGAGCCATATAGGAAACGCCCTCGAAAAATGCATCGAACGGCGATGGTTTCAGTTTGCCAAGCTCCTGCATTTTCATCCATAGATCGATCGTATCCGATGTAAGCTCAAGGATTTCCTTCAGCCGATCCGGATCGAACCTGACCCCCGATATTTCCTCGCAAACCGGGATAAGATCCTCGATCTGCCTGCGCACATACTCATGATCGAATCCTGTCGGGCAATCATCGTGAATGAAAGGAATATCGATGACCTTAACCGGGCAGTGGAATTTTTCTCGAAGGGCATGTCCCCACTTGATATATGTGGAACAGCCGCATTGGTTGACCACAATCAAGTCGGGCGGGGGAATTTTACCGAATTTTGCCTGGCCTTTCGACGGTCCGGCAAGAAGCCCAAGGTCGCATTTGACATAGCTGCAGATATTCGGGGCGTAACCAAGTAATTCGCTGTCGCTGATAAGTTGGACGGATCGATGTTGCCGCGAACTGTGGATTGCGTTGATTTCGGGATAGACCACTGAAAAATCGAACGCTCGGAAAAGCTCGACAATCAGCCCGGTTGTGAAAAGATAGACGACTTTTCGCTTGCCGCGGGCATTATCTTCGAGTTCCTGGTAGTGGCGCTGAACCAGTTCCCTGGATTTGTCCCTGAGAGTATTGTCAATTCCAACTGTACTCATTTCTGATCGCCCGATCCTTCTTTACGATCGGTTCCGGCAAACGGCATGCGCTCTCTGGCTTCGATAATCGCCTCAATCTGTACTATTATCGACTCAAACACCTGCTGATCTTCCTCGAACTCGATTTTGACATAGGGAATCCCCTGTTTTTCACTTGTGGCGAAGATATCGTGGAGGTCATGAAGCATGGGATGGCAGCTCTTTGCGGTTGCAAGGAGTAATCCATCTGCGTTCCTCGCCCTGACAATATTCATAATCGCATCGCCGATACTCGATTCGGGATGATTAACCACAGGAGTATGCAAATTCGATTTCAGGTAATGATCCGCAAGGATTTTTAATGGATCGCCTGCAAGTGGGAGAGGATCCTTGGACCAATGCATACCGGGGAAAAGATCATCGTATACGAGCGCGATTCTCTCTTCTTCCATGGCTTCGATCATTGCGATCGGGGGACGTTCGCAGAATGCGCCGAACAATACTATCCTGGCAATTGGTCTTTTGCGAGGCTGGGTTTCTTCAACAGCGGACAACGCTTCCTGAAGAAGTTCGATATGCTCCTCGACTGGAATGGCCCTGCCGGCGAGACGGAGAATGTAAAATTCGCTGGCTTTGAATTTTCCAGGATAATCGGAGCGATAGAGATCAAGCTTGTTTAGAAGTTCCGCTCTCTTATTGAATAGCTCAAACGACTTAAAAAGCGCATCGTCGGTTATTGCCGAACCTGAAATTTTCTCAAGCTCGGTTTTCAACCGTCCAAGTTCCGAAATCATGTAATTCGATGCTGAACCGGAATTATAATTTTGAGGTAAGTTCAGATATATGATCGGCTTATCGGGATCGATACGTTTCCAGATGCCGCTTACCCCACGCAGTACTTCGCATATCGACGGAAAAATCACAGCGTCGATATTTTCCAGAAAACCGTCGAGGTAAAGTTCGAGAGTGCTTTGCGCTACGGAGCATACAAAGTCCTGCAGGTAAGCATCCGCATTATCAAGCTTCAGGCGTCCCATCGCGCCGGACAGATGCACAGGAAGCATGCCGGCAGCGTGGATCATCTCGGCGGGGGTATAGATAGGCAGGCACCCAATAGCCTTCCCGCCCGGATGGGATTTTTTCCATACGGTGACTTCCGGGAAGGTTGGATCGTCGGCTCCCGCTTTGAGAATTTCTGTTAAAGCTGAAATTGGCATAGCATTTAAACCGCATAATAATTGGCGGTTATCTATAGGGTAGGACTGTTTAGCACTGAAGGGCAAGAGTGTCAAGAAGATTTTCCGGGCAAAGAGTGAATATTCCGGATTGTCCGTTAATATTGATGCATACTGCTAAGTAATTTGCTTTTCGAGATTATTCGGAAACTGATCCGGAATTTTCATCTTCAGGAACTGGTTCCCCCGAATCCGCCGCGGCTTCCTCGGCGCTTTTCCAATCCCAGTTGTACCATCGACCCCAGACATCCGAACTGTGGTTGGGATAATAAAGAACGCTCCCGTGGCCATAGATCGGAAGATACTTTCCCAGCCATTCGTCATAATAAAAATCCCCACCGGCGTTACCATAGTACCATGGGCTTTCGAAGGTGCTCTCGACCCTCAGGATAACTTCGCGCCCAATGCCGATGAAATAATCGATGTAGTTGAAAAATTCCGTATCGCGATCGACCGCGGTATACCTAACTTTGTAAACCGGGACGCCGTCGACTTCATCAGTGCCCATGAACCGAATCCGGAAACGTGCGCGCAAGTCCTCCGTGTAAATCGGCGCGCCCGGAAGAGGAAGCATCTGCGAAAAGAAGCTGGTATCGGCGGGCAATTCCGATCCCGCGAGCATTTCGCCCATGACCATAAGCTCATAGTAGTCAGGCCATGTGTAAGCGTAATGACTTATGAGTGTTGTGAGCCCCGCGATATCGCTCGGATCGCCCTCGCGGATATTGCGATCATTGAGGCGGTTCGACGGGTCGCGATAGACGTCGATATCCACGGTCAGGTCGGCCATGTCCTGATCGATGAAAAACCTGTCGACCCGGGTGAGTAGCGCGTCGAGTTCCACGTCGGATAAGGGGGAATGCTATTGTAAAAAGGATAGCGATTAATCCTGTAATGACCGTAACATGGAAATTTTTCATTTATAGTCTCCGGTATTTCAGAGACATTGTACTTTTTTAATGTTCAACCGGAAAGGGATTTCTCCAATATGTTACACTTCCCGCCATGGTTTTTCATCTGGACTGGGACGGTCACGTACATACCGGATTCTGCCCGCACGGGTCCGGCGAACCGTCCAGAATGTATATCGAACGGGCTATCGAGCTTGGATTCAGAAAAATCAGCCTGATTGAGCATTTTCCGCTTCCGCCCGACTTGCCACAACCCCCCACCCTCTTGCCGGTCACGATGGAAATGGACAAGGTTGCGCCGTACCTTGAGGATTCACTCGCCCTTCGCGACGAATTCTCCGGGCAAATCGACGTACTGGTCGGGTTCGAATGGGATTTCCTTCCCGACTTTACCGATTGGACAAGGGGGCAGATGGATCGATTCGGACCGCGCGTGCAGGACGGGATTCTGAGCATACATTTTCTGAAAGGGATGATAATCGACGAGGCCGCGGAGATTTTCATGTGCCAGGTGCTTCCGAAGCTTGGGGGCACGCTTGAGGGCGGTTACAGGGAATATTATCGCACGCTCATGATGCTCGTGCGCGCCGACCTTGGCGAGTTCAAGCCGCGCCGTATCGGGCATCTGAACCTGATCCGGCGGTTCCAGAAAATCTATCCCGCGCCGGGGGAATTTCGCGATGAATTAACTGAAATCGTGCGGGAGGCGTCGAGTCGCGGCATGCAACTGGATATGAACATGAGCGGGATACGCCGGAAGTACAACGGGGAGCCGTACGTGCCCGAATGGCTCATCCGTAAAATCGCCTCGGGGGAATTACAGTTCGACTGCGTATTCGGAAGCGACGCGCACAGGTCGCACGAAGTCGGGCTGGGGTTGGTGGAGGCGAAGGGGATGTTGGGGGTAGGGAGGTATTGATTATTTATGGGGGAAGATTGGGGTATTTACAAACCAGTTTTCGGTTTTAGGGTATGTTATTTCCAATTGCCATTTAGATCCTGGATCAGGCAAATATTGACTAAATTCTTGACCCCTTGTACATTCGATCCATTTATATAATTCAGGGGTCAATATCCTCAGGCCATTATATATTTTATCCTGCCAGAAATACAGTGGAGTCACAAAACCTAGTTTTTGCTTAGCTCCATAGAGCGACCGCCACAAAGCCCAAAGAAACTCTTTATCCTTTTCAATAATA
>JAPKYR010000156.1 GCA_026394215.1 bacterium
GGGGCGATAAACTCGCCTGCGCATGGGTAAATATCGCTGACATTGGGAGGGGAAACCCTTAACATCGATTCCGGATGCGACGGGCACTGAAGAAGTTCCACAAGGCGGTATTTCATATTGCTTTCAAACGTTCCCGTTTCTTAAGAGTATTAATGGTAACCCCCTCGCACGGGGATTGCAATTATGTTTCTTCATGATAAGATTACCGGGATAATTTAGGGGGGAGATTAAAATCTAGAAAAATATTATTATAAAAGATGAAAACACAGGTTGAATGGCTAGGGCATTGTGCATTCCGGATCGTTTCCGCGACCGGAACGAAAATCCTGATAGACCCGTTCGATGAGACGATCGGCCTCAGGGTCCCTCCGTACGAGTGTGATATCCTTCTGATCTCTCACAGCCATTACGATTCCTCCGCACGCCATCTTGTGCAACCCGGGTTCGAGGAAATTTCCGGAAGTGGCGAGTTCAATATCCGGGACGTAAGAATTAAGGCTTTTCAGACATACCATGACGGCAAGCTTGGGAAAGACTACGGCACGGTGCTTGTTTTTGTCATAGAACTCGATGGGATGAAATTCGGCTACTTAAGCCATATCGGCACTCGACCGAAACAGGCGATACTCGACGAACTACAAAATCTGGACGTATGCTTCATCCCGGTGGGTGGTGTCCTGGCGCTCGATCCGAACGATGCGAAGCAGTTAATTGAGGAACTGCAGCCCGGATATATTTTTCCGATGCACTTTAACGATCGGAACCTCAATTTCACTCTCCTCGAGATCAGAGAATTCGCCAGGGCAATATTAGATATTACTTCGATTGAAGAAATAAATAACTGGATTTTCGAAATCGGCAGGGAAAACCTCCCTGACTCCCCGACAGTAGTAATGATGCAGCATTGGCCGTGTATGGCGGAATTTTGAGCCATTTTTCGGCATTTTTGATCCTGAATAAATTATGACATAATGCATTTTTACAACGCATTTATCTTGACAATTGGCATTTTTGCAATATAATACATTTTCGAGAGAGCGGGAACTCCTTCCTACCTTCCTTCAACCAATCCGAAAACCTCCTAGTCTTCACTCCTCTTCTCCTTCCCCTCTCTCATTTTTTTATCTCTAAATTTTTGTTGTTTTACCTCCATCTAGAATCTGGCATTTTTTTTACTTGATTTTCGTGGTATTATTCCAGTATTAAAAATGCCAGCCTTGGATGAAAATATTTCTCCAGAAACCGGGTCAGGTCAGCCTGATATAAAATCCGCGGGACCTGCGGTCACAAAGGACGCCCCGGAGAGTATGGAATGTCCGGTATGCGAGCGCGTGATCCCGGCACCGGCCCCGGAATTCTGTCCTCATTGCGACGCCCCAATCGAGACAATCCTCGCGCTGTTTCGATCCGCAGATCTTTCTCTCGAAGAGGCAAGGCGCGATATCCGGTCGGGGGATATCGAATCGGCAAAAAAGCGTCTGGGATTTGTAAGGCTCACTTCCCGCGGCCACCGTCTCAAAGTCGAAATAATCCATGCAATCCTTGAACGGCTCGAATGGAACACAGAGTCTGCGATCGCACGCCTTAATTCAATAAAGGATAATCTTGGCGAGAGCGACCGTGAGATGCGATTCCTTGTGGACAACATCGAGCAGCAATGTTTAATCGATCAGGGAGCGATGGCGGCATGTTGCGAGCATTACAATTTCGCGCTCTTCCAGGCAAGGCGCGGGCATTTCGAGGAAGCCAGGCGTTCGCTAAGAAGGGCGTTGACCGAAGTGTCGCATCATGCGGAAAGCCACGCTTTATTGGGCAAGGTACAACTTGCCATGTGTGAATATGATGATGCCGGATATCATCTGAAACGCGCGCTTGCGATTGACCCGGCAAATCCCACCGCAACAAGGTTCCTCGCACAGATGAGCCGTCAGGAATTCCTCAACGTGATCGAATTTGTAAAATCGAAATTTAACCTCTCCCCTGTGTGGGCAGTATCGATGATGGTCCTCCTGATACTCCTCGCGATCGCTATCACGGCGACAATTACCACATTACTCAGTAATTAAATTCCCCGATTGCCCGTATATTGCAGACGTATCAGAGGCACGACCGTCAGGGAGTGCTGTCAAAAAAAGCACTTCCTGACGGTCGTGCTGCACAAAAAAAGCACTTCCTGACGGTCGTGCCTCTGTAACAATATTTTTGTCACGTGGTATTCCGAATTAAAGGGTAATCTAACCCTTCCCTTCCCTCTGCAATTTCTTCTCCCGAATATTGCTCGCGCCGATTTTTACTGCCTCAACCGGAATTTTATCGAGCAGCCTCCAGAACCATATGCCGCCGATAAATAGCGCGATGGTCAGCAATATCGCAAGCCACCAGGGCGAGATTTTTACTAAAATTCCGACCGCACCGAATATCGCGCCGAGTATCCACACAAGAATCACCGCGAACATTTTTGAAAATCCGTAATTCACAAACCGGTGCGATGTGTGGTCCTTTCCACCCCACCAGAAATTTATCTTCCGCTTTCCCCTGCTGAACGCGACAAAAAATGTGTCGAACACCAAAACCCCCATGACAAGAATCGGTCCCAGCGTGTGGCTCAACGGGCTGAGATTTTCCGGCGACGGCAGCCGTCCCGCAATCAACCCCAGGAAGCTTAAGTAAAATCCGAGCACAATCGATCCCGCGTCGCCGAAAAATATCGACGCTTTCGGAAAATTATACGGGATGTATCCAAGCAATCCCCCGATCAGTACAAGCGACAACCCGATCGATATCGCGTCATGGCCGATAATTCCGATTGCGAGAATGCTTAAGCCCGCCACGATCCCTGTCCCGGCGGCGAGACCGTTCATGTTGTCCATCAGATTCGCGGCGTTTGTGATTCCGAGAATCCAGAATAATGTCAGCGCCCACGAGATGATCTGCCCGATTGCCCCCCACGCTTCCGGAATAAATGTGATTCTCCCGCCCCCGAAAAAAAGAATCGTCCCGGCGACCGCAAGCATGGACATTTTCACGCCCGGGATCATGCCGAGAACATCGTCCCAGAGTCCCACGGCGAAGATCAGAAATATCGCGGTAAGGATGAGCCACAAATTAAATCCTGCTGGGAGAATATGGTATCCCTGTTTAAGCACGACAAAACTCCCGAAAAGTATCGCGAGAAACAGCGGCAGCCCGCCAAGATATGGCGTGGAATCGGCGTGAGTTTTGCTCGATCCCTCTATCGGCTTATCGACAATGTGGAAATGAATTGCGAGCATTCTCGCGATCGGCGTCCCGACAAATGTCGCGAAGAACGGTATCGCGAGTATGAGCGATATATGTATGCCCTGAATTACGAATGATGATGTCGGTTCTGGAGGCATTTTTACTTTTTCTGCGCGTTAATAAGAACGATCGATATTATAACGGATTGAAATTCAAAAAGTGTATAGTTTTTTTACAGGTACTCTTCTTTTCCATGTGCCATTTTGAAAATACCGGTTGGAAAGGGACTGTTGTAAAAGTGCTGCATGCTTTATTTATGTAGGACATGCTTTCCAGCTTGTTACTGAAACTATGATGATTGCAGGTATCCAATAACAAGCTGGAAAGCATGTCCTACATAAATCGAGCCGAAATCCGCTTTTTCAATAGTCCATGGAAAGCCGGCGCACCCGATATTTACTCCTCCACCCATCCGACTGGCATAATCAGTCTTACACTCGCCGATGTGCCGACCGTTTCCGCGACCAGATCGTCATCAAACGCTCCCATCGCGACCGTGCCAAGCCCAAGCGTCTCGCATTGCAGATATACATTCTGGCAGATCGCGCCGACCTCGGTGTCGATATATCGCATCGACCGGTCGCCGTATTTGACTTCGGTGATCGACGGAATCGCCGATAAAATCAATGTCGCGGGAGCGTCGCCGACCGGCCCCTGTCCCAGTGCAGCGCCCATCAACTCTAACCTGAGATCGCCTTCTCTGATTAAAGAGATTGAATGAGATACCGGATCGTACTCCCAGACCCCTGGATCGAGACCTTCAACATCTCCCGCCACAAGATAGATTACCATCGGGTAAAGTGCGCCAGCAGATGGCGCGGTTCGCCCTCCCCAGTCGGTGGTAATTCCCTGCGCGGCCCATAAAAGCTGGGAGACAATTTCCAGATTCAGCGGGCGGTCATCGTACGACCTTACCGACCTTCTCGAAAGGAGTGTTTCCTCAAGCGAGAAGTCGCTATCTAAAACAGGATCGGGCAGTTCGACAATCACACAGCCGCTGTCGGTCGTTTCAGAATTTTCATCGTCAGCCATCGCATGTCCTCCGCTGATTATTACGGCCAGCGCCATGACAAATAAGATAAAAAATAAAACCGAAAATCTGAATGTAGTTTCAAAAGTGGTTTTTGTATTCATGGACTCTATCTCCGTGGTTATATCAATAATTCAGGATTTCTTGTGAATGGATTCGTGCGTTTTTCATGGCCGATCGTTGTATCCGGACCATGTCCGCAATGCACGATTGTATTGTCGGGAAGTTTGTAAAGTACTTTTGTTATCGAATCGATAAGCTGCCTTCCATCGGAGCGCGGAAAATCGACTCTCCCGACTGAACCATCGAACAGTGTGTCGCCGACAAAAACGCGATTCTTTCCATCATAAAACGACACTCCTCCGGGAGTATGTCCCGGCGTCGCTAGAACGGTTAGGGTAATTTCTCCAGCGGTGAAAATATCGCCATCGTGGATATCCTCGTCCGGCGTGAATTTATCGACGCTGCCCATGCCCACCATCAGCGCAGTTGAGCCCACGACCGAATCGAGAAGGAAGGTGTCTTCGGGCGACATGTACACTTTCGCGCCGGTGAGTTTTTTCAATTCCGCTACACCGGATGTGTGATCGAAATGCCCATGGGTGAGGAGGATTTTCACGTCAGATATCCCGTGCTTATCCAGAATCTTTTTAATTTTTTTCGCGTCCCATCCCGGGTCGATAACGAATCCGGATTTCGTGTTTTCATCGGCGATAATGAAGCAGTTTTCCATTATCGGACCGGTTTCGAGGGATTCAAGGATCATTTTTGAAAGCTCCATGACAGCGCGAAAGTCCTGCATTACGAGTGGCAAGTATATCACACAGAATATCCGAAATTCGGTATAATGATTGCATGCGCACAAAATGGCTGCCGGTGATTACCGGGATTTTCGTAGGGGTCCTGCTGATCTCGAATATCGCGAGCGTGAAACTTGTCCTGGTCGGACCATTCACGTTCGATGGCGGCACGATCCTGTTTCCATTGAGCTATATTTTCGGCGATATTCTGACCGAGGTTTACGGGTATCGCGCATCGCGAAAGGTAATCTGGACCGGATTTGTCTGTGCGGCGATAATGTCGATTGTCCTGTGGGCGGTCGGGAAATTTCCCGGCCCGTCCGATTGGACTCCAGAGCGCCAGGCATCCTATGAAACCATTCTCGCGCCTGTCTCACGGATCGTGATCGCGAGCCTGATAGCGTATTTCGCGGGGGAGTTTTCGAATTCCTACATTATGGCGAAGTTGAAGATTGTCACGAAAGGGCGATTTTTATGGGTCAGGACGATTGGTAGCACGCTGGTCGGGGAGGGAGTCGACACAATGATTTTCTGCATGGTGGCGTTTTACGGAATCTGGCCGAATGACGTTATTGTCACTGTGATTGTATCGAATTATGTTTTCAAGACTCTGTTTGAAATAATCGCGACCCCAATCACATACGCCATTGTTATCGGATTGAAAAAGGCTGAAGGGATGGATGTATACGACTACAAGACGAATTTCAATCCGTTCCTGATAGCGGAATCGGAAATATAATTCGGGACCTCACCCCCCATCCCCCTCTCCACGGTGTGGAGAGGGGGAAAGGGGGTGAGGTAATTATTCTCATAAAACACTTTTCTCATATCCATTTTCATAAAAAATGCTACAATCCTGTCCGTCCTTTAACAGGGGACGATAGTTTTGACATGCAATTTATAAGATAAATTTGCGTCGCTTGACTTACTGGAGGATGAACGTGAATAAATTCGAGCTTTATAACCCGATACAGATGGTTTTCGGGGTTGGCGAATTCGACCGCCTGGGCGAGCTTGCTTCCGAGTACGGGCAGAAACCGCTTGTGGTTTTCGGACAGAAATCCGCGCGGGAAACGGGCCTTATGGATCGCGCCCTCTCTATTCTTATGGAAGCGGGGCTGGACCCGGTGGTGTTCGAGGGGATCGAGTCCAATCCGACACTCGCTACGGTGCAGGCAGGTTCCAGGAAGGCCGCCGAGAATGATTGCGACATGGTGATCGGTATCGGAGGCGGATCGGTTATGGACGCGAGCAAGATAATCGCGTTCGGTTATTACGATCCCGAAAATATCTGGAAGCATATCGCGTCCTGGGAAGAGGGTTACACCCCTGTCGAACAGGCGCTGCCGATTATTGTAGCGAGCACAATCGCGGCCACAGGTAGCGAGGGAAATTCCGGCGCGGTTGTGACAAATACCGAAACGAATGAAAAGGTCGGGGTTTTTTCCATGCACCTGTTCCCCAAGGTCAGCATTATCGACCCTCAACTGACGATTACCACCCCGTTCGATTACACCCGCGACGGGGCTATCGATATGACAATCCATGTGCTGGAGAGTTATTTCAACGGTTCGGACGCGGATTTCTCGGATCGCGCGACCGAAGGGTTTTTCGTCGAGGTCATTATCGCCCTCGAAGCCCTTCAGGAAGACCTTGAAGACATCGAGGCGAGAAGCAAATTAAGTTACCTCGGCGCGATCGCGCTGACCGGGTTTCTGAATAAGCCGAGGGGAGGCGCGTTCCCTCTTCATCTCCTCCAGCATCCGCTGTCTGCCCACTTTAACATCTCGCACGGAAGCGGACTCGCGCTGCTGCTTCCAAGGTGGCTCAATTATGTCAAAATGGAAGATCCGACCAAGATAATCCAGCTAGGCGACAGATGCCTTTCCATGGAACTTGAAACCTATCATCCGTTCGAGGCTGCCGACAAAGTCATCACGCGATTGACCAATTGGCTCGAGGACCTCGGCGCGTGGTTTTTCATGGACGACCTCGGCATTCCGAACGATCCTAAGCTATTCAGGGAAATCGCGGAGCAGATTATCGAAACTTACGGAGACGATGACGGTTTAATCGGCGGGATCAAGCCGCTGGGCGTCGACGATATTGTGGCTATTTACCAGATGTGCGTTCGCACTGGCGCGAAAGTTGATAAAAAAAAGCCGGCCAAAGTCCCTGATGTAAAATCGGAAGAAGAAGCTTTGGCTGACGACCTTGTCGAGATTATCGAGGAGGTAATCGAGATTGTTGAGGGAGAAGAAATCCCGGAGGGTCTCGAAGGGGAAGAAATTATTGTGATCGAGGAGATAGTGGAAGAGGAAATTAACGAGAAATAGTTTATGTCAATTTGATATACTACCAGTAGAAATATTTGATTAGAGTCAGGGTTTGGGTGTTAAAGTGTGGGTGTTGGGGTGTGGGTGCCGCCTACAGACTCGTACTCGAGTCTGTAGGTGAATCAATTATCCGTTATCAGGATATTTCGCGTTTAAGATAAGGCATTTATGGAGGTCATTGAGATGTATTTTACTTCACGTATTTTCCTTCTCTTGGTTATTACAGGGATTCTCATCTATGGCTGCGCGGGGCATAGCTCGCAGCCCCTAACGCCAGATGAGACAGCTTCCATCCCGGAACTCACGGGTAGCGCCGATACAGCCTCGAATTCAGGCGAAAATAGCCATTATCTGCTTGCTTATAATTTTATTTATGTCGATCCGGAAGCCCCGGAAGGACATAAGTTTGAAATAGTCCCGGTGCGGGAAGGTGAGATACATCTCAATATACTGAAATTCCTTGAGGACGATCCATGCACGAATTGTTTCAAGATCGTCGGGTTTAGTTTCCCTCAGCCGGGATATCTGGATGTGGATATTCAGATCGACCATCCGTTTAAAAATACTCCTCCGGATGATCCTCTACTCTTTTCGGTTTTCGATGTGCGTGGCATAATGATGTTCCAGGGTAGCCATGAATTTCCGGTCGCGGGGAAATCGATATCCGATCCGACCCTTGGCGACGGCGCTTTATTAAATGCAGACGGCTACACTGCTTTATATAACGGCTCGACAATAACCGCGCCGGTCGGCGATCTGCAGAAATATTATCCGGGAAATATGGCAACGCCCACAATTCCGAATTCCGACATCAACGGCTACAAATATTTCATAACCGACATTCCCGCGAATAACCGTAACGCATTCTTTGGCGATTCATACGGCGTTGATGTTCAAACTTACTCGCTGAAACTCCCAACCGGCACGTTCGTTCTCGGCTACGCGGTCGACGCCAACTGGTGGATGCCGATTTCACAGCCAGTCGATGATCCGCTGACTGATTTCGACACAAACGCGAATTGTCCGGAGCCGTGGAAAATTGTCGTCACTGAACAACCGATTGGGGATGGCCTCACCGATCAGGGCGGTCAAACGAATTTAATTATTGATGTTTATGACTGGCAGGGAAAATCGACGCATCATGAGCCGATTATTGAATGTCCGGAACTTTTTGATAGTGCTTTGGTCGTTCCATGGGTGACTAATGGAAGCGGCTATGCGAGTTACAAAATCACTATTTCCAACACGAAACTCGCATCCGCAGGGGAATATAAATGTCTGATAGGAGTAGAAGCAAACGAGAATGATCCGATTGGAAAACCATGGCTTGATTTAACTGCTTATCAGATCAGAAACGCGGATGTGATTACAGGACCCGCAACTTCCATAACGGTCATAGCACCAAATGGCGGGGAACAGCTGAAAGTCTCTGGTTCTGGGGAAATCACATGGACATCAACAGGAGATGTTGGTGATGTGCAGATAATTCTTTCTTCTGATTCTGGAGTCAGTTATCCTCTTGTTCTTGTAAATTCAACTCCAAATGACGGCAGCTATGTAGTGAATCAGATACCCTTGTCTATGCTCGGGAGTAACCTGCGTATCAGAGTTCGGGATTTTTATGACTCAAACATTCATGATGAGTCTGATGCGGATTTTTCGGTTGTACTACCGGCTATTCAAGTAACAAGCCCAAACGGTAGCGAGTGCTTTACTGCTGGCTACGATCAAACAATCACATGGACAGCGGATCCTTCTATCTCCAATGTAACCATCATGCTTTCCCTGAATTCAGGAGTCGATTACGGAGTGATGATTATTGATACGACTCCAAATGATGGGGAATTCCTCTGGGAGAATATACTCGGAGGTTACGCAAGCTCGACTTGCCGCATCAAGGTTCAGGATGCGATCTATCCCGACCAGATATTTGACGAATCCGACGAGGATTTCGAAATCCTGGACGCTACGAACAATTTCCAGATCGAGGTCACGACGACGAACTCGCCGCAGGACTTCATCTGCCGGTTCGAAAACCCGGGCACCCTTCATGTTGACTGGGGGGACCTAAGCTCCAATGACTACAATGCCACGGCTAATGTTACGCACACCTACGCTACGGCGGGTGTATATAAG
>JAPKYR010000121.1 GCA_026394215.1 bacterium
AGAATGTCCCAGGCAAAAATAAGGTGTCCCCATTCCTAATGGCCAAAAATGGTCAATAAATATTTTATCCCCCGATATTCATTCCACACAGCGAACATCGCACCCGTTCGGGTATACCATCACCGTCTGGCCGATAACCACGGCCATTTCTGAAAGGCATTTCGGGCAATTTCTGAGATGTTCCAATACCCGGTTTTCGTCATCTTCTGAAAGTTCATGCATTATCAGCGCTTTCAGAACTTCCCCCCTACCCACCTCGGAGCATGTAACCTGCCCGGGAAGTTTCATGGCTTTACTCCTGTTAATGTAGAATTAAAATAAATAACGTCTCTGTAATATGTTTGATGCAGGACTACCTCTGTTTATTTTATTCAATCGCCGTTTAATAGATTAATTTAGGGGAAAAATCCGTTTATCGTACGTAAATATCATTATGATCCTGGGCCGATCACTGTTATAATTCATTCATAACAATATATCGAATTCACTGATCGCCGGGAGTTTTGCTATATGGGCAAATCGAGCTTATACCGATTAATCATCTTTTCGTCAATAATATTTATTTCCTGGATTTTTTCCGTCTCATCGGCTTACGCTCAAGCGTCCGATACTGCCGATATCCGCCAGGATCGCGAAACCCCGTCCCTCGGCACTGAGGAAGAACTCTCGGCTGGAGAAGTCAGCATCTCCGAAGACACGTCGCCTATCGGAATCGTGGACGATATTATCCTCACCGGCGACCTTGTAACATCCCGAAGCACAGTCCTGCGCCAGATGACTTTCCGTATAGGAGACGATATTTCGCAGCACGACCTGGATCTATGCAAAAGCAGGTTACTCGGTTTCAATGGAATTTACTGGCAGGCCGATATCACATGGGTACCTTCAGAAGTCGAAAATCATGTGATCATAACAGTCGATCTTCGCGGACGGCGCACATGGTTCCTGTCCCCATCGCAGACTGGGGGAACTATCGGCGACAGGAATATTTTCGGCACCGGAACCTCCGCATTTTTATCGGTTTATTATTCCGATGAGAATAACCATTACTATTCCCTCGCATGGACAGACCCACAGTTCCTTGGCGGACATAACAGCATGAGGATCGAAGGGCATGTCATCAGCGGGAATAACGGAATCAGGTCGGACGTGCTTCTGACTACGGGCGAAAGCTACCATATAAACAGAAAAGGCGTCAGGTTCGATTACACCACAAATTGGAATCAAAATATTTCAGTCGGTTTAGGATATCAGTTCGAGGATGTATACACAAACAAAAGAGGCGACCCATTCCGCGACTTCGGTTCGGACTATCATTTCTTCTATTCCGGAACCGATATAAACCCCGGCAATGTGGGCGTCCTGAATTTCAATCTCTCCGGCGGATATCTGAATTCGCTCTATTTCCCGACCGACAGCTACTACTGGAACTGGAACAGCGAATTTTCGAACGCTTTCACACTTAGCGATTTCAACTTCACCCGCCATCGCATAATCGCGGCGTATTTCCACGACCTGTTCAAGGGCAGAAATGTCCTGTGCGGTCGATTCATGTATTCCTTCATGACCGGCGATCCTCCTCACTATGAGCTAATCCCGTTCGACTGGCAGGTTCGCGGCTACACCCTAAGTTCACAGCGCGGACAAAGCATGCTCGCGATGAATTTCGAGTACAGGTTTATCGCGGAACCGGACATATTTCAGGGAGTGGTTTTCGCGGATTTCGGCAGGGCGTGGGAAGGAAACAACTTCAGCTTAAGCGACCTCGAATGGGGTTACGGGGTAGGTCTTCGAATTTACACTCTCCCCTTCATCCCCTACAACCTCCTCTTCCGCCTCGATTACGGCTGGGGCGAATACGGCAACGAATTTCTGTTCACCTTCAACCAGTTTTTCTAAATCCCCGATATTTTCTTTGTCTTCATATCTCAGGACACCAGACTTCTGTTCCGCTGGAGTCCTTCCTGCTATCCAACCTCCCCTGTGTTAAAATATAGAAACAAAACACACTTTTGGATTACTGACGATACTATTAATGTTATTTAACCGACATAAAAGTGCCTTCTAAATCAAAAAAGTTCGACCGATCCGAGCT
>JAPKYR010000191.1 GCA_026394215.1 bacterium
TCCGAACAGGTAATGGAAAGCGTCGGTGGAATATGTCTGGAGTCTTGAAATGAAGACAATTCCAAGCGCCATGGAAGTCGCGAAAAATATTCCGATGACTGTGTCTGATGCGAGATTGGTAGTATCGCGAACATAAGTAATCAGGACCGCGACGACAATCGTGAACGGCACCGCGACCCATAGAGGCTCCTGCCCCAGGAGAAGGCCGAGCGCGACCCCTCCGAACGCCGCGTGCGCAAGGCCATCGCCGAGAAATGAAAGCCCCCTCTGAACCACGAAAACGCCATAATAACTCGCCGCGACGCCGGTTAGGAGCACCGCTATAAGCGCTTTCTGCATGAAGCCGTATTGCAGCGCTTCAAACATGCCCGTCACCTTCTTCCTGCAAATGGTGAGCGTGCCCGATATGCCCGAACGCTGCGCGAAGGTTGCTGTCGCTCAGAGCCTCCGACGACGGTCCGTACGCTATCAAATTGCGGTTGATAAGCATTGCCTTCGTCGCGTGATGGCGCGCCGCGAGCCAGTCGTGCGTCACCATCAAAACGGTGGTATCCGCCTGTTCGAGGTAGCTGTCGAGGATGCTATACATCTGATCCTCGCCGACCGCGTCGATCCCGGTTGCGGGTTCGTCAAGAAGAAGGAGCCTCGGCTTACGGACAATCGCCCTCGCGAGATAAACCCGCTGAATTTCGCCACCGGACAGATGGCCAAGCGGTTTATGGGTTAGGTTCTCAGCCCCGACCATTTCCAATGCTTCATGCACCCTCTCATGGTCCTTTTTTGTCAGAATTCCCGGCCAGGATCGATACATCCCGCTCGCGACAAGATCGCATGTGACCGCCGGGAAATTCCTGTCGATCGTTTTCAATTGTGGAACATAGCCGATCCATTCAGGGGAGGTTTTATCGAAAGGTTGTCCGAACAGACTTATCGAGCCGGTTTCAAGCGGAACCAGGCCAAGGATCGCCCTCAGTAGAGTGGACTTCCCAGCGCCGTTCGGGCCGATAATTGCAGCGAAATCTCCCTCATTGACAGCCGTGGTGATACTCCTCAGCGCGAGGAAGCTTCCAAGCCTGACCGACAAATTTTCTATCTCAATCGCGTTAGCCATGCACGTTTATTATATAGTAATTAGAATCATTTAATATAGTTAGTGAACGGGGACACCTTTTTTTCAAATAGCGAAAAATAAGGTGTCCCCACTTCTCTGGTCTAAGTCTGAAGTGGATTATCTAAAACGGGGACACCTTATTTTTGCCTGTGATATTCTTGACTTGTGCTTCGAATTAGCCTGGCAAAAAAAGGTGTCCCCACTTTCCTGCCTCACTGAAATTCAATGCGAACCACTGAAGGCTGTTACGAAGACATTTGTATTATAAAGGGTCAAGTCCCTGTAATTATCCCGCCCTTCAACTCCTCCGTTCGGATCAAGCGTGAAAATCGGGAGACCGGTTTCCTCGGACAACATATCCGCTGCCGACCGTGGCAGCTGCGGTTCGTTGAATATCGCTTTGATATTGCGCTCATTGATAATCTGCAACAGGCCGGCAAGGTAGGCGGGCGACGGTTCGCTTCCCGGGACTAATTCAACCGAACCGGCAAGCGAAAGGCCGTACCGGTTAAGGAAGTAGCCAAACGATGGATGCATGAGAATTACGGATTCGCCTCTGAATGGTTCAAGCATTCCGGCAACTTCATTGTTCAGGTTATCAAGCTCCTCAGAAAATCGGCGGGAATTTTCCATATAAACATCTTTACCAGACGGGTCTATTTCCGCTAGTTTTTCAGCGAGCTTCGGGATGACGGCTTTTACCGTAAGGGGGTCGGTCCAGAAATGCGGATCGAGACCATGATGATCGTCGTCATGGCCTCCCTCATCCTGATGTGGTTGCTCCTCGAAAGACCGGCGCAATTCTTCCGGGACCATTTCAAGCACTCCGACCATATTCTCATTGGTGAAAGAAGTCGCCCAGCCGTCGAGATTCTGCGACACATAAAAAAAGCAGTCCGATGATTCCACGGTAATAACGTCCGAGGGTTTCGGTTCGTACGTATGCGGCGATGAACCCGGTTGCAGAAGCGATGTAACAGTCCCCCTGTCGCCGACAATTTCCCTGATAATCATTGCAAGCGGGAGAATTGTAGTGACACATTTGATTCCGACAGTTTCAGGGATTTTTTTAGGGCAGCCGGGGATAACTAATGAAATCAGGATAGAAATCGATATAATAACGTAACGAAGGTTGTTTGATGTCCGAGCCCTTTTTTGTATATCTTCACGCATGACGATGGCTTCCAGCCGGAAATATATCACATATAATTACCAAGTCGTGATTGTTTCGGAATTTCTAACTCATACGTGAGCTCTGTCCGATTGTTTTTTTCTCCAAAATAATCCGCAATCTTATTAAAATTTAATGAGATTTAATTGAGGTTAATTACATGAGGAAACCGAGTATCTATATCTTTGTGCCCGTTATACTGGCAACCGGATTGCTTATTTTTTTAAGCATCCAGTCGACCGTTATTCCGGTCGCTGCGGCAGAGCCCGCTTCCGAAGAGACCGTCGATCAGCAGCACCTTACGCCATTTCTTGAACAGGATGGCGACGTTATCCTTTTTGATTTCGAAAATCCCGACGAAATCGACCGGTTCGTTTACGGAGACGTCAATACTTTTGTCGAAACGACGACTGATGTCGCGCGGACCGGATCGAAATCATGCTCCGCGACATTTTATGTGGGGGCAACACGTCAGGGGAAGAGGCTGGTATTTTACACGCTGATGCATCCTGCCCGCGGACGTCTTTCCGACTGGAGGCCATATTCGGAATTCCAGGCGGCGATTTTGAATAACGAGGATTTTTCGGTCGACCTTGAGGTTGAATATGGCGATGGGGTGAACTCAGTATGGCGAAAATACAGCATCCCTCCTGGAGTCTGGTGCCGGATACGCCAGCCGTTATCCGACCTCGCAGGCGATGGCCTTGATATTTCATCGGTAAAACGAATCAGTTGGAGCATGCTGGATACAAATCTCCCTGGAATCTGCACGCTCTACATGGACGATATCAGATTGGTCGCGTCCGACACGGAAGCATCGCGCACAGCGGTCGCGGGCGCGTGGACGGCATATGAAGACTGGGAAGCCACACAAAATGCCGGGCCGCGAGAGCTGTATCTTCCCGTTATCCATACGGATGAAGGGAGGATCTCCGAAATCGAAAATCGCTACGGCTGCGGGAATCTGGACGGCTATGTAACTACCGGGGTCCTTGTGGTTGGAGGGGAAATATCGGGAAGCTGCGCGGCGATCGCATCCGGGCGATTGGGTGTTGACACTCTTATTGTCGAAACGTACGCGTTTCTCGGAGGCACAATAACTGCGGCTATGGTAACGCCGTTTATGTCGAATCGCGCGGGAGGCCATGATCTCGTAAAAGGTATTTTCGAGGATATAGTCGATGCATTACTCGAACGCGGAGGCGCAAGAAGGGATAGCAATGATCCCGGAGAAATCAGTATCGACAAGGAACAGTTAAAATATATTCTGAATGACCTTGTGATCAAAGCCGGTACAAAAATGATGCTCCAGACATGGGCGGAAATGCCGCTGGTCTATGAAAACAAATGCGAAGGTATAGTTGTCATGAATAAATCGGGGCGTCTCGCGATTCTCGCGGATGTAACTGTAGATACGACCGGCGACGGGGATATGGCCGCGAAGGCAGGCTGCCCGTACGAGATCGGGCGCGGATACGATGAATATACGCAGTCAAACACTTTATATTTTCGAATGGCCGGAGTAAATGATAGCGTCGCGTTTGCGGAACTTGGAAGGCGAGCCGCCCGACCGGGAGGAGAAATTCCGGAAAACTACCTGTTCGCCGATATATTCAGGCAGGCCGTCGCGGATGGCAGATTCCCCGCGGACATACCGATAAACAGCGTATATTACGACCGTACGGTATATCCGGGGACGGTTTCAATTAACGCGACGAGGGTATTTGAGGTTAATGGAACAAACGTAAACGATCTAACCTATGGTGCGGTCGAAACCCGGCGCCAGGCGGTGCTTCTCGCGGACTTAATGCGGGAAAATTTCCCCGGATTCGAAAACTCATACCTGCAGGAGACAGGAACCGAGGTCTTTATCAGGGAAACTCGCAGGATTCTCGGCGAGTATCAGTTGACTGCGCGCGATGTATTGACGGGAAGGGATTTTTCGGATGCAATCACGCTGGGGGCATTCGGGATCGATATCCATGTCGCTGACTACACGGGTGGTGGCGTGGTCGGGCTCGATCTTCCTCCAGGCGAGAGCTACGGGATACCATACAGATGCCTGGTGCCCCTTGTTATCGACAACATCCTGATTGGCGGACGATGTATTTCAGTCTCTCATGTCGCGTTCGGATCGTCGAGAATAGAAGCAATCTCCTGCGGGACCGGTCATGCGGCTGGAGTCGCAGCGGCGTTGTGCGTTCTGAAAAACACAACTCCAAGAGAGCTTGATTATCCGAGTCTGAGAGACGCACTGCTTGATCAGGGAGCCCTCCTGGAATAAGTCCAGGGATCCCCCCGGGGTGGCTGAAATATTCCTGTTTAGGAGAACGCAACCCGTAGAACAGCACGGCAGTGCGTCTGTTAGAATTAATACATATATTATAATTTACGCACTGCCGTGCTGTTCTACGGAATATTCAATACGCCAAATTGAAAAAAAATAGAAGTCACAGGTAGATTTATTTATTAGCCGCTATGTTATAATTGCGAAAGAAACATGCGCGATATACATATAGATTTTTCCGATGATAAACCGCTGGATGTTCCATGGCCGCGGGAAATCGAGGAAGTAAGGAAAGAGCTTCAGGGGCTGGACGATATCGACCTTGTCCAGTTGTTCCAGGAGATATCTAAAATCCGCCTCGAGGTAGTAAAGGCCGGGAAAAAACGCGCCACTGAAGGCCCGGTGCCTCTGTCCGAGGAGAAGGGTGTCCGATTCCTCACAACCGCGATTAACGAGCTTCGGAGGCTTACTCCCGAGGTCACCAATATGAAAGCTGGGGTTGAGGAATCCGTCAGGGAGGATTTTATAAGACAAATATTTCCGCTCATAGATGCGTTCGACAGGTTTTTCAATACGGTGAAGGATGTCCATGATCCAAAGCTGGATAAGTGGTTTGAGGGTATACGAGGAGTGTACAATTCCGTCCTGATTCTTCTAAGAAATAATAATGTGAAAGAAGTGCCGACAAAGGGCGTATTCAATCCGAAATACCAGGCAGCGATAGGAACCGAGATCAGGAACGACCTGCCCCCGAACACAATCATTTCTGTAGAGCGACGGGGTTTTGTAATCGGCACGAAAATTCTCCGATCACCGGACGTAATAATAAGTAAGAGATCGGATATTGTTGATTAAGGTAAGGTACCGGGCTTAAACCGAATTGATGGAAAAAAAACCGAAACAAGCTTGAATTTATATTCCAATCGGCTTGATTTTCTGGTATCTTTAAACGTTCGATTGCATGTTGATTGCTATTTTTGCAACTGAGTAAAAAAAGCTTTGGTTTCAACATGCCCGTACATTGGATTAAAAATTAACTACCGGGACAGGGATATGCACAGGTGTGAGGGGTTTATTTATCCGCATTTATTTAACTTGTTCCCATCATCTGGTTTTTTGATCGGCCCGGAAGGAGTGTTTAAATATGATTGTCGGAATAGACCTCGGGACCTCTACAAGTCTCGTTGCAGCTATTAAGGACGGCAAACCCACGCTAATACTTAACGAGCGTGGAAAGACGATCACCCCCAGCGTGGTCGGGTTCTCTGAAACCGGCGAGCTTCTCGTTGGCGAAGCAGCCAAGAACCAGGCTGTGGCTCACCCAGACCGCACGGTATCCTCTATCAAAAGGATCATGGGAACAAACCAGCGTGTGAAACTGGGCGGCAAAGAATACACGCCGCAGGAAATCTCAGCATTGATTCTCGCGAAGCTGAAACGCGATGCGGAGACCTACTTTGGGCAACCGGTCGCTGAAGCTGTGATCACGGTACCGGCATACTTCACCGATGCCCAGCGTCAGGCGACCAAGGATGCCGGTGAAATAGCGGGATTCACAGTGGAAAGGATCATCAACGAACCTACCGCTGCCGCTCTGGCGTACGGATTCCAGCATCAGGACGAATCCAAAACAATCCTTGTATACGACTTCGGCGGCGGCACATTCGATGTCAGCATCATCAAGATGGTTGAAGGCGCGTTCAAAGTCCTGTCATCGTCCGGTAATAACCGGCTGGGCGGCGACGATTTCGACCAGATCATCTCCGATTACCTCTTCCTGGTTTTTAAGGAGAAAGAGGGAATTGATCTCTTAAATATCACCAATGAAAAAATGCGGCTTTCCATCAGGCAGCGAATTACCGAAGCTGCCGAGAAAGCCAAGATCGACCTGTCCACCCTCCTTGAATCCAACATTAATATTCCCTTCCTGTATTCTGAGGGAGACGAACCCAAACACCTTGATGTCACGTTGACGCGTGCTGAGTTCGACAGCATGACCGAATCGCTTGTCGAGGCGACAAGGGAGCCGATCGAGAAAGCATTTGAAGCAGCCGGTGTCGATAAGGACGGTATTGACTCGGTAATCCTGGTCGGCGGTACAACCAGAATGCCGTCGGTCAAGAGGTTCGTGACCGAGATACTGGAACGCGAACCCCTTGCCGAGATTCATCCCGAGGAGTGCGTGGCTATCGGAGCCGCGGTTCAGGCGGGAGTCAAGGTGGGACAACTCGACGATTTAGTCGTTGTCGACGTCGCGCCGTATACGCTGGGTATCGAGGTTGTAAACGACAGGTTCAGCCCGATCATCTACGCGAACACCGCCATTCCGTGCAGCCAGAAAAGGCGATACGTGACAGTATCGGATTACCAGACGGAAGCGAACATTCATGTATTGCAGGGGAACCACAAACTTGCAAGCAGAAACACGTCGCTTGGCGAGTTCGTTCTAACCGGAATTACGCCGAAACCAAAGGGCGAGGCGATAGTTGAGGTTATTTTCGACTACGACGTCAACGGTATCGTAAACGTAACCGCTCGCGACCGCGATTCCGGCGCCAAGAAGAACATCATCATCAAACAGTCGAAAGAGAGAATGGGCGTCGCGGAGAAGGATGAAGCCCGCGATATGGTGTCGAGCATTACTTTCGCGCCATCATCCAGAACCATGGGACTTAGCGGCGGCGCACCGCCATCCGATGAGACAATTCCCGTGACCGCGTCGAAGGACCAGTCCGGAAAATCGTCAGCGCAGATCGAAGCTGAATTTTATCTGAACGATGCGCGCGATTTTCTAAGCGATAAGGGCGGGAGCATTCCCGACCAGATGCGGAGCCAGATCGAGGACACCGTGAGGCAGCTCGAACAAGCTATTTCCGACAACAATGAGGATAGAATCGATAAGTTATCCGATACTCTCCTTATGCAGTTGTCTGACGCGGATATCGCAACCTGACCTTACTGAATTTACAAGAGAATACCATTCAAGCTTACGCCTTTCAGAATATTCCTGGAAGGCGTTTTAATTTTCGGGTTTTTGGAAAGTGGGTTTACTTTACAGCTACGCTATCGAGAACACTTTTGTAAAGTTTCCGGGCAAGGTCGGAAACTTCCGCATTGCTTAATCCGAAAATCCCGGCTAGCAGACAAGCCCAGCCTACTCCCTTGATATGCCAAACCTCCGCTTCCACGTCAATGTCGGGACGGATACTCCCATCACCGATTCCACGTTCAAGCTGCTCCTGTGTAAATTTGTTTTGTTTATAGAACCAGTTCGTAGCCCATTCTTTCATTAGCGGGTCAAGAGTGGCTGCCGCGACTCCATGGAGTATATAAGCACGAGGTTCAGGATTTGTAATCACCTCGACAATCTGCAAATCCATGAATGCCTTTAGAGCCGCTAGGCCGTTAGGTTGGTTCTCAGTCACTTCATATGTGGTTTTTGCCAGTTCAGCATGCCATATTTGAAGCGATTCCCTGAAAAGCTCTTCCTTGCTTTCAAAGTGTTTATAAATAACCGCTTCATTAATATTACATGCTTTGGCAATATCCCTGGTCCGCGCGCCCGCAAGCCCGTGCTTAGCGAACACCTCGGCCGCTTTCTCGAGAATCTGCTTTCGTCTTTCTTCGGATTTCAGTCGACATTTCACCATATATATGAATTAATTGAAATTAATATTTGTATACGATTAATCCAATAATGAACGTTTGTAAAATTATACATGCCAATGCGAAATTAGTCAAGTATGTGCTTGCTTACTTTTTTCGAGCCACAATTCGATTGTGATGCCTTAAAATATTCTGGAAATCCACAACCGGTTTTCCATGCAGGATTGAAACCGTTCAATCGCAGCAAAACAATTTATATACACTTAACCCTTTACAGGAGTGTATCCATTTTTTGTATTGTCGGTTTTGACTTTGCGGAACATGCTGGCAAGGGTCATTACTACGATCCCGACAATAAAAATCCGAACCGGGGCAAGAATTACGCTCAGGAAATCGAGGGTATACCTTGCGTTGCCCTGCTCGTCAGTTAAAAGCTGATTAAGCATATCGCTGACTCTTCCAAGCGAAATCCCTGAAACAAGCCATGCGATCAGCGCCCATAAAGCCCAGATTATTGTCAGCACCACGATAAATTTGAAAACTTCGGACTGTTTTTTCAATATCAGGCCTAATAACACGATCAATGCTATCAGTATGAGATAAAAAACTATCGGCATCCAGAATTTCTGAAAGTGAATGCTGGCGTTGCTGGAAAAATCCGGCCGGTTTTCGGTCGATGTCCCGACAAGGTTCAGCGGAGAGCCGGTCACAAGGGCCGGTCCAAAGAGAATTTCCAGGGAAGTAAATGTGTTTTTATCATTTTCAAGCCTGTTAGGGGTAAAATCAGCATTATATTCAGCCGCAATGGTTGATTTATATGTTTCTTCTTCCGAACCGGGTAGAAGATGTATCGATGCGCCGTTGCTCTGGCCGATCGATTCAACCTTCGCTTTGAAATACAGTTGCATGAACGGAGACAGAGTCACAGGAAGAATCATTGCTATGACCAGCATCACAACCGATACTATGAGAAACCACAGCAATACCGTCCAGGGATTTTGCTTTGATTTAGCTCCGGGTGGAGAATATGGCGGTTTTCTCTGGGCAGAATCATGCGACGGAGAATGGCCGCCTGTAAATCCGGGAAATCGGGGGCTTAAGTTTTTCATCCTTTTGTACCTCGTCCAGCTAATTTAATAAAAACAAAACGCACTTGGAAAAATATATTTATACCATGCGGATTTTTATCATACAATCAAAGGTTTGAGCGATGCGAAAACATTTTCGAATTCCGGCACGGACAGGCAGAAGCCATCGGTAAGTAACCCTTCAAGCGGATTCGGGTGGACGTCGATAATAATCCCGGCTGCGCCAATCGCCAGCGCAGCTTTTGCGATACTCCTTACCTGCCCCGCCGATTCCGCAACCCTCGATGCGTAAACAAGTATCGGCAGCGGACATGACTCGATCAGTTTCGAAAGCCCGACAAGATCGATCTCGAGTGAATCGCCAACAAGCCGACCGGTCTCGATAAGGGCGACAGATTCATTTCCGTTTTTAATTATTGTGGACGCCGCTTCAAGCCATATGCTGTCGGATGCGCCCGGGTGCCGTTCAAGGAGAACCGGTTCGCCAATCCCAGCGAGTTGTTCGAGAAGGTTCGTATCGACCATAAATTTACCCGGCACATGATACGCGCATGGGCTCATACTCGAAAGCGCGTTTTTCGGTCCCAGCTTTTCCACCATTCCGGTAGATAAAATCCCGCTCTTTCTTGAAATTTCATCTACGATTGAACCTGTCCGCTCATAAAGGGCTTTCGGTGCAAGGGTGTCTGTCGGACGATACGGACCTGCCTTATATATATTTACGCCGATAGTCGCGAGGTTTGACGCGAGCGACACAGCATCTTTCTGGCTTTCCAGATATGGGCTTCCGGCGATTATCACCGGCCTCGACCCGGTCCCGATCCATCGATTCCCGAATTTAATTTTCACCGGGCTTAAATCGCGAAAAGGATCGTCGGGATCGACCGGAAATGACACATGCGCCACAAAATCAAGGTGGCGGAACTGATGGTATAGCTCCTCGAGTTTGAGATGTTCGGCGCTCTCGACAACAAGATAGCTGGTCGCAAGCTCCTGGATGAACTTGTACTGGACATTGAGCGCCTCGCACCGTTTGGTAACCTTGCCGACATCGCTAAGGTTTACCTTTTTAGTAAATCGAATGAGCATGGCGTAATTGTAGCAGACAAGGGGTAATCGTGAAACGAAAAAGACAGGCTCGCGGCCTGTCCTACAAAAAAGTTTTAAAAATTACTCCGGACTAATTTATAAACCTGAGTTGCAGGACATAAGCGCCGTACTTAAAGAGAGTTATGAATTTTTCCTGACTGAAAGAGCCGATTGAGGTTGCCATCTTCTGGATGCGAAGTATGGCTTTCGGTGCATTTACTCATTGCCGCTGTGGATTTGTGCCGTACTGAAGCGCCCGATATTGATGTAAACCTATTACTTTTAAATTCAAAATCAGCGAATAACCGACCAATTTCTATTCGGATTCGATGTCGGATTCATATGCATCGGGATTCTTTCGTCTGGAGGCTGTTTCGTTTTTTTTATATTCATGAGGGTCTTGATGGTGTTAATCATGCGCTTTGCCTGTAAAGGTTTGCCCACAACTTCATCCGCCCCGACAATGATCGCCGAAACCAGAGTGCGTTCCATCGAACTTCCCGCCAGCGCGACAATAGTGGTGGTCGGAAGCACTTCCCTGACCCTTGAAACCAGCACCAGCCCGTCGATATCGGTCACGTCGAGGTCGATAAAAACGATCTCGGGGGAGTATTTTTCGATCAGTTTAAGCCCTTCGATTCCGCTGTCTGTAATCCCCACAATCCTCATTCCCGCCTGTGGACAGATCAGCATCAGCGATCGCCCCACTAGCGGAGTTCCGCATACAGCCACAGCATTTTTAGAACCGTGCGGAGCCTGCCTCGCGCTTTCCTCGACATCGGGGGTGATCGGACCGTTGGTTTTTCCCTCCGCGGCCGGCATTGGCTCATATATCGCAAGACGATCGTAAAGCGAATGGATTTCCTCTTCACGTTTCGCGAGGAGTTCCATGCACGCCGATACTACGTCCAGTGCATCTTCACGGGTGAGTTCTTTCATAAACATGCACCATATATTTCGAAAAATTACACCGATTCCACAGGCTCAAAAACCCGGAATCGTTCATAAACCATAATTAATATCCTTTAATCAAATCCAAACCGTGCATGGATATACATGGAAAATGAGTTTTACATTGGTCAACGATTTTTCGAGTGGCTTGCGAAAAGAACAACGAGGTTCATAATTAAAATAACAAAATCCCTTGTCATGGCGCTCCATCCCGCCTGCGTTCCCACGATCACCGCGATTATTCCCGTGTCAAGACCGCACCCGCAGTCGATATTCATACCGCGGGCGATCACACTCCCAATCGCGACTATAAAAACAATATTCATGGCTAGAATAACAAGTGCGGATGGCCGTACGAGCCGGTTGATTATTAAAAAGAAGCCCGCGACAAATTCAAGTGCCGGCATAATTATAGCGATGGGGCTTATTAAATACGCAAAAGGTCCTGTGAGGAATTGGTAGGCGTAGATCGCGCGCCCGAAATCCCACGGGCGTTCAAGTTTTTCAATGCTCGCGAGAATAAATATCGCGCCAAGGACAATCCGGAAAAAATGATAAATAAATCCGGGGACTATCGGACGATCCTTCGACGCGGATTCGCGTGACGATTCGGATCCTGATGTCATGGCTCGGCTCCCGTATTTACGGGGTAACCCCATGCCTGCCATTCCTCAATCCCGCCCTTGTAGAGGTAAATCACCTGGTAATATTCGTACATCAGGCTTTCGGCGAGAATGTAGGATCCATCGCACGAATCACCGTTGCAGTAGCAGAGAACCGCGGTATCTTTCGTGATTTCGTCCTTGTATTTTTCAAGGTAAGTATCGAAATAATCGTAGGGCCAGTTCAATGCCCCCGGGATATGGGCTTCTTCGTATGATTCGGTCTCCTGCGCGTCGAGGAATTGAATTTCCCCTTCATCGAAGTATTCTTTCGCCGTCACAATATCGACCTCGATAATTTCAGACATCTGCGGTTCATCGGGGCCGTCCGGTGGGTCCTGATTGTCTACACGGTTGCCATTGTTCCCCGAAGTATTCTGCGGGGAGACTTCAATCCAGCCGCCATGAGTCCAGTCGTCAAAAAGCCTGACGCCTTCCATCCTGTGGGCTTTCGCGCGAGATATATTTCCCTGGTCTGCCATGGCGAAGAGAACCGGCGTTCTGAGCCAGTTAAGGACAATTGCGGCAACTGCGACTATAAAAAGGAGGATAAACGCTTTTAGAAAATCATTTTTTCTGGGATTGTTCATATTTCAGTTATTATTTTTTACGGAGACAGGCACCCAAATTTGCCGGGTTGGATAATCTTTGATTGGTCTATCATAGAACCAGCAAATTTACGTGCCAGTCCCCTTGTTGATATTAGTATAGCATAAAGACATTGGTTGGTTACTAAAATTGGACGATTGCGGAGCATTATCGGTTCAAGGCGGGGGGAGGATCGACGGGTTCGGGGAAAATCGGGACGCGATCCATGAACTGGTCGGTAAGATAATGCCAGTGAGACACAGCTTCCTCACCGAGAATCCAGCATAGATAGACCTCCCTGCCGTCCGAATTAATATGAGGGAAATCGACGATCCCCTTGAGGAAATTCTTGATAACGACGCCCTTTTGATCGATCTCCGCGATTACTTTGACCAGGATTTCGTATTCTTTCGGCGGCGGACCTTTCGAGTGGCCATTGCCGAACGGAGTCCACTTGCATGTTACTGGATCGAAGCCAAGTTCCTCGAGCCGGTTGAATAATTCCTGAACTCCACCGAGTTTTTCAGTGAGCCACGGTAGCAGCGACCCGGCTTCAACGATGGAATAATGATTTTCGTGCTGAAATGCAGGCATGGCAATCTCGCGAACATAATGACCGAAAAGTTGATTCGTGACAAGTTCTGGGATAGCATTAAACTTGGTAAACATGAAAAGACATGATTTCATCAACTGGTTTGAGGACGTCCGGGTCGGAACACGGCGGCTGATTTCGATGATGCCCGATGAGGCGTTCGATTTTCAATTCCATGAGGAATCGCTCTCCATGCTCGGACTTATGCAGTTATTCGCGAAACTCGAGGAGCAATTTGTAAGGGGCGTCTGCACGGGCGACTGGACGGATCCGAAACACCCGACAGATCCCAGGAGCCAGCAGGTTCGGGCGTTCGAGGAAGATACTGACGATTTTTGCGTTTCGGGCGATGGAATTGAAACCCCGGAAACAGTGGATGACATTCTGGAACATCTCGACCTGATCCATCAGGAATCGCTCGATATTCTTGCTGATATTACGGACGAGGAATTTATGAATCGCCGCGTAGAAGTGCCGTGGGGAGAGACCGGGACTATCGAGAGATTATTAGTCGGGATGGTGGAAAGGGAAATCCACCATCGAAGCGAATTATATTTCGCGCTGAGGGAGTTCGGCGTCCCGGTATCGGAAGCGATAATTTTCGGGCCATAAATGGATGCTGTGGCCATCCGGAAACGTATGTTTCTTGACTTGCCATACTGAACGGTTTAATGTAGTTTAGATTGTATTAAAGTAATAAAGATCAACGATTGGAAAGTCGCTATTCCGTAAAAACGGACATTCGATTATGGTTAGAAAATATATACCTAAAACGGTCCCTCTGCTTGTTCTTCTTTTTATTACACTGGCAGCGGGATATCCCGGCGGAACCGCTTTCGCCCAGGAGAACGTCTCGGAATTCACCCAGACATTCCAGGTTTTTACGCAGTCCGCCGACGCGTACAGGACGTTCGATCTGAGTCCGGACGAGCTGGTAAACCCGCTTCCCGATTCCTACACGATCGGTCCCGGCGACACGATGCAGATTATCCTGACCGGGATGATAATGGACTCGATGGTAATCCAGGTCGGGCCGCAGGGTGATATTTTCGTGCCGCCCGCGGGACTTCTCAAGGTGGAAGGTTTATCCGTTCCGGGACTAAGGGATTTTGTCGACAGCGAATTATCAAAATATCTGATAAATTACACTCTCCAAATTCAATTAATAAAAGCTCGACGGATTCAGGTATACCTTCTGGGGCAGGTTCGCCAGCCCGGGAAGTATATAGCCCTCGCCGGGACTTCGGCGCTCAGCCTTATCCAGACTGCGGGATCGCTTGTAACGAATCCCCAGTCGGTGTCTTTTGAAGAATCCAACATTGTCCATCCCTATTTCCGAGCGCTGACATCGGGCGCCGGACGGTGGCTCGAAGTCTGGCGCAATAATGAGCAGGCGGCCAGGGTGGATATCGCAGAGGTCGCGATCAACGGCCGCACGAGGGGCGATTTTGTTCTGGAAGACGGCGATGCAATTTATATCGCGCCGAATAATCATCCGGTCATTGTGCGTGGCGGAGTCTCGCGTCCAGGCACATACGAAATTCGCCGGAACGACACGGTACTCGACCTTATCGCGCAGGCGGGCGGATATCGGGCGATGATGATGCTCAGCGAAGTAGCGGTAGAGCGTCCGAATCCTCCCGGTGAATCCGGAAGCACTCTTATTGCCCTGAATCTCGCCGATCCCAATTTCAACCCACGCGATTTCCAGTTCCAGCCGGGCGATATTCTCCGCGTGCCGGAGGTCAAGAACCAGGTATATGTGCTTGGCGCGGTATGGGGACCGACAGCAGTGGATTATCACGAGGGCTGGACGGTTCTCGATTACCTTGCGGTAGTCGGAGGCCCAACCGAGCCATCGGATCCCAGCGTCATCAGAGTAATACGGTTCCCGCTCTCCGACGAGCAGGAAATCTCGCCATTCAATTTAAAAGCCTTATACATGGGAGAAGAAGTTGAAAATATTCCCATTGAGCCGGGCGATATGATCTGGGTACCGTGGGATAATCAGCCTTACTATGGAACCGGGATTGTCTCGACAATCGGGCTGCTTCTCCAGCAAGCTGTAAGTATAGTAAGGTTATTTAAAGATTATTAGAATTATTGCTGGGCTGGTTTCATGACTCTGGACGCGGTCGGTACATGAAAGCCTGTAGGCATCTACATCCCGGCCCTTATTCTCCTCTGAATCTTGCATTCTATCCACGTCCGCTTCATACTAACGTCCGAAATGTCTCAAGAATCTGCAAACAAAACGAATATTTCCGTTCCATTGATGGCGCCTATGCGGGCGTTCGAGGAGCAGGAAAACGAAATTCTCGATGCTGTCGCGCGGGTTTTAAAATCCGGGATGTGGGTCTACGCAAACGAGGGAAAAGCATTCGAGGATGAGTTCGCGAAATATATGGGTTGCGACCGCACGGTCGCGGTCAGTTGCGGAACCGACTCGCTGATCCTGTCGCTCATGGCGCTGGGGGTCGGACCCGGCGATGAGGTCATCACTCCCGCCTATTCGTTTTTCGCGTCGGCGTCGGTTATCAAACATGTCGGCGCAACGCCGGTTTTCTGCGATATCGACGAAAAAACGTTCAATATCGATCCTGAAGCGGTGAAAGCTGCCATTACCCCGAAAACTGTCGGGATTATTCCGGTACATCTGTACGGCCTGCCGGCAGACATGAAAAGCCTTCGCGAAATCGCCGATAAAAATGGGCTTTTCCTTCTGGAGGACGCATGTCAGGCTGTCGGCGCGAGGATTAACGGAAAAGCTGTCGGGACATTCGGCGACCTTGCCGGATTCAGTTTCTACCCGACCAAAAATCTTTCCGCGTGCGGAGAGGGCGGCTGCATATCGGGTAAAAATGCGGAAGCGTTGGAAATCGCTTCGAAAATCAGGCTCCACGGCGAAACCAAACGCTATTATCACAGCCTTCTTGGCCTGAACGCACGTCTGGAAGAGATCCAGAGCGCGATACTTCGTATCAAGCTGAAAAAACTCCCTGAATGGACCGCAAGAAGACAGGAAATCGCCGGGATGTACACCGACGCGTGGGCAGATCTGCCGATGCGGGTGCCGTATGTCCCCGATGGATTCGAGCATGTGTTTCATCTATATGTCATCAAATCGCGCGACCGTGAACGGCTTCGGGAATATCTGAACGAGAAAAAAATCGGTAATGGCGTATATTATCCCGTGATACTCCCAGGGTTGGAGATTTTCAGAGAGCTTGGCTACAATCCGGGCGAATTTCCGGTGTCGGAGCATTGTTGCCGTGAAGTACTGGCGTTGCCGATATTCCCGCAGATGACGGAAGGGGAGATCGAGGCTGTGATACAGGCTGTATATGATTTTCATGGAAGTAAGGGATTGTAACGATTCTGAGGAAGATTACGAATTCATGTCTGAACAAACAAATATCGATGGAATTAACGAACACGACCGCCTGTCGGACGAGCTTGAGAGCCGAAAAAACAATCTGCAGCGTTTTATCGACTTTGGCATCGATCCGTGGGGCGGACGTTTCCAGTCGAGTCACGCGATCAACGACCTTCATACAGAGTATGGCGAGTTAACAAAGGAAGCCCTCGAAGAGAAAAATCTCAACGTCTCTCTCGCGGGACGGCTGATCGCAATCAGGAAGCATGGCAAGGCAATTTTTGGGAATGTCCTAGATTCGACAGGTTCGATCCAATTGTTTTTCAGCAATAGTGCCCTTGCGGGTAATAATGTGGTCGAAGGAAATTCCGAAACGAATCAGTGGGTTCTTCTCGACCTTCTCAACCTGGGCGACTGGATCGGCGTTTCCGGCACATTGATGAAAACAAAAACCGGAGAGCTGACCATTCGTGTTGCCGACTGGAAAATCCTCTCAAAAGCGCTCCGACCGCTTCCCGAAAAATATCACGGCCTTCAGGATAAGGAATTAAGATACAGGTACCGATATCTCGACCTGATCGTCAATCCGGAAGTCCGTCAGGTTTTCAAAGCACGAACCGAAGTCACCAAGGTCGTCAGGGAAATTCTCGACAGCCACGGTTTTATGGAAGTCGAGACACCCGCGCTTCACCAGGTTGCCGGAGGAGCCATCGCGCGACCGTTCGTAACTCATCACAACGCTCTCGATATCGATATTTTCCTCAGAATCTCGCTCGAGCTTTATCTGAAAAGGCTGATGATTGGCGGGTTTGAGAGGGTTTATGAAATCGGGCGGATTTTCCGTAACGAAGGTATGGATCGGGATCACAACCCGGAATTCACGATGCTCGAAGCGTACGAGGCGTTCGGAAATCTCCAGACCATGATGGAACTGACCGAGGAAATCTGCCGGAAATCGTGCGAGAAAGTCAGGGGAGGAACGATATCCGCTTTCCGTGAATATGAGCTCGATTTCGGATCGAAATTCGCGGAGAAGGATTACGCAGATCTTGTCGAGGAGTACTCGGGCGTCGATATTCGCGGCGATAGAAACAGGGATAATCTTTTCAAGGCGTGCAAAAATCTGAAGCTTGATGTCGAGGATAACGCGACAATCGGGCAGTTGATAGATCAACTGTTCGATGAGCTTGCTCAGCCGAACCTGATTCAGCCGACATTCGTGACCAATTACCCAATTGAGATATCGCCGCTCGCAAGACAGGCTGTCGGGAAACCCGGATTTGTGCAGCGATTCGAATTATTCGTGGCGGGGCATGAGATCGCGAACGCATTTACGGAGCTTAACGATCCTGTCGACCAGAGGGCGCGGTTTACGGAGCAGGCGAAAATGCGCGCCGCGGGCGACGACGAGGCGCATCCGGTCGATGAGGATTTCCTGTACGCGCTTGAGCACGGTATGCCACCAGCAGGCGGCCTCGGTATCGGCATCGACCGTCTGGTGATGCTCGTCACCGGCGCGCATTCGATAAGGGACGTTATTTTCTTCCCGATGATGAGGTAGATTATCATTATTTGGTTACCGTGGCATGCGACTCCGGCGCATGATTATTCGTAACATGCGACTCCGGCGCATGATTAAATCATTTCAACTTTTTCATGCGCCGGAGTCGCATGCCACGTTAAATTAAATCCAGCAGTTTTGCTGAAATCACTAGAAAGGTTATAATTCACTTCAAGAACATACTAATTCTATAAATGAATTCCATCACTAAAATAGATAAAACCCGCCCGGACATTCTTCCGCTATTCCTGCTCGCGCTTTTCGGGATCGGGTTTTTCTTTCCAGTGCTTTTCATGGGACGCGCTCCGGCGATTAACGATTTAAGGACAATCGAACCGTGGAGGACGGTCAGGTTACAAAATGGCGAAGGCACGGTGGAATATCAGCCAAGCGGCGAGCCGGTTTACAAATGGAACACATACGAAGGCTTCGCGGACGATCTGAACAGGCAGTTCATTCCGTGGGGACTTTATTCGCAGGAGCGGATCAGGTCGGGCGATCTGCCGTTGTGGAACCCGGATGTTTCATGCGGGCAGCCGTTGTACGCGAATCATCAGACCGGGCTTACGAATCCCCTGATTTATCTCTGCTACCTGATATTTCCCGGATTATCCTCCTTTACGGCGATTTTTCTTCTCACTTTTATTTTTTCGGGTTGGGCGATGTATGCCTATCTTCGCATTCTCGGGCTTGGACGGTGGCCGTCGCTTCTCGCCGCGGCAACGTATCAGTTTTTGCTGGGCTACATCCCGACACTCGATACGCTCGTAATCGAAAAAGCGCTTTTCCCGCTGCTTTTATATTCCGTTGAAAGATTAGTCAGGACTCCTCCGGGAAAGGGCGCGATCTGGGTTGTACTTTCGGCAGTCACGCTCGCCCTGGTGCAAACCTCATGTCATGCGCAGGAAGCGGTTTTTATTTCGTACCTCCTTGGACCATACATTCTTTTTGTCGCGGGAGGTCAGGATGCTTTCCAGCGTGGAAATGTCTGGCGAACGGTCGGAAGACGTCTTGTTCTCGCATTTGGAATTTTCATCCCGGCGCTTCTTCTCGGACTTGTGCAAAATATCCCGACTTTTGAATTCTATATGAACTCAACCCGTTTCAGGGAATTCGGAGAGCAGCTTGCCTCCGCTACTGAGCTTGAACAAAGGTTTACATGGATACAGTCGATGATGTTCGCGTTCCCGAGATTGTTCGGCGATTACATTCTCGACAACATGTTCCTCGAACATTATTTAATGAATTACGCATATATCGGGATCATCACAATTCTCGCCGCGCCGTTTTCGGGATGGGTGCTTGGCAACAAAAGGCAGGTATGGTTCTGGCGAATTGTGATGGTAATTTTCTTCACGGCGCTGATCTGGAACGAATTTTATTTCGATATTCTCTGCAGGCTGCCGCTTTTCCGGATCAGCCTCCAGAAACCGTGGAGCCCGTTTTTCTTCAGCATGGTAGTGCTCGCGGCGCATGGCTTTGAGGTTTTCCTGAATCCGAAACCTAAAGGCACCGATGAAAATAAGTGGCTCGCGAGAACGGCGGTGATTGTCTACGGCACGCTTGTCAGTTTCACCGGACTGTGGATTTATTCCGAGCTTGCACAGTCGGAGATGTTCAACGCGGACCAGATTTACACGCTAGGGCAGATGGTTATCGGCGTCGCGTACGCATCGATAGTTTGCTTTTTTATCGGGCTTGTCTGGAAACGTGTCAATCCGGTCGAGGATAAGGACGGCAATCTGAAATTCATCGGCCAGTCGCAGAAATCCCGCGCGATAACTCTTGGCGCGATTGGAATTCTGTTGATTATCCTGCTCGACATGTGGCCGGTTAAATCGCACTTCAATCCGTTCGTAAAGAAGGAAAATTTATATTTCGGTACTGTGACGACAAGGCTTCTCCAGGAGCGGCTCGCATGGCAGCCCGGCGATGAGGACGGGCCGTACAGGTTCGGTAGGTCATGGAAGGAAATCCTCCAGCCCAATACCGGGATGATGTACGGGCTTTCCGATTTCGGGGGATACGATTCAAATTTGATCGGCGATTATGGCGAGCTTCTGAACGCGGTCGATGAAACCATTCTGATGGGGAGCCATTTTATCGAGACGCCGAGATATCGCGATGCGTTCAAGTCGAAATTATGGGACATGCTGGGGGTGAAGTACGTTCTCGCACATAGGGGGCATTTCGGACAATTCGAGCCTGAATCGCGATGGCGTCCGATTTATCTGGGCGAGGTGCTTGTTCTCGAAAATCTCGACGCGCTGCCGAGGATGCATCTTGTGGACAAGGTGATCAGTGCGAATCAGGACGATTTTCTCGATTTGTCAGCCGAGGTCGATCCGTCCGTAGAAGCTATCGTACTCGAAAGAGATTCGGGTGATACTGTGGAACTTGACGGGACGGGCGAATCGCCGGGATCTGTTGTGATTACAGAATATCTGCCGGAAAAGGTAACTGCGAGTGTATCGTGCGACCGTCGCGCGCTTCTTTGTTTCTATGACGCATGGTTTCCGGGCTGGGAAGTAACGGTCGATGGTGAACCGGAACATCTTGAAAAGGTAAATTTCGCGTTCAAGGGTGTGTTTGTGGATGAGGGAGAGCATGAGGTAGTTTTTTCGTACAAGCCGAAGTCGATTCTGTATGGCTTACTTGGAACGCTGCTGGGGTTAATAGTGACATTACTCGTATGCAAACCGATGAGTGTTCTCGTTGGAAGGCGGAAAGGTTAATCGCAGGAATATCAGGCGACTTCGGTTAGCGAAATCCGTACCTGTCGCTGAAATTTGCGTTTGCACATTGGCACCCGAAATTTCCAATCAAATTGGCCTCTTTTCCGATAGTAATTTCGTGGTATAATTTATTTTGTACTGAACAGGAACCAGGGAGGTTCAGGCAATGCATCCACCACTCCGCTTCACCCTCATCATTACTATCATTGGGTTATTCGTGACGGGCTGTTCCGGGCATAACTCACAACCAGTTTCGCCCGATGAGACATCATCCCCTCAGAATTTAACGGTCAATACCGGAGCTTTAAAGGACTCAGGGATAAACAGCCACTATCTGCTGTCTTCCGGCCTGATTTACGTCAATATCGAAAATCCGGATGACCCTATAATCGAAATCATCCCTGCCAGAGAAGGGGAAATCCATTTTAATGTCCTGAAATTTCTTGAAGGTGCGCCATGTTTTGACTGCTTCAGGATAGTTGGGTTCAATTTCCCTGCGCCTGGATTTTTGAATATCGACATTCGAATCGATCATCCGTTTACAGATCTTTTGTACTCGGTCTTCGATGTTCGCTGCATAATTATGTTCGATGGAAGCCATGAGTTTCCGTCGATAGGGAAGACGACATCGGATTCGTCCATCGGTGAAGGAACGCTTCTGAACGCGGACAGCTATACTGCCCTCTATAATGGCTCGACACTAACAGCCCCTGTCGGAGATTTGCAGAAATATTTTCCGGGCAAATTATCGACCGTTACAATGCCCAATTCTGACATTAATGGTTACATATATTTCCGAACCGACGACCCTTTGAACGATCGCAATGCGTTTTACGCCGATTCATACGATGTGAAGACCTTCTCTATGAAACTCCCGACCGAAATTTTTGTCATTGGTTATGCTGTAGATGCCAGTTGGGCGCCGCCGATCGAAACGCCGGTAGACGACCCTCTCACAGATTTTGATTCCAATGCGAACTGCATCGAACCGTGGAAAATCGAAGTCCAAGATATTGGACCAGGCCTTACGCATGAAGGCGGAACAACAAAGCTCCAAATAGATGTCTACGACTGGCAGGGAAAATCGACTCATCACGCTCCTGTCGTCGAGTGTCCAGAGATTTTCGATGGCACTTATTCTGCAACATGGGTAAGCGATGGCGATGGCTACTCAAGGTATGAAGCATATATTTCAAACACAAACCTGGCGCCTGAGGGAGACTATACATGCCTGATAAGCATTGAAGCGAATGAAAACGATCCAATAGGTAAGCCATGGCTTGATTTGACTGCATATCAACTTCTCAGCCTTGAAGTTACTGGCGAAGTATCATTTGAAGGTAATCTCATCTGGGCGAAACGCTCCGGCGGAATATCTCAGTTTGATTATGGCTATGGGATCACGACGCTTTCAGATAATTCGACAGTCGTGACAGGAGTGTTTTATGAATCAGCAACATTCGGGCAAGGCGAGCCGAATGAGACCGTACTGACATCCGCCGGCTTTGGCGATATCTTCATCGCTCGTTACAACGCGGACAGCACACTCGCATGGGCTAAACGCGCCGGAGGAAAAGCTTTCGATGATTGGGGTAATGGAATCACCGCACTTTCAGATAATTCGACAGTCGTGACAGGATGGTTTTGGGGAATAGCCACCTTCGGGCCAGGTGAATCGAATCAGACAGTCCTGACTTCAGTTGGAGAAGAAGATTTCTTCATCGCGCGCTACAATCCGGACGGCACACTCGCCTGGGTGAAAAGCGCCGGAGGGGGATTTGGTTATATTATGGGCTATGGAATCACGGCGCTATCGGACAATTCGACAGTCGTTACAGGATATTTTAGTGGAACACCCACATTCGGTCCGGGCGAGCCGAACCAGACAGTCCTAGCTTCCGCCGGAGGTGGCGATATCTTCATCGCGCGGTACAACCCGGACGGCACACTCGCCTGGGCGAAAGATTCGACAGTCGTGACAGGATGTTTTGTAGGATCAGTTACATTCGGACCGGGCGAGCCGAACCAGACAGTCCTAACTTCCGATGGGATGCACGATATTTTTATCGCATGTTACAATCCGGACGGGTCGCTAGCCTGGGTGAAACATGCCGAAGGATCACCTGCAGTTAGTGATACTGGCTTAGGAATAACGACACTTTCGGACGATTCGACAGTTGTAACAGGATGGTTCGGTGGACCGACCACATTCGGACCGGACGAGCCGAATGAGACTGTCCTTACTTCCGCAGGATTTTGGGATATCTTCATCGCGCGTTACAACCCGGATGGCACACTCACCTGGGCTAAACGCGCTGGAGGAGCTGACGATGATTTTGGTAATGGAATCACGACACTTTCGGACAATTCGACAGTTGTGACAGGATGGTTTGACCAATTGGCCACATTCGGATCGGGTGAACCAAACCAGACAGTTCTGATTTCCGCTGGAGCTTCCGATATCTTTGTCGCGCGATTTAACCCATGACTCATGGCTCAGGGCTGCTATGGCACTGAAGCTAATGATTTTTTTAGCTTCTTTTGCAGAATCTCTTTTGCGAGGATTGCAGCACCGATAGCTCCCATGAATTCGGAATCATGGTGGATGTTGATGGGGGTTTTCAAAACATCCTCGAGCGCGTGAACCATACCGGCATTTTTCCCCACCCCACCTGTTAGAGTCGTCTCGGCATCGGGAATCCAGACTTCCCTTAAGAGCATGGCGAGACGTTCCGCAAGAGCTTCGCATACGCCGCGGATAATGTCCGCAGGCGGTTCTTCACGGGTGATGTGATTCAGGACTTCGGTCTCTGCGATGACTGCGCAGACATTCGGGATCGGCTGGGGATTTTTAGAGAAGAGTGCGAGTTGGCCGAGTTCTTCGAGAGGGATCTCCAGCGTCTCGGCTACCCGTTCGAGAAACCGCCCGATTCCCGCTCCGCATCGGTCATTCAGCCGGAATCTGTGAACCTTCCCATTTTCATAAAGGCGGATCGCGGTCGATCTCAGCGCGCCGATATCGAGCACGTTTCTTGTGCCGGGAAAAGCGTGATATGCGCCGGCTGCATGGCATGTCACGCCGGTGAACTGATAATCCGTATCAGGAATCAATTTCCTACCATATCCGGTTGACGCGATCGCGGCGAGGTCGTCGCGCTTCAGGCGCGCGGCGACCAGGATATTTTCAAGGGTATTTTTAACAATTTCCAGGGGACGTCCGCCGGTCTGCTGACGTCCCCTGCTCTGCACCTGATCGTCATCATCAAGGATGATGATCTTGGTGGTCCTGCTTCCGATATCTATGCCACAGGTATACATAATATTCCCACTGATTAATCTGAATAGATTCCTCTGAGCCCGGTAAGCGCAGCGCCCATCGCCCCGATATAAATCCCGTCAACTCCCGCATTTATTTCGCGTTCCAGAAGCTCTGAAAGTGCATT
>JAPKYR010000297.1 GCA_026394215.1 bacterium
AGATGTGTAATCATGGAAAACGACTGCTTTGTAATAATTACTAGTGATTGCGTTCTGGAAATTCGGCGAGTGCGCTTCAATAAGGAAATTATATATTCCCGGGGGCGCTGTGAAGTTCGTCAATGTCGCTTCCCATCGGCCATTCGAAGGCAGAAGCCATATGCCGGGCATTCCAAGCTCATCGGTATGAAGGTAGACGCCATTGATATCGTTCTGCAGATCGACAATATCAAAACTTACCATTGCCGTTCCGCCGCTTGATATAAGCTGTCCCGATTGACGGAATGCGCTAATGGAACTAACGTCGCCCGGATGCACCGGCACACCCGCGGTGATTCTGATCGTGAAATTCACCGGGCTGATTCCAGGGCTGGTTTTCATGTCGAGAGATACCGTGTGCTGCTCGAAACCGCCGAATTCGTGATTTAATTTATTTGACGCGAAATTCTTGAAGGGAGCCGGGAAAACTTCGGGTTCGGTTTCGAACAGATTTGTGAATCCGTCCGCATTGAGGATTCTCAGATCGGTTCCATCGGCGTAGAGGACTGTCGCGCGAACATCATATACTTTAAGGCTTGTCGGATTGCGGACCGTGACGTCGAAAGTACCTGTTCCGTAATCCGGATCGCATGTGGCAAGGGAAATAATCAGGCAGTCGTAGCAGGATGGCGGGCTCAGGAAAGCTGTCACACGTCCATGCCACGCGATTGTGCTCGCGGATCGCGATTCTGTCGATATGCCTCTGGTGACCGGGTCCCAGATGACATCGGTTTCACCCCATAAATCGGCGCCATTGCCTTCCGATTGTCTTGTGGTTTCATTGGCAGTAATGAGGTCACTTTGCTGAAGTGAAGAATCAGGCGTATTCAGCGCGACCGGGTCATTGCCCGAAGTGCAAGCTGCGAACACGAGCAAAACGGCAACCATAAATGAAATCGAACGAATCATAGCGGTATCTCTCAATTTATATCTTGTGGGGTGAGTACCGGCGATACCCGTGCCATATTATCGTATTATATTATATGATATCATTATAAAGGCAATTTAGATATAATTATCATTACGTATTGCAATAATTTGCAATTTTTTGATGTAAACGGGGGTGAAAATTTAATGAAACTAAATAGAGATTTATCGCTTTGACAGATTGCGGATATTCCTTTCTGTCCGATGAGTCCCTAAATGTCCCAAGCCCCGGGAAAATTTTATCTCCGATGAATAAGCGGTGGAAAATCCCGATATTTTTACTTAGAAAACTTAGTGGGAAATCGTCACGGATTTCCTGTGATCCGACGTTGACAGACGGAATTATCTCCGGTATAGTTTCGAAATCGTACCTGCCCAGACGCAGGATACGGTTTATTGTTTTATTTATTTTCATAACTTAATGCTTTCAGAGGCAAGACTATTATCATGACAAAGCCAAACCGCAAACGAACAGTATGGATGAGCATCATGATCCTTATCATTCTGGTTCTGGGGGTATCGAACCTTATGGCTCGACCCGCAACCAGGATAGACCCGCTGTATGTGGACGCGGAACTATGGATGAATGAGACTCTGAGGATGAACGTATCGAACGAATCGTACTTTCAGCCGAATTCCTTATGCTCCTCCTGCCACATGGAGTTCTTCGCTGAATGGTCAGCATCTTATCACTCAGAGGCGTGGCGGGATAAAATCTTCCAGGCCATGTACAACGAATATCAGCGATACATGATGGGCAGTGAGTACTATGTCCAGCAGGATGATATTCTGGCCATGGATACTACGGGAATGGACAGCCGTGAAATTCGAAGGCTTCGATGGGAACTTTCCCATAACCGCCAGGCCGAACTTGCCGATCTCACAGTCCCGGTTTTTCGCGTCGAGGATCGCGAAGCTCAGATTTCCACGATGGTTCATGGCGACGGCCTGATGAGAGAAGGCATCTACGATGGTAAGATTCATGTAAACTGCATTAGATGCCATGCTCCGGGCGCCGACTTCATGAGAGACGAAAACCTTTTCCTTGAAAATAATATTGATGGTGTTTTCTGCGATTATTGTCATACAATCATCGATTTCACGGAGACCGAAGGTTATGTGCTTTTCTGGGGTGGCATTAAACAAGGTCCCAGGTTCTTCGCAACAACCTCATCACACGCAATCGAGTACAATCGCCTTTACGAGGACAGCGTTATGTGTAAGGGCTGCCATCAGTATGAAAACCCGCTCGGGTTCAATGTTTACAACACTTATAATGAGTGGTTCGCGAGCGAATACAACAATCCTGCAACCAGAGTGCACTGCCAGCAGTGCCATATGGTGCCCGCTCCGGGTCGCGCAAGTCTCCGCGGCGACTGGCGTCCCGATGTCCACAGCCATGCTATCGGCGGCGGACATGATTACAGCTTCATGCTGGAATCGGCCAGCGTCGATTTCACGTCGGATGTTCAGGGCAACGAGCTTTATCTCGACGTCAACGTGACAAACGCGAACGCCGGTCATAACTACCCGACATCCAACGGCATGCGCCAGCTTGTTCTTATCGTTCGACTGAAGGGTTCAGAGAATGAAACTCTCTGGGAAGGTTCCAGGGTTTATGAAAGAGTCCTTGGCGATGAAAACGGTAACCCGACATTCGAAGTTTACCGTGCGACACAGGTCCTTTCCGACACCTCTCTTCTCCCCGGTGAAGTCAGGACCGAGAGCTTTGTAACCACAATGCCCGACACTGACGACACTCTTTATGTTACCGCTCAATTGTTCTACAGGCTGACTCCGGAAGGAAACAATATCCAGACCGAGTACCAGCAGGAACCGTTCCGTGTCGACTTCGCGACGGAATTTATTCAGTAAATCATTCAGAATGCTTGAAAGACGAATCCCTCATGCGAGGGATTTTTTTTTTATAATGGGATACATCAACCGATAGCGAGTGAAAAATGGCCGGGCTCTTCATGCCGGTTTTCGGTTTAAAACTATCCCGATTATCGTGAAAATAACCTCTGATAATTTAAATAACTTGTGATTTTCCTAATAAAATAATATAATCTGGGGGAAAGTAAGGGGAGTACTATATCCTTAACAAGTTATTAAGTCGTTTTTCAGGCGCCGTTGCGAGTTTTAATAGTGCTTCATCTTAACAATTCCGGCCAGTGAGATTTGTAAGCCTGGAGAATTGTTGGATTGTCACGGGGAGAACATAAGCCTTCTTTTGAAACTTGTTCTTGGATAAACATCTCTATTAGTTGCAGCTGATGAAGTCCGGACAAGGTCTGGTTTTGAATGAAGGGTTTTAATGGTGCGCGGTTGATTCTGCTTTGGGATATTTAGCCGCATAAAGAGTGATAAAGACAGGGAAACGTCGTTTTTCTGCATTGAACCGGCTATTCGTTAAGGGATTGATAAAGGATAATGGCACCATCCAAAACTGAAAATGACCTCTACAAAGTCCTCGGCGTTACTCACGGAGAATCTCGTGAGGGCATTAAACGCGCATACCATCAGATCCAGAAGAAACTGATCAAGCAGAATGAACCTGAAGCCCTCCAAAGGATTAAACAGGCATACGATATCCTGAGCGATGAATCCACTCGTAAGCAATACGATGCAATATGGAACACAGGTGGAGAGGTCCGCATATTAATGGAAAAGGCAATCGGAGCGATAGAGGAAGGAAACCATATCGGAGCTTCACGGCACCTTGGGGAAGTCCTTTCTTATAAGCCGAACGCGGATCAGGCAAGGGACCTTTTGGGTATCTGCCTTGTTGAACTTGGGTTGATGGATGAGGCGATCAGAACATACGACACGCTTCTTGAGAGACAGCCTAATGTGTCGCTTTACTGGCTTCATTCAGGCGATGTTTATCTCGATCAAGCCTCCAAGGCGGTTGGTGAGGATAATAAACCCATGCTTGGATCGGCAAGAAACAGTTATAGGCGTGCTTTCATGCTTAATCCTCAGAGGAAAGCCCCTTACATTGCACTTGCCAAAACTTATTACAAGGAGAAAAAATACAACCAGGCGCTTTCATGGGTTGAAAAAGCAATCACGAAAATCGACAAACCCGATTATGAGGACTTTGATACCCTTTTCTACATGCTCAGGATTCACGCGATGGCTGGTGACGAAAAAAGACTCATTGTTGCGGCATCCAAGATTGAAAAATTTAACCTGCAAGATGATGACCTGAAGCGGTATGTCGCTTCCCAGTATGTTAAGACCGCCAATGACATTATTAAAATCAAGTTCTACAAGGCTGCAAAGCACTTCCTGACCAACGCAACGCGACATAATCCCAATAATCCTGAATTGGACAAACTGCACAAGAAAGTCGATTCAATCATCGGCGCCGAATCCTCATGGAAAAATCTTGAGGCTGAGGTTTCGATTATCAAGCCGATTAAAACCCTTGCTGCGCTGATATTTGTCCATTCTTGCGGCAATAAAACCGAAGAGGAATATGGAAAAGCGGTTAAATCCATCCGATCCAAAATAGCGGAATACCCTCCTGATAAAATCACGACAGGCATCGAAATTCTTCAAAACAGGTATCGTCCGTATTATGATTTCGATCCCCAGCTATGGAACAATATAGTCAACTCGCTGTCGCCGAACTTTAAGTCGAAAGCGGCATATACAACCGGATACACCGGTTCTAACAGGAAACCTGCCACAAGCGCCAAAGGCCCCATCAGCAATGTACCTTCTGTGGGGGCGGCAAAATCCAAAACAACCACCGAAATTGTCGTGAAAGCTACCAATTGGTCACCCCTTGTCAGTGCCATTCTCGGCATTATCCTTGCCGTTATCGGGTTTTTCATTATTCCAGTCCATTGGATTGGGATGTTCGCTGGAGCCATACTCGGGTACTATATCGGCAACGCCGTCGGAAAGCTGATGTAAAACTCCCGTCACTTCTATAGCCGACAACCTGGTGCTTAAGACGAATCCTTGATTTTTAGCTTCCCATGGAGTATATTCCGTTATTGCCGTTTTCCCGATATCCAGCCTTCATCGGAGGTTAGATTAATGGAAACGGGGCGATAATAATAGGGCAATCCTCGCTAGCTCAATGGTAGAGCAACCGGCTGTTAACCGGTTGGTTCCTGGTTCAAATCCGGGGCGGGGAGCCAGATGAAATCTCAAGGTCCCAAGGTTCTGCCTTGGGGTCTTTTCATTTACATGGAGTTACATTAATGCTAAGGATTTCCACGGTCTTTCTTCTAATCTGCTCCAACCTCTTTATGAACTACGCATGGTATGGCCATCTCAAGGACCTGCGCACCAGTCCACTCTGGATAGCCATACTCGCAAGCTGGGGCATTGCACTTCTTGAATATAGCCTTCAGGTTCCGGCAAATCGGATCGGATTCGCATTTTTCAGTCTCCCCCAACTGAAAATCATGCAGGAAATAATTACGCTGATAGTGTTCGCGCTATTCTGCATTTTTTACATGAAGCAGAAGATCACTTACGATTTTTTGTGGGCTGGAATCTGTCTTTTTGGAGCAGCATGGTTTATGTTTCGCCACCTTGCGGCAGTCAGGTAAGGTAAAAAAATACCCCTTTCCAAAGGGGTATCAAAATACTAATTCGTCGGAGTCAAGTATCCTAATCGCCCTCGATTGCGCCCGCCTCGATCCAGCTTTTCACTTTCTCAAGTTCATCCGGGGTTAATGAACCGGAATGGCCGCCCGCTTCCATTTTCCGGACAATTTTGCTCAAACCCGGATTGTCCGCGGTTACAACTCCCGACGCCATAAAGGACGCATAATCGAGTACGCTGAAACCTCCCATAGCGGCGGCTCCATGGCAGGCGTTGCATTTTGAATTTAAAATCGAGCTTATTGAATTATTCCATGTGATAACCGATTCCCCTGACGGTGCTTCAGATGTAGCAGGTTCTTCAGTAATTACCGGTTCTTCCGTTACTGTTTCCCCCTCGACTACCGGCTCTTCAGTAGCGGCGATCTGAGGGATTTCCTCAGGGTTCAACGGCGCGCCGTTAGAAATCCAGATATGCACGTAGGCCAGTTCCTCATGGCTCAATAGCTGATAATGGTCTTCCGATTCCATCCTGACCATCAGCGGGCTTTCATACGGTTCGCCCGGAATAATTACTCCGGAAGTCATCACGGCCTGGTAATTTAAAAGGTTCAAGCCTCCGGAACCATTTTCGCCATGACACGAAACGCAATTTCTACTAAAAATATCGGAGATACCGGAAGTCCACGCTTTCTTGAAGGAGCTATTTTCAATCCCGAACCTCCCGCGTTCAATCGCCAGGCTTTCCCTTTCAGGAAGGAACGCGGTGACATTTTCCGGCGGGATTACCATCTCGATGGAAGTTTGTTCAAAGAAGACGAAATAAAAAGCCCAGGAAAGAACGAAGAAACAGATCACAAGATATTGCGGGAAGATAAACTTCCAGAACCTGCTATTGTTGACAGGGTCGAGATCCGGGACTCTCTCGAATCCTCTCATCTCGTCCGCCAACTCAAGAGGATGTTCATGCTGCATCTGTTCGATTGAGACATAGCCCGTGAACATGCTTTTATTAAACTGCTTTATAAGGACAAAGTAGAAGTGCCACACAATGATCGCCAGAACCGCCAGAATGGCTTCAAGGCTGTGCGCGACCTTCGCCGCGGGGATTATTTCTCCGGGGAAAATCCTGGTTGTCGCGACCGGGTTCCACATCATGAACCCGGTAATCGCCATGATGATTGTGCCCCAGATAACGGCCCAGTATTCAGCCTTTTCAGCAAACGTGTATCGTCCTTCTTTGGGGCGGTCCTTTGAAAATCCCAGGTTATAGGCAAATGCCTGCAGGGCATTTTTGATATCGCCGATGCCGGGTGTAATCGAGCTTGGCTGCATCAGCAGGAAACCTCGATGCTGGACTACACCCACGTGAACCAGGGTTTCGATGATAAGGACAATTGCACAAAAGTGATGGATACTCCGGGTTCTTTCGATCCCTCCGATGAATTCAACAATCCCCTGAGCTATTTCACTGTTTGAAAAGTACTGAACAAGTCCGGTAATGGCCAGGATTGTGAAATTGACGGCGAGGATCCAATGCTCGATCCTGTAGCGAAGCGGGAACCGTAAAAACATACTAGATCTGTCCATTGAACCGCCCCCTCTTTCTTGCGTCAATTTTCATCCGGAAGAAATCGGAAATAACAAAGACGAGCATCCCGCCTATCGTCGCAGGTATCAACAGCCTGTAAAACCATGTGACCAAAAATACAATCGGGTAGTGCTGGAAGCTGGGTCTGTAGTGGCTCATCCATGCGTCCGGGAAATTTGCTGTTGCAGCGGGATGGCATTTCCGGCATGTGGTGAGCAGATTTTCCTTCATGATATATGAGTTCGGATCGCTTGGGGCGAGGATATTATGTACGCCATGACAATCGATACAAACGGCTTTATCGGTCTCCTGATCGGGCGTAGTGGTCTGGAACATCACAACTGTCGTCCCATGAAAATCGGACACCCATGTGTCCATGACATCTGTGCTGATGTTATATTTACTCATCAGTTCCGGATTGGCATGGCATTTGCCGCACAGGTTGGGCGAGAAAAGTCTGAAAGGCTCATTCAACGGGCCGCTTATATTATGGGCTCCGTGGCAGGTAATGCAGTTGGGCACATCGGGATTCCCCTCCCCGATTAAAGCCGCCCCATGAACGCTGCTCTTGTACAGTTCGTAAATTTCCGAATGGCAGCGCTGGCAGGTATGGGCGGTCTGGTTTCTCTGCTCGACCAGAGGCCTTGTATCGTGCGAACTGTGACAATCCGTACAGACAGCGGAGTTCAAATTCCCCTGTTCCTGTAATACCTGGTGTACGCTACCCATTGTCGCTTCGGCGACATCCACATGACAGGTCCCGCAAGCTCTGTTACGCTCAACAGTATATTCCCTCTGGGTTTTTGCAGTCATCTCCGGATGAGGAAATCCCGTCAGATTCGTATGGCACTGCAGGCAGGTAATTCCATGTTCGCCATGGATCGACTGGTTGTAAAATTCATGGTCTACACCGAGCGGAAGCACTTCGCCGGATTCAAGCGTGACATTCATGTTCTGATTGGAATGGCAGCTCAGGCAGAGGCTATTCGCTTCATCCATCTCCTCAGAACTGATCTGAGCCGATACTCCCGACAAAAACGAGCCCGTTAGGAGCCCCAGGGTGATAAAAAGCACAATCACCCACCGATGCGAACCGCGTATCCCGCCTCGCCCGATAAAATGGTGATGGAATCGTTCAACCATTAAAATATATCCTTGGTTAATAATTTAACTTAATTTGATATGTTTATATTGATACCTGTTAAGATTACTCCGGAACGGGTGAAAATTGTTCGGGAGTCGTAAAGTATCATGAATTGGGATAATTGGCAACCCTCCCGAAAATACCCGGAAAATTCTCGGCATTTGATATTGCAAAATACATATAAGTTTAGTATGGTTAAAATTTTACCATATAAAAACATACCTGCTTGTGAAAAACCGGATTTAATTAAAATTTGTTGAAAATTATAAGTAAGGAACCGTTGACTTTAATATTAAGACCTGATAAGGTTTGCGCCAAAATAAACAAATAGCAAATATCGCATCGGAGGACTCATTGTGACGATCAGAAACTATTTCGCGATTATCCTTGTAATAATTGTTATCGGGATCATGTCCGCATGCAATTCCGGTACCAGCCCGCTTCATCCGGACGATGGAATCCTGAGGTTTGTTTCCGCCGATATCTGCATGGGATGCCATCAGAGGGTCGGAAATGAATGGATACGCACAAAGCATGCTGATGCGCTTCCAGCGCTGGAATCATCCGGCTTTGTATCCAGCAGTTGCTACGTCTGCCATGTTGTAAGCCTGGACGGCAATCCGGCAAACAGCGGATACGACGATCCTGACCCCACTGTTGCTACCAGGTTCGGCGGCGTGCAGTGCGAAAACTGCCATGGTGCGGGCAGCAGTCATATCGCAACTCTCATCCCCCATAACATCAATCTGGACGCTGCGGTATGCGGCTCATGCCACACAGACGTTCATCATCCGACATATGATGAATGGCAGACAAGCGCCCATGCCAGGGCTATCAATGAACGGGACACCAATACTCACTTTGGAGTTGCTTGTCTTGAATGCCATTCAGCGGACTACATTTTTGCAGACAGTGTTCCCGAAAATGCGAGCGTCAATGATTTCCAGTTCAGTATCACTTGTGTAGTCTGCCATGACCCGCATGATAACGACAACGAATTCCAACTCAGGAAGAAACCGCTGGACCTTTGCTATCAGTGCCATACATCCGAAGGCGCAGTCCCCGGCATGTCTCCCCATCACCCCAATGGCGATATCTACCAGGGATTGGGTGGGTACGAATATCCGAATCATCAATATGAAAATTCCGCCCACAGTTCTTTCGAAGAGGCATGTGTAACATGTCACATGTGGACTGCACCATTCTCAGCAACCGGAAGCGGCGAGAACGCGATCTCCGGCCACACATTCCTGCCGCGAATCGAAGCCTGCAACGAATGCCATCCGGACGCAACCGATTTCAATATTTATGGTGCCCAGACTGAGATTCAGGGATTGATTGACGAGTTGACAGCCGAACTCGATGCTGCTACGGCCAACGATAAGCAGACGGTCAGTTACCAGAACGCGAAATTTAACCGCGATTTTATCGTCGCCGATGGCACGCGTGGCGTTCATAATGTCAAATATGCCAGGGCTCTGCTTCAGGACTCTATTGACGATTTCGAGCCCGGATCGTAACGGGTGTAGAAATATTTAACGGCCTGATCGCGCCAATTATATTGTTTATCCAGCTTTTCATCATGTTTTTTTTACGGATAGACGAATGGCTGTTTTGTGCCGACAATTTGCCTGTATACCCATTAGTTATCAGGTTCAGTACCTGGTAATGGGTATCTATTTTAATTATCATTTATCCGAACCGGCAATTTTCTGGAGGATAACTTATGTCCAAACAAAATCAGTCACGACTTAGTCTAAGTCTGGGCTTGGTATTTTTTATTTCCCTTCTTTTGCTGTCGATGGAAGTCAGATCATTTGAACCGGGCGTTATCGAAGGTTACACCGGATACGACGCAGCAAAAGTCGGAAGCGCGACCTGCACCATGTGCCATAGCGACCAGGTTCCGGAATCCCTGCTGACCCATGTGTCCTTAATCGATAACAACCCGGGTAACGAAGAGTATGGATATGGGTGTGAAGGATGCCATGGGCCGGGGGGCAATCATAATGGAGATCCGGCTGGGATACTGAACCCGTCGAAATTATCAAGCGAGATAATCACTGATATCTGCTCCAGGTGCCATTCCGACCTCAATTCATTTAATACTGACGAATGGGTGGTAAGCGAGCATTATTTTGCCGATGTATCGTGCACCGATTGCCACAGCGGACATACCGACAACCAGTGGTTCCTGGTCAATAGCGACAGGCTTGAGCTTTGCTACACCTGCCATGCGGAAAAACGGTCGGAATTCAGCATGAGATCGCATCACCCGGTTAATGAAGGCCAGGTAGGCTGCGATTCATGTCACAATGTCCATTCCGGAACATACGAAGGCCAGCTTATTAAAGATGGCGACGAGTTATGCTTCACGTGCCATATCGATAAGCAGGGACCGTTTGCCTACGACCATCCCGTATCAATGGCTGCCGGCGGCGATGGATGCCAGACATGCCACTTCGCGCACGGAAGCAATTCCGACGATCTGTTAAGGCTCCCGCAGCGGCTATGCCTCCAGTGTCATACCGACCGCGGACCATCGACGCATTTTGCGGGCACATGCTGGAGCGCAGGCTGCCATGTCGAAATACATGGCTCTAATACCGATCCACTTTTCTTTAATTAGCCCCGGTGAGGTGAATAGATGAAAATGACAATACTAAAATCCTCATTATTCTTATTTATCCTGATTCTCTTTTTCACAGCCCAGGTATATTCCGCGGGCGCTTCCGAAAACTCGATAAAGTCAAGCGGCGAAAAGTCCGTTGTGGAATCCAACGGTGCGGGCGACCAGACCGCTTCGCCATCGGAATCTTCTTTTAAAGATGATGAAGGCCAGAAGGACGAGGAAGGGACTGAGCAGGAAGAATCTGCACAGCCTGAAGAAGGAACTGGTGAAGAAACCGTAACGGAAGACGAAGGATCCGGTGAGACTGGGGCTGAAGGGGAAGATACCACACAGCCTGAAGAAGAAGGTACAGCCGAAGAAACTATAACGGAAGAAGTAGTGCCGGAAGAAACTGAAGCCGCTCCGGCTGAAGAAGTAATTACTGAGGAATCTCCCATGGTGGTCACCTATCTTGACAACTTGGTCGATCATGAAGGCTGGCTGACTCTTGCATTCAAGCTTAGTGAAAGTGGCGAGGGTTCCTACTTTTATCAGAGATACTCTGACACATTCCCAGGCGATCCGTTCTATCTTGGGGACCTGTTTATGCGAGGATGGAACGAGGGTGGCTCGCGATACTGGTTCAACGTTCAGGACAGCTGGGACTCAAGCTACCGTGGATCGCTCAGATGGAATCAACCCGGAAGATACAATTTTTTTCTGCGCTACAACACCTACGACCATTCAATGATCCCATCGACATTCCCCGGAACGCGGACAGATTTTACATCCGGCGTTCAGGCGAATAGCGATGGAAATACATACGGATTCAACTATGCTTACCATGCAAACGAAGTGGATGCTCCATCAGGCAGCACCGGCGGAATGGACTGGGCGTCGAATGGTATCGGCGCGAACTTCGATTTAAACTGGTGCGACTGGCATGGTTCAATCGATTTCAACTACCATGATTTCGCAAACGATTTTAATCACGGAGATTTTGTGGAACATACGGGCGGCACATTAAGGCTCGGACGGGATTTCGGTCCGGGTAATTATGTCGAGGGCAATTTCGCGTACTCGCTCAGCGAACCAAAGTCCGGAGATCAGCTTGAAACCAGCCAGTTCGGAGGATATGCGAGATTTATGGACACATCCGGCCCGAACAGGTTCTTCCTGACCAGCCATATCAACTGGATAAACAGGGATGGCGGACCATCAAAGCTTCATCCCGTTGGCGATGAATTCAATTTCGACCTTAACGCCGAATGGCATCCAGTGGAGAATTTCTCCATCCAGAGCTCATGGGAACATCAGAAATCGGATTTCACACATGCCGACCAGTACACAATTTTCGGATTCAGGTTTCACCCGGATTTTTCCTCAATCGCCAACAGTGTTTATTTCCAAGATACTGTTACAATGAATGTGTTTCGAGTCGGGGCGGACTGGGATATAAACGATGATTTCAGTTTCTCGGCGGATTTTAATTGGACCGGACGGGACGACCTTCCCTTCACCGATGTTGTTTACGTAAATTCCTCACCACTCTGGTGGGAAAATGAAAATCATTATGTCTATACGCTCAGATACAACAAAGGCGGCTTCGCCGGCATTGAAAACGGCTCATGGCTGATGACTTATGAGACCCGGAGACGTGAAAACGGGGCGCGCGGAAGTTCGAGCTCGGTTGAGCAGTTCCATGTTAATTATACGGGCATGATTAATCCCGACCTGTGGTTGTATGCAGGCGGGGGATATTTCACGATGAAAAATTCCCTGACCGGCACTTCGGAGTCCCAGAACGGGCCGGATTACGGCGGCGGATTAACATGGAATATGGGAGAGAAGCTCACCTTCTTCAGCGACCTCTGGATATACAATGTCGGCGGCGATTATGGGTACGACGAAACATCGGCCTCCGGTGGATTCAGGTATGATTTAAGCGACGAATGGAACTGGTCGCTTGAGTACGACCGTGTAAAGGGAGATTTCGTAGACATGACAAATCTGGATTATGTAGTCGAAAACCTGCTTCTTAACTTTACCTACAAATGGTAAAATATTTGTAATAAACAAACTTGTTAATTCTAATTACCTCCCAATCATCGGGAGGTTTTTTTAATTCAGCAATTTCTATAATCAAGGGCAAATTCAGTTATTAAAAAAACGACAACATCAGAGGCACGACCGTAAGGGGCTGTTGAAAAAGTCGTCCAAAAGACATAAAATACAAAAATGCTAGGCGAAATCAAGAAGCACAAACAACAGGAATTCTTCACACCACTAATCCTGGACAAGCTAATCCCTAAAGATCACAT
>JAPKYR010000017.1 GCA_026394215.1 bacterium
ATTCCGGAATCCCGAAAGGCGTGCTGATAAAGGCGATTCCAAGGCTCTCCGCCAGATTTCGAAGGTGGACATGCGCGTCGCGATCGAGTTCGACTTCGCTAAACAGCTTGTAATATTCAGGTTGCTTCCCCGGATGCGCCAAGTCGGCTGCTTTGAATGTCTGGAATTTCACGCCGTCAGCCCCCGACTCCTTCGCGGCACGGATTAATTTTCCGGCAAGCTTGATATCGCCGTTATGATTGATCCCGATCTCCGCGAGAATATACGGGCGAATCCCTCGTCCGACAGACACTTCCTGAATTTTAAATTTATCTTTGCCCGATAGCATCTTTGCATTCCTTCAGGTTTTTCCAGCCCGCCTGCGCGACCTGCGAATTCATCTCAGCAATCTCCGGATGTAATTCAAGGTAAGGGACGATTTTATCAAGCGTCGCGTCCTTTCCAAGATCGGTAATAATGCGCTCTACAAACCTGAGGTCCATTTCCGTATCGATTGTGAACCGCCATTCCGGATGTTTCCAGCGTTCGGGAGGAGAGATCAATCTCATCCTGAACTTGTCCGGATTTCTGTAAAGAGCAAGTGTCGGATGTTCTTTCAATTCCGGATTGTCCGACAAAAATTCCGCCTTTTTCAAAGCCGCAATTGTCACAATTTCCGCTGTCGTACCAAGCGGCGTATCTTCCATGACAGCGTAATCCCAGTCCCCATCGATAAATCCGCGCCATGTCAGGGAAATCACGCCCGGATCGATCAGCGGGTTATCTCCCGTAATTCTGAAAACAACATCTCCCCCGACCGATTCAGCGGCAAGAATTATCCTCGACAGAACATCGTCCTCATCCCCCCTGAACACCTTTACCCCCGATTTTTTCCCGATCTCCTCAAGTTCGTCATCTTTCTTACCATCGGGAATCGCGAGGACAACATCGTATCGTTTAACTCCACCCAGAATATTTTGAAATCCATTCGTGCGGTCGATCACATGCGAAACAAGCGGCTGCCCTGCAAGATTTATCAAAGCTTTCCGCGAAAGACGGGTCGAGCCCATCCTTGCCGTTATTACTGCCGCGATTTTTATTTCATCGATCGCTTTCAATTGCGAAATTATCCTTCTCTATCGATATATTTCGGGTCGTCCGATCCTGATTTTTTCAAATAGCCCTCGACGATTTTTTTCTCGCCCTGGACAGTGTGAATCGCCGTCTGGAGTTCCATCATCAAATTCCTGAGCCTGCTCTCGAAATCGCCGTCAAGGTTGACAATCTCGCTCAATTTTTCCGCGACCTTCCCGGATTTGACGTCGGGATGCTTCGGATCGATCGGGCCCATTTTATCGGTAAGTTCCTTGCGACGTTTCAATAATGTAACAACGCGGTCGACATCCTTGTTGTTCAACGCGAGGTCGAGTTCCCTGCTGATTTCAAGCATCTGGTTAAGTTCGTCTAGCATGTCATCACCCTGTAATATTCAGTCTGGACGGAGTCTCCTCCACCGCGGCTTTCTTATCCGAAGCCCTAATATCATATACCATAGATTTCCTGACCGGGTCAGGTTTAATCTCCACAGGATTGATTTTTAGTATTTCGGATTTCTTTACGGTTGCCGGTTTAGAATCCACCTTTGACTTGTCGACAGCGTCATGCCACAAATCGCGAATGTCCTCCGCAAGCCTCAGGCTGATTTTGATTTTCTCCTCGTCCTTCTCGATATTCGCCTCAATCATAAGATTGTACAGATACTGGTAAACCAGCGCGAGATTTTCCGCAAACTCGCCTGCATCGAGATCGAGATGAAGCGTTAGCTCGAGGTAAATATTTTGAGCTTTGATTAAATTATTATTTACCTCATCGAATTTTTCCTTCTCGAAAGCGAACAGTGCGCGTCGAATGAAATTCACCGCCGCGTCGACAACCAATATCAGAAGCCCTTCCGGGCTTGCCGAATCGACCATCTGTTCGAGATATTTGTCTCTGACATTCAAATTTTCGTCTGGCATAAATCCTCCACATTAACGGTACCGGCGTCGCTTCTGTCGGCGAGTTTTCTAAAACCCATCACGAAAAATGGCAGTACTCCCCTGCACGTTTTACCCGTAGACATAAACAGATTTGTGTAGAGATCGAGGGCTTCGCGGAATGTCATCCGCGAAAAGTCCCTTCCGTTAACAGCCTTGAACGCGCGTTTGAAGTTCAAGACTCCCACCTGGTTTGCCGTCTCGATAAATTCCTTCATCGACGGTTCTTCCATTAATTCGAATCTGTATTCATCAAGTTCTTTTATAACTTCCTGCGCGAATTTCGCGCTCAATTTGTCGATTTTTTCGAGCGTCAATGCCGCCTGACGGACACGGGACAAGCCCTTTTCGCACAGGTCGATACAATTTTTGATGCTTCTAATATTATTGAAAAGCCCGGCGCGGAGCGGATCGAGATTATAACCCTCAAATTGCTTTCCTTTTTCCCTTATTATAGAAAGCGCATCGAAAGGCTCTTTCAGATATTCTTCCGCAGCCTCTTTGAATGTCTTTATCTCGCAGTTTCCATCAAGAATTCCGCCCTCCGTAGCGTTGATAATCCGGGCTTGAGTCCTTCCGAATTCGGTAAGAAACCATTCCTTGTACGCGAACATCTGCCTGTTTGTTTTTACTTCATTTCCGTATATGTCGGTCATTACCATTGCGCGATTTTTCTTCTCGAACGCCTGAACCGACATATCCTGCTTTTCCTCATCCTCGAAATACGTGCCCTTCACATACGTGCGCCCGCCGGAAAACGACAGGTCCTGTCCGACGAAAATTATCGGATCGCATCCCATTTTCCTCGCGAGGTCGAATGCCATTGTTGCAACCGATCCCCATGTCATTATATGCCCGACGTCGGGAATAAATTGCGAAATCCATTTCATCACTTTGTCGTTGTAACTCGCGATAAAAAGCCTGTTTTTGAAAAACTCAAGGCTCAACGGATGGGTCATCGGTTCCGCGACAAGAATCGAATTCACCGTATTGGTTCCCCTGAGATGTTTCCAGTTTGCCTCCTGAGGATCGCCGGTACAGATCAGGTCGGGCTCGAACCCGGCTTTAAGAATAGGACGGGTGGATGTATCGACTCCGATTATCACTGCGCGATCCCGGTACTGCCGCACAAGGTCGATATTCTTCTCAAGCGATGGACCCGCAGAAACAATTATCGCGGGTTTTTCCTCGAATGCGTTAAATAAAAGCCTGACCGGAGGATGATCGGCTATGTTTCCGATACTCTCCATCGTGTTTTTCTGATAGGTCCACGCCATCAGCATAAGGGTCTGGAGATTTCCGCCGGTGGTGATAACGACGCCTTTCAGGCGTGTCAGAAGATCGGAATAGAATTTCGCCGACGGGAGCTTCTTTCGCCCCGCGAGTTCCATAAATCCAACGCCATTGACTTCAGCGAGGTTGTATCTGCTGAGGAAATTACCGAGGACATTTTCAATATTTATACCGATGGTGATGTGAATTCTCTTATCGTTGAGAATTTTTCTCATATCCCGAGTCGACATCGCCAGCCTGACAGCGGAGATATGCGGTTCTATTACGAGGATCCTTGTTTCGAGACCGACCTCATCAATTAATTTTTCAACCGCATAGCCAAGTCCAAGGCCGAGGATTACGAAATAATTTCTTTTCTCATCGAGAATTCCATTGACCTGGTCGGACGCCTCGCGATCCGGATCGTATGTAGAATGTATCGCGATTTCCGTTCCATCGCCAACGCAGAACATGGTTTTCTGGCCGTTACGCGCGTCGCGAACCTCGAATTTCCATCCGGGAAATTCGGGATCGTCTTCTCCGGGGTTTACAGAATCGATTTTTGCGGCAAGAACAGGATTGTACTGCCTCAGCGAGGAGATATTGTCGAGGTAATAATTATCGCGAATCTCGTTCGAATCCCCTTGGCGATTACCGGAGATTCTTACGATATTCCGGACGGAATTTTTCACTTCCAGATGGGCCATAATCTGCTCCATATCGGCACTTTCGCAAATCCTGTCATTCGCTAAATAGAAAAGATAATATGACAGGAAAAACAAGAGCTATACGACATGCTCAGCCGATAAAACCCATCTATCCCATTTTCAGTTCAAAAACCCCTTCTCCGCATGCTGCCCTTTATTAATATCCAGAACAGCAGGGAGAATTTTTCCTAACCCTCTCCCTCCCCTTTTTCAATTTCTGTGGGGGTGGGAAGAAGTTTCACCAATTCAGGAATGACCGCCATCCACTCATAGAGGAGTGGAGACAGCTCATATTCTATCAAATCTGCGAATAAAGTCCAATCCTCGTCCTGCGTTGCCTTTAATACGTCGTTGGCATACTGATTAAGCTGGTTCAGCTTATCGAGGAGAATAATATCATCGATCCGAACCTTGCTGAAATCAATCTGGAATGCTCCGCGGATGCTGTCGAGAATCTGCCCGAATGCGCTCACCACTTCGAGAGCCTGGCTGCCGTTAAGCAACCCGGCCTGGATATTTCCCTCCCTGATTAATTTTGCGGCATTCTCGAGAACTCCGGAAAGCTCAGGAAGATAGTCCTGCGCGTCACATAAGGAATCATAAGCAAGTGTCGTTGTGTTATCGGTTTCGAGGGCTAAAGATAATATCTCGTTGATGCTGAAATTCCCGAATCCGATC
>JAPKYR010000008.1 GCA_026394215.1 bacterium
AATGAACACGTGGGAGCTTGTTCTGTGGGCGGTTGTGGAGTACGGCGGGAAGGCAATCGTGATCTGCCCGATCGATTCCCAAAATTCAATCGAGGAGGCTATTGTCGAAATCGCCGTGAATTTCAATTTGAATCCCACGGAACACACATGGGCGTTTATTTCCGCAAAAGGTGCGCGAGGGGATAATAAATCGAGGTCCGAAAAATTCTGGTGGAAAGAAAGGGATCGTCTTGCAATCGATCTGGCGGAGAAAATTGTCCCGGTTAGTGTGAGGATTGACGGAAGTATGAAAGTGTTGATAGATGAGTCAATAATAACGGGAAAAATTGTCGACTACAGCCATCAGTTTAAATATTCGACCGACTCGAAAGGTGCGCAAAAACTTGTTGTCCCCGAATCATGCCCGGATTTTGAGAACTGGTACTATCTGACTCACTGGACATGCCGCACGTATGATCCGTGGCCGGGCGAAACCAAATCCGATTTCTATCGCGCGATCGCAAATTCCAGGAATGAATATCCAAGGTCGGCCTCATGCACGTTGAAAAGAATTCTCGCGGAAAATCGCCTTCGCGCATCGGGAAACCATATCCGTAGAGAAACTCCGGTTGTGGCGTTCACGTCGCTTGAGCCTGTCGATGCCCTCAAGCTGATGAAATGGCGGAAGCGTTACGTGCGCCCGACATTCGAGCCGTACGGGATCGCGATTTTCTATCGGTCGGCGATGCGCGCGGGAATCAGGATGGTGACATATGTAAAAAATGGAGAGGGGCAGTCTGGAGAAGAAAAACCCGATACCAACGCCCCACCGGAGCTTTTACAGGGCTACGGAATCGGCGACTGGCCAAAGGAGCTGGAATGGAGGTCGGTCGGAGATTTGGATCTGAATCAGATTCCCGAAGAGGATATTGTGGTGCTCGTGCCGTCGGAAAGGGAGGCGGAGGAGTTCAGGAAGGTAACGGGGTTTAAGATAATTGGGATGGATGGAGGTAATCAGTAATCATGGTAGATAGTAAGTTGATTGTTTCAATTGCGCGAATTGAGAATCTTATTTATTTCTTTCGCGGTCAGAAAGTTATGCTTGACAGCGACCTGGCGGAATTATATGAGGTTGAGACGGGCGTTCTGATGCAGGCAGTGAGACGCAATATCGGGCGATTCCCTGAAGACTTCATGTTTCAGTTGCTGGAGGAAGAATGGGAGTTTTTGATATCACAAATTGTGATATCAAAGAAAGGTCGTGGCGGCAGACGGAAACGTCCCCATGTTTTCACGGAGCAGGGGGTAGCGATGCTGTCCAGCGTTTTGAAGAGCGAGAGGGCGGTTAAGGTGAATATCGAGATTATGAGGGCTTTCGTCCGGCTCAGAATGTTAATCGCATCGCATGCGGAACTCGCGAAACGACTCACCGAGCTTGAAAAGAAGTATGATGGCCAGTTTGGAGTTATATTTCAAGCAATCCGGGAAATGGTGAAACAACCGGGTAAAGAACAAAGACGAATTGGCTTCAGAACTTCAAATAAGTAAGCAGGGGAAATTTTTTCCGCTCACCTATATGAGTCTTTCCTGTGACTGACTTTGACGACATAAACGGTCGATTCATCGTCCTGAATTGAATATACAATGCGGTAATTTCCATGCCTTAAGCGGTAACGTTCCATCGCGCTCAGTTTCTCACAGCCATGCGGCCTCGGGTTATGCATAAGACTTTTAATCTCAGCCATGATTTTTTTCAGATCATTTCGGGGGATTTTCCTGAGGTCCCTATAAACCGAGGATCGGAACAATACTTTATATGAGGCCATCTTTTTTCAGCTTTTTTACCATCTCTTCATAACCGACCAGACGATCGCCCGCCCTTTCCTCGAAAGCGGACAGATCCTCGGCATCCTCTGCAAGCGAGGCTTTGACCGCGTCGTTGACGAGATCCGACATGGAAGTGGATGTTTCCGCAGCTTTAATTCTGAGCGCCCTGTGTATTTCCGGTTCAATATAAATGGTTGCGCGTTTTCTGCCGATTGACATAGTAGCACCTCAATTTGTGTTAAAACATTATAACATCATAACGTTATGATGTCAAGGTGTCATGAAATGGCTTCGATATGGCGATAGGATTTTGAAATAGTGGAGGAGTAAGTTAAAAAGCGAAATTTAATTTCCAGTTTCTAGAAAGGATTACAAATCATCCTCTTTCAAACCTGCCATCGAAAGAAAATGCCTGAGCAGACCGGTCTTGAGTTCCTTATACCGTGAATGGGAATTGAAATTCGGACCTTACTGCCTTCTTTACCATAAATACGGTGACTGCCCTTTACCCTAAGAAGCTTCCAGCCATTACGCTCAAGCGCTTTCGCAAATTCCTTCCCTGTGACATGTTTCATACTGCAATCTCAATTATCCTGCCTTGTTGCGAAGTTGAAGGTTCCTCAACGTCGACCGACAGACACCCTTCGATAGCTTCAACCAGGTTATGAAGAAGTTCATCGTATGTGTCGCTCTGAGTGGCACATCCCGGAATGGCCGGAACCTCAGCCCAGTAACCGCCATCTTCCGCATCGTGGACTATGACTTTGAATTTCATGTTTCAACCTCGAATATATTTTACCACCTGCGGGCTATATGTGCTGCCATTTTCGTAGATTAATTGACCTCACCCCTGCTCCCCCCTTACAATCTTCTTACTATGATCTTCTCCAAACGCACGAAAATTGTCTGCACACTCGGCCCGTCGACCGACGACGAGTCCATCCTCAGGGGCATGATCCAGTACGGGATGAATGTCGCGAGGTTTAATCTTTCGCACGGCACGCTCGACGACCATCTCAGAAGGATGCGATTGGTGCGCCGACTCGCGAAAGAATTCGGCACGCATATCGCGATCATGTTCGACTCGCGCGGCCCCGACATGCGTATCGGCGACCTTGCCTCCGATTCTGTCGAGCTTGCGGATGGCGGTCAATTTACCTTGTCGAAGGAAAAATTCCCTGGCACGAAAGAAAAAGCCTCAGTCAACTGGCCGGGTTTAATCGACATCCTGAAACCGGGCGATCAGGTATTTCTTAACGACGGCCTTATCGAGATGAAAGTGCTGTTGGTGGACTCCGGAAACGCAGTGTGCGTGATCGTTGCAGGCGGGAATTTAAAACCGCACAAGGGAATCAATGTGCCGGGTAAAAAAATTCCATTGCCGATTCTAACCGATGAAGACATTCGCAATCTAAAAACCGGAATCGGAATTTCCGACGATGAATCGGGTGGGATAGATTACATTTCCGCGTCGTTTGTGGGATC
>JAPKYR010000062.1 GCA_026394215.1 bacterium
ATCGCGACGATATATTTCTCCTGAATGAGCAAATCGCCGGCGACCTGGGCGACAGTCAACCCTTTTTCCTTGCGGACTTCCTTTAAAAAGTTCCCAATCTGCATAATCGCTCTCCTTCCTGTCCGAGATTTCCTTACTAAGCCGTGAATAATCGTCGGCAAATCCCGGTAGCAGCTATCCCGTAGCGTTAGCGGAGGGTAGCTGCTAACCGGGATTTGAAAACCAAAACGGCCCGGTGAGAGAATCCGGGTATTTTGTTTCACCGTCTGTAATTATAACAATAAAATGGGGATTAAATCGACTTTTTTACGAAAGTCTGCAGACGATTATACGTGAGTTACAAAATGGTAAACTTTCGTCCACATATCCAGCATCTGGTCGAGCGAGGTGTGCTTTCCGGCTCCGAATTCATTTACGGAGTTAAGGAATACCCTGAAAAGGATAATTCCAACGGTCATTGTAAATGATGAGAACACCCACGAAGGCATGGAGAATTTTCCCTTGACAAGGCCTTCGGTGGTCATATAGAGGAACACGACAGCGATCAGGAAGCATCCAAGAGCCATTTTCCAGTAAATCGGATCGACATTTCCTAACATTTCAGTCCCCTTATATTTTTTCTATGCGTAAACCAGCCCCGGAGGCGGTTTTGCAGTAGTGCTATATTATATCATATTATATTTAATTATTCAAGGGGAAATAGAATTAAAACTTATTTTTTTGAAGATGGCGCGGGCAGGCCGGGTCTGTTGAAAATACCAAAAATATTCAAAAATATGCAGGACAGGCTTTCGAGCCTGTTATTGAAACCATGATGGATAAAGGCAGGCAGCGACAGGCTGGAAAGTCTGTCCTACGTGGTTCCTAGTTGGTTTCAGGAATTAGTAGCTTTTTCAATAACCGAGTCTGCATGCTGCCCTGCGTATTTAATTAACCGCAATATCGCCTAACCTACAGTTATCAGACCTTGATTCGTTGAAAATAACCGAAAATGTCACATCATTATCGATGCGGCCGGCTTCTCTTTCCATTTTCAGCCAGAGTTGCTGAAGCCTGCCCGCGAGATTTTCCGGAGCCGTTTCATCTGCGTCTTCCAGAGTGCGAAGCAGAATATGAAGTCCTGTGCGGATACTAAGTTCCGGGCCGGATGTAAGAAGCCCCTCCGTATAGCACAGAAGCCTGTCGTCCGGACCGAATTCCACTCCTATATTCCCGTATTTTATTCCCGGGCGTATCCCCAGCGGGATATCGTCGGTTGTCAGGATTTCCCTGCTCTTGTCTCCCCGCACCAGGAATCCCGGATGGTGCCCCGCGCTTGCGAACCATGCGCGCTTCCCGCTTTTTTCCAGAAGTATGGCTACCCCGGTCAGAAGCGCGTCGTTATATTCGTCCTGGCACAAGGCGTCGTTCATTTTGGATAACAGGCTTCCCGGGAATTCGCCTGCCTTAGTGATATTAAAATCATCCCTGTAGATTCGAAGGTATGAAGTCAGCATCAGGCGTACGATCTGCACTCCATTGTTATGACCCGCGACATCCCCGAGGAAATAAAGCAGGTAGTCGGGGTTGATTTCCTCGATGAAGAGCACATTACCGCCCTTCTTTTTTACCGGGCGATGGAAGCTCATGAGCTGCCAGTTATTTCTGCTATTTTTATAATTGGACGGCATCGTGATTACAGGTAATGGGGTATTCACGCGCCCATCCAGAAGATTCTCAATCAGCGGATCTTCCCGATTCCTGATTGCTTCCCTGAGATTCACTATCCAGTACCCGACCCATCCAAGCTGAACCGGACGCCATGAGAGTTCAAAGGTTGACTCACTCCCCCTGACGCATGTGTCCGCATGGTTAATCCATTGACCCTGTGACCTGGGTCTGTGCCCGTTACCGGAGATCGACGATAAACGCGGGGGAAATTCAATCGGGAAAAGTTCTCTGAAGTCCAGTCCCAGGATTTCGCCTTTGAACCTGTCCAGAATTTCAAGCCCCGCATCGTTAATATGGACAATCCTTCCGCTGGATTGAGCGACCACAATTGCCGGTTTGGATTCTGCGGATTGCCTGAGTTCAGGAAGCCTTCCTGTTATCACACCCATTAGATTTACTCCCTGGTCTCTCTTCAAGGATTTAAACGTTCAAAGTTATTTAAAATAGAATCAACACACATGGTAGAGTTTTTATTAAACAGATTGAATAGTCCTTAAAATCTGGTTCCGAAATTGCATCAAATCGGGCGTAAAAGTTGTGAAAAAATCGCGATTGGGGTACTTTATCCACGTAAAGATGAAAACAAAGCTCGATACGGACTATATTGTCAGGATAAATATGGAGGAAGTCGATCCGGAAACCGCCTCGGTCAGCATCTTCGATCACGGGTTTCTATTCGGCGACTCAATCTATGAGGTCGTCAGGACGATCAATGGTAAGCTGTACGCATGGAAGGAGCATCTCGAACGCCTTCGAAGATCGTGCAAAAGAGTCGGCCTCGAATTGCCATGGTCCGATGATGATCTGGAAAATGAAGTCCAACGCGCGCTTGAATCGAAATTCTGGGAAGGGGAATCCTATATTCGGCTTATCATCACGCGGGGAGTCGGGCATATCGACCTCATGCCAAAAACCTGTGAGGAGCCTAATCTGATTGTTATCGCCAAGGAACTTCCGAAACTTCGGGCGGAACTTCATGAAACCGGCCTTGTTTTGTGCGTTACCGATGTCCGAAGGAATTCGCGCGACGCAATGGATCCGGGAATTAAGAGCGGGAATTATCTTAATAATGTCCTTGCGTTGATAGAGGCTCGGGAGAAAGGCGCGGACGATTCGGTAATGCTCAACGCAAACGACCATCTAACCGAGTGCACTACATCGAATGTCTTTCTGGTGGAAGATGGAATCGTGAAAACCCCCAGCCTTGAATGCGGCATTCTTCCAGGGATCACTCGCATGAAGGTCATCGAAATTGCCCGGAACAACAGAATTGCAGTCGAAGAAACCGAGTTAACTCTGGATGATCTTGAGTCAGCCGATGAGATTTTCATTACCGGATCGATCAAAGGCGTCGTGCCGGTAAAGCAAATTATTGGCCAGGCGGACTGGGAAGGCGCCCGGGGTCCTGTTACGGAGAGATTGAGAGAATTGTTCTATAAATCTGCGGGGATATAGCGGTTCTGATCGGGTAAATTGTAATCTGGACTTTTATATAGTAAATTCAGGATGTTTTTCGAGCAACCAATTCCTAACCAGGGATAGAAAATTCTCTGCTTCCTTGATCGCTTCACCCAGATCCAGTTCGCTGATAATCAAAGCTGATCCGTAGATATCCTGATGCCGTTTGATTCTCAAGGCCTGAAAATAATCGATTTTATCATCACTAATTTCTATAGTCTCACGTGTGGTTTCAATAGTAAGGTAATGGCCTGCGGTAATATTTAGAACTCGGTATCCCTTAGCCCGTAATGCGATGGAAGCGCAAGTTAGAATTACCGTATAGGCCTGCTCCAGTCTTGTTTCCCGACTTATATTCACAACTTTGGCATCTGCGAGTTTGCGTTCAGCTTTCTCTAGCAGTGTTTTAATCTCAGACGCCGAAGATTCAAGCCGCCCGATTTCCCTGATTTGCTCAAGTGCTTCAAGACTCATTTGATTTGTTTATCAGCTCTATCTTGTCTCCTGAATTAATACGGACAATAAAACCATCATTTTGTGAGAGCCGCAAGTAAAATTCCTTATTCGTTAAAACAGTCGGGTTGATTTCTCTGGATAATTTCCTTCCAACTTCAGAAACCGCACTGACCACCTGTTTTAGGCTTAGATTCCCGACTACAAGAAGGTCAATATCGCTCGACGGGCTCTCAGTTCCCGATGCAAAGCTCCCATAAATATAGGCAATATCGATATTACCCTTTAGAGATTGTAGTGCGTCCCTTATTTCATCGGCAATGCCGATGGTTTTGACAATGAGCATTTTTAATTCGGAAAATATCGGGCTTTTTTTGTTTAATGAAAATATCTTCAAGTTCCCGATGGGTTTCTCTATTACAACTCCTGCACTGATCAGGTTTTTTAATTCCTTGCGAACTCCCGATGCATCAAGGCCGGTTTTTCGCGCAAGTTCTCTGAGATGCAGGCCTGAATCACCGATTCGCACAAGCTCACGGAGTATCAGTCTCCGGGTCAATGGAAATAAAGCCCCTTTTTTTGCGTTTGTGGACATTTATTCTACAATTGTAGAATAACATTCTACATTATGCAAGGGTTATGTAAGTCTCAGTAAATTAAAAATAGGATCTGCTATAATTTCACTTATGTTCCCGAGATTAATCGCCATCATCGGAATCCTTATGGCGCTTTTCGGAGTCATGATAGCGCCCGGGTTCAATTCTCGACGGCTTCGTACCCAGCCCCTCGCGCTTCATAAATTCGACCCCGATGAGTGCGATCTCCCGTGGGATTTAACGAACTGGATTCCGGTCGGAATTCTCGATGTCCGTAAGGGCACGCCGGAAAAGGAATGGACCTGGATGCCCGAGTTCAGGAGGGTTAAATAGAAATCCTTAATTCATAATCGGAAAAATAAAATCTATCCCGCTTCTTCCTTAACTTTTGCCCTGTATGCCTGAAGCAATGTTTTTGTAACAGATCCGACTTTCCCATTGTCGCCTATTGGATTTTCATCCACTTCGTTTATCGGCATTACCTCCACAAGGCTGTTTACGATAAACGCCTCGTCGCAATCCATCAGCATCTTATGACTTATCCGACGTTCGGCAAGCTGGATGTCTTTTTCCTTCGCGAGGTCGATCACAAGCTGGCGCGATACATCGAGATTGATTCCGTCCTTCACCGACGGAGTTATGATTTTACCGTTCTTGACAATAAACAGGTTCGATGTTGTCCCCTCGGAGATTCCGCCCTCGGTGTTCTGGATCAGTACCTCGTCAAGCCCGTGCTCCCATGCCGTCCGGCGGGATAAAATCATCGGAAGATAACAGATAGTGCTATGCCCGGCGATTGGATTGTACGGGCTTGTGCGGTAATTTGAAATCCTGGTTCTGATGCCGCGCGCGTATTTTTCGTCCTGCGGCGGGATAAACTTGCGGGCATGCGCGAAAGTGTGGGTTTTCAAGCCCTCCGGGCCGGTCAGATTATTCAACTCCGACCCGAAAACGGTTATTCTTATATATCCGTTGTCCTCAGTGGTGTCGTTTTGTCTCAGAAGTTCCCTCACGATAAGCCAGAGGTTTTCCTCGTCGTACATGAGGTTCAGACGGAGGGTGTCGCAACTTGAGCGGAGGCGTTCGTAGTGTTCGGAAAATTTGAACAGATTTCCGTTATAGCTACGCATAACCTCGAATATACCGTCTCCGTAGAGAAGGCCGGTCGAAAGCGGGCTGATCAACGCCTCGTCATCCCAGCATATTTCGCCGTTTAAAAATACGCGGCTTCGGACCATCGAATGCGTCCCTCCAGGCTCACTGAAAGAGCATAATAAAAGACTTTATATGGCTTAATATCGTCAGGCGGGTGCAGATTTATGCAGGATGGGAGAAAATCATGAATCAGGCCGGTGAAATTAGAATCTTACCCGATTTCAGGAACATGCACGATTCCTATCCGTCCAACGATGCGATCCACATCCTTGTTGTTGGCAGGTAAGTAAAGCCCCATGGCCTCGCTTCCCTGCCTTTTTTATCCTCACCCCCTGACCCCCTCTCCACAATGTGGAGAGGGGGTTAGGGGGTGAGGGAATGTTTTAAGGCTTTTCCGTTTCAAGCTCGCTAACTTCGCTTATTTCGAGCATCCGGCATCGTAAGTGTATGCCTCGATAAGAATTAAAGGTGAATCCCGTTCGACAGCCCATCTTCAGTATGGGAATAATGTTATAATATAGATTCCAGTTAATTAGTTTCATTAAGGAGGGGACTAATGTCCGTTCAAAATGAGTCGCAAGAGCTGCAAAAGGGCGCAAGTCCTTTCAATCCGACACAACCTGTTCCAGTTGAGTTATTTGTTGGACGCAGTCTGGAGATTGATAGAATAATGCATCGCGGAGCAGGTCAGGTTGCCACAGGGAAGCCAGTGGCGATCTTTGTACAGGGGGAATACGGAATCGGGAAGAGCTCAGTTGCGAAATTCACTCAGTATTATGCAGAACGCGACTATTCGCTTTGGCCAATTTACGCTTCACTTGCTGAATGTTCGGACCTTACTTCAATGGCAGAGGCTATTCTGAAAGCAGCACTCAGGACACATGCGTTTGATAAAGCACTTTCAGGGATAATAAAGGAATTTTTAGCTGATTATGTAGAGAATATATCTCTGTTTGGACAAATCACAATTAAGACCGACGCACTTAAAAGAGATGCCCCGAACCTAGCTTCTGCGGCAGATTTAATTGATTTTTTGAGATCTTTGTATGAGCGGCTCAAACTAACCGGGTGTAAGGGAATTTTCCTGGTGTTGGACGAGATAAACGGGATTGCTGATAATCCTAAATTTGCGCATTTTCTGAAAGGTTTTATAGATACCAACGCGGTTTCTAAAAAACCTGTTCCGCTTCTTCTCATGCTTTGCGGGGTCGAGGAAAGGCGTCGGAAAATGATCAGGAATCACGAACCTGTGGAGCGAATCTTTGATATCATTTCAATCAACACCCTAAGTCCTGAAGAAATGGCTGATTTTTTCACAAGGGCTTTCGATTCGGTAAATATGACCGTCGATCCTAAGGCAATGGATTATTTAACTCTGTACTCAGCCGGTTTCCCGAAAATAATGCACCTGCTTGGAGATGAAGCTTTCTGGCTTGACAAGGATGGCAAACTTGATGAAGAGGACACCTTAAGGGCAGTTGTATTAGCCGCCGATGAAGTTGGCAGGAGGTTTGTCAATGAGCAGGTATTCAATTCTTTAAAGAGCAAAGATTACCATTCAATCCTCGCAAAGGTAGCTAAAGAGATGGGACCCGGCTCCACTTCATTCATCAAATCGGATGTGATGAGCAGTCTTACTGAATCAGAAAAGAAGAAATTCAACAACTTCCTTCAAAGAATGAAAAAACTTAAAGTCCTTCGAAGTGGAGAACGGAAAGGTGAATACATTTTCAACATGCGGATGGTTCAAGTTTATATCTGGTTTCAAGCCGGAAAAACTGAACATCCATGACATTCGGTAAATTTACTTAATCAGTCCCACTTTTTTGAGATTTGCGTCGACTATCTCCCTCGATTTGTCTCTGATTGGGGTCATCGGAAGGCGATGTCCGCCGACCGGGCACCCGATCCGATTCAGCGCGTACTTGACCGGTATCGGATTTGTTTCGCAGAAAAGCGCGTCGAATAGCGGCACAAGCGACACATGTATGTCCATTGCTTTCTCGACGTCCCCATCGAAAAAGCTCCGGATCATCTCCGCGATTTTCGCTCCCACAATATGGCTCGCGACCGAAACGACCCCGACCGCTCCAACAGACAGCATCGGGAGGGTCAATACATCATCGCCTGAATAAATCGCGAATTTATCCTTCGGCGTTAATCCACGGATTTTCGCGACCGCCGCGACATTTCCCGACGCCTCTTTCACCGCGACGATATTGTCGACCTCCGCAAGTTTCGCGATTGTCTCAGGTTCGCAGTTGACTCCGGTACGTCCGGGGATGTTGTAAAGGACGACGGGGATTTCGACCGACTCCGCGATCGCTCTGAAATGCGCGTACAAACCATCCTGCATCGGCTTATTGTAATACGGATTCACCAGAAGCAACCCGTCGACATGTTTTTTGATTACTTTCTGAGATAGTTTTACCGATTTCGCGGTCGAGTTAGTGCCGGTCCCGACCAAAATCTTAATTTTTTCAGGGATGAATTTTTTAACTGTATCGATAAGCTCGAGAAGCTCGGATTCCTCAAGGGTCGGACTTTCACCGGTGGTTCCGCCGAGTAGAATTGTTTCGGTACCGGTTCTCGCGAGACGTTTGACAAGCGCCTCGACCAGGTCGAGTGCGAGATTTCCTTCCGCATCGAAAGGTGTAACCATGGCGGTCACAAGATGACCGAAGGGTGCAAACATATAAACGTCCTCCACAGGGCGGAATTTTTCCAATCGGGAGACATGGTGCACGATTCGAGCCAAAGGTGCAAGTGCCATCGGGTGCATCCGGCAATTGATTTATTATCGGCATTAGGGATAATTGCCGAATAGAAAGGGATTGTTGAAAATTTACTGTTTCCTGTAATTATGTAGGACATGCTTTCCAGCTTGTTATGCTTTCCAGCTTGTTATTGAATG
>JAPKYR010000316.1 GCA_026394215.1 bacterium
TTCAGCTCGAACTTCGACCGGCGGGTGATTACCTTTATCCGGTGATCCCTGTAAGCTTCAAGGGCTTCCTTCAGGTTGAAAATCTTCGGCTCGTTACCTATCAGCGCGAGCATGATTACATTGAACCTTGAATGAAGCGCCGTCTTCGTGAACAGGTTTTTAAGAATCGTATTCGGAATATATTCCTTTTTGATAACAACGACTATCCTCATCCCGGTGCGATCCGACTCGTCCCTCAAGTCCTGAATTCCCTCTACGACGTTATCTTTTGCCAGCTGGGCGATTTTCTCGATTAAGTCAGCCTTCTTGACCTGGTACGGAAGCTCTGTAACAACGATCTGATGACGCCCGCCGCTTATTTCCTCGATTATTGCTTTCGCATATACATCTATCGCGCCGCGGCCTGTCTCGTACATCTGCTTGATACCCGAGATTCCGTTGATATTCGCGCCTGTCGGAAAATCGGGACCCGGCAGAACTTCCATTAATTCTGCGATCGTGCATTTCGGGTTTTCGATCAGCTTTATTTGTGCGTCAACAACTTCCCCAAGATTATGCGGGGGAATATTTGTCGCCATCCCGACGGCAATCCCGGAACCTCCGTTAATCAACAGTGCCGGAATTCTCGCCGGAAGAACCTCCGGCTCCATGCGGCTTTCATCGTAGCTCTTTACAAAATCAACAGTTTCCTTTTCGATATCGACACAAAGTTCCTCCGCAATCTTGGAAAGCCGTACTTCCGTATACCTGTGCGCCGCGGGAGGATCGCCATCTATCGAGCCGAAGTTCCCCTGCCCGTCAATAAGCGGATATCTGATATTGAAATCCTGAATGAGCCGGACAATTGTATCGTAAATAGCAGTATCGCCGTGCGGATGATATTTTTTATGAACGTCGCCGACAACGGCTGCGGATTTGACGCGCCGCTTGTCCGACCGGTAACCCTCCTCCTGCATCGAGTAAATAATTCGCCTGTGGACGGGCTTCATTCCGTCGCGAATATCCGGCAACGCCCTCGATTTTATGACTGAAAGCGCATACGTTATATACGCGTCCTTCATCGTTTTCGATATCGAGACATCAATAATATGCCCGTTGACCGGAAACGCATTTTCCCCTTGATCGGGTTCTTCCCCGGCGTCGTTATCGTTCTTGTTATCCTGTGTCACTTTTAATTAACCTTAATTTGGAATGCCATAAAAATGCATGGCGGAATATAGCCACACAAGAGAAAAATTATAGCACTTTTCAATGCGGATTGCGAGTTTTTCCATACTTTAAATGCCACTATTCATGCGGGTTTCAGGAAAATTCTCAAAACATTTGTTCAGCATCGCCCGAATCCCCTGATTTTTCTGAAAATTCCCTGCAGAATCGGTCGACATAAAATACGACCAGGTGCGCCGGAGACCTGAAGAAGCGGTCCCGATCGCGCCAGATGGCGACCCCTATGATGACGTAATCCGGACTTTTTTTTAAAGACTCCGGATCAGTAATCCACAGGTGAAATCCTCACCATTTTATATAAATCATTTTATCGGAAATGCTGCAAAAAGGCTTTTTTAAATCGGAATTTGAGTTCCCGGTTCATTTCGGCTCTAACTTAAAAGAAATTAATTTATTGCAACTTTATTTGATTTACCTGCCATTTGGCGGGTAAAATATAAAGGAAGGCAGCCTGACCTTTTTATTTGATCGGGTTGCCCAAAGTCTAACTGGAGGTCATCCAGACAAATGTCTAGAGAATATACACTACATCGATATTTCACACTCACGATTTTATGCATTCTCCTTTTCAGCATAGGGGGATGTAAAACGGGCAACGGGGCCGATAATATCGGAACCATGTCGCCTACGATTTCTATCGTGGGACTGAAGAACCTTGAATTCAGGTCGACCTTTCCTGTAACAATTTCAATCAACAGTTCCGGCGATACCATTGTCACCCTGGCCATAGCGGTAATAATCGGCCCGGATGGACAAATCACGGTACCGACTCCGCTACCCGGCAGAATGGACCCATCGTCGCTCCAGCAATTATTCGTTCCTGCAGGCGGGACTGATTTTACATTCTGGTGGAACGCGATCGCCGACCTTGAATCCGGACAGGTAAATTATCCGATTTATATCAGGGCTACGATTACGACAACCGACGGGCGGATTTCCGAATTCACTTTCGGACCGATGACAGTCGATCTAACCGATACCCTCGGCGGCGCTCTTCCGCCATATGTGCCAGGCATGGAGCTGCCATCGAGCTGGTGCGGAGCTTATTATGATGTACCGTTACCGATCATCGGCGGTTATCCCCCGTTCGAATGGTCTATTGAACCCGCCGGCACGCATCTTCCTTATATGCTTGAGCTTTCACATGACGGGACCATCCACGGCACGTTCCCGCTCGACTATGGCCCGATAACAATTGAATTTAATGCTCGGGTGTTGGATTCGAACCCGGTTTACCCGCGCGAATCCGCAGGCCATTTCACATTCTATGTGGGTTGCGAAGAAGTAACCCAATGCGGTCCTCCTCCGGAGATATTATTTACATCGCTTCCAACCGCGACCGAAGGCGAAGCATTCCTGTTCCAGGGAACCGCATCCGGCGGATATGCTCCAATTTATTGGGAAATAACATCCGGCACACTCCCGGACAGCGTCTCATTCGGCTCCGACTGCCTGTTCTCAGGAACTCCCAATGTCGGGACAGCAGGCAGCTATCCGCTGACCATTCAGGTTACGGACTCCTGCCCCGATGGAGCCAGGACGGACACTGTAGATTTGACCCTGACTGTCGAAGCCAAGGCTCCGGGGTGCGACCCGGGTCCGATAATAGTGACCTCGACACTTCCGGGCGGCATGGAAGGAGTCGCGTTCAATACTGCACTCAGCGCTCAGGGCGGACATGGAAACACCACATGGTCTCTGGCATCGGGCACACTCCCCGCTGGAGTCCACATATCCGCCAATGGCAATATTTCCGGTACGCCCGAAGCTGGAACCGGCGGTTCTGCCGGTCAATCTTACACATTCAATGTTGAAGTCTGCGACTCATGTCCGCTTGGCCCGCAATGCGACTCGAGAGAGCTTGTGCTTCTGATTGCACCGCCCGGTTCGCCATGCGCTGCGGGACCGGAAATCACCAGCCCTTCAACACTGAACCCCGGTACTGAAAGAGCCGCGTATCTCTTCCAGTTCCTTGCATCCGGTGGCGAAGGCTCCAAAACATGGACGATCAACAATCCCACCGAACTACCTAGCGGACTTGATTTCAATAACCAGGGCAAACTCAGCGGTACTCCCGCAGACGGTTCAGCGAGCACTTATAACCTCGACATCACCGTCAGCGACAGTTGTCCGGAAGTCCAGTCAGATAATGGAATATTCGCGCTGACAATCAATGCTTCCCTATGCGCCGATGCGCCTGTGCTCACTATTACAAATCCCGATCCGGGCGAGGAGAACGTAGCATATAGTTACCTCTTTACGGCAACCGGCGGTGAAGGGGCTCTGACCTGGACTCAGATCGGCGTCAATCCTTTGCCCACTGGACTTACGCTTGAAACAGACGGGACTCTTCACGGCACGCCTGCCTCAGGTACGGCCAGCACCTATGAAGTTGAAATACAAGTTGAAGATGAATGTCCGAGCGGCCATCAGACCGATAGCAATCCCTTCAACCTTGTCATCAATCCCGAAAGCTGCAACGCGGCTCCAACGATTTCAAACACTGAGCTTGCCTCGGGACTTGTCGGACGGCCCTATGAGGTGATACTTATGGCTTTGGGCGGTGAAGGCGTGCTGACTTGGGAAATTCTCACGGATGCGGACGCGCTGCCCACCGGTTTATCGCTTGTCGGTAAATTAATCTCCGGTACTCCTGTCACTGGGACTGAAGGCACTTACAATTTGCACATTCAGGTCTGCGACTCATGTCCGACTGCGCAATGCGCCGACAACACTTTCCAACTGGTTCTTTATCCGGCGTGCGCTGTGCCACCTGTGATTACTAATACTTCGCCGCTTGATAACGCATACATAGGAACACCATATAGCATAATTCTGGAAGCAACCGGCGGCGAAGGCACTTTAACCTGGGAGGTTTTACCAGATGGAGATGATCTTCCGTCAGGCCTGCAGCTTATCGGTAACGAAATCTCCGGGACTCCCGATACAGGAACGGAAGGCACTTATATCGTGAAGTTCGGAGTCTGCGATGAATGCGGGATACAGCAGTGCGATGACCAATATCTTGCGATACCGGTCGGCGGCAATCCATGTGCAGCCGGACCTACAATTCTTACAACCGATATTCCTAAAGCCGTGGTCGGCGTCCCATTCAGCTTCCAGTTCGATGCTACCGGGGGGGAAGGAGCTCTCCATTGGATAACAAAACCTCCAATGGGATCGCTACCGCCTCCGTTTATTCTGTCGCCTACAGGAGTACTGTCAGGAACCGCTATCGATTTGTCAGTAGGCTCATATAACATTACCATAGTAGTTACCGACTCCTGCTGGTCAGGCGGGCAGAGCGATCAGAAACTGTATACATTCGAGGTGGGCTACTCCGGATGTGCAGCTCCCCCTGAGATTACCAATTTGCCAAGCTTTGATGTCCCTGCGGGCGGTATTGTGAATCTGATCTTAACTGCAATAAATGGCGAAGGCGCGCTTACATGGAGCCTTGAAAATATTGACCCGCTTTTACCTGGATCAATCACAATTGACCCGACCGGACGAATCATCGGCACAACGGATATCTCGGAAAGCGGAACCTATACTTTCGACATCAAGGTTTGCGATGAATGTACAGACCCCGCAATCCAGTGTGGCACTCTCACCGGCTTTACCCTGAACCTGGTCCCGGCATCGGGATGCTCGAATCCTCCACCGTCGATTGTTGATATAACCATACCGGAAGCGGTGCCCGACGGTACTGCCTACAGCTATATGATGACTGTCAGTGATGGTGACGCCCCGCTCATCTGGAGTGGATTCGGCTTCCCGTCAGGTCTCCATATTAACCCATTTACCGGAGAAATCTCAGGTTCTACAACTGATACCGGTTTATTCAATATCTATATCGGCGTTTTAGATTCCTGTGCCCCCATCCAGCAAGCGGATTCTGCACTATATGTCTGGACTCTTTAAGTAATTCCCGGAAACATTTATATGTTAATCTCGACCGCCCTTACCGGGCGGTTTTTTATTTCCCAATTTCAGGTTCAGTCATGATACAATCGTACCTGTGTCCGACCTGCCCAAAATAAGCGTTTTGATCCCTCTTTATCGCGGAAAGGGGACTATTAAAGCTTGCCTCGAATCCCTCATCAGGCAGGAAGGGATCGAGTTACAGATTCTCCTTCTCGATAACGGCTGCCCCGAAAAATCCGGCGAATGGGCGGGATATTTCCTCAGTGGACTTGAAAATCCCCCTGAATGGCGTCTTTTTGAAGAAAAAGCGAATATCGGGTTCGCCGCTGCTATGAACAGGCTCTACAAGTCATCTGACGCTCCCTGGATATGCTTCCTGAACCAGGACGTGGAACTTAAGCAGGATCATTTGAAAATCCTTGTATCTGCGCTTCGGGGATTTGGCGATAAAAAAATTGGGGGCGTCTGCGGAACGCTTATAAGATCATCATCCGGAAGCAACCCGGCAATTATCGATACTACAGGACATGAAATTTTCCGCGACCGGATAGTGCGCAATCGCGACGCTGAAACTGCCCTCGACAGGGCCGGGGTTCCATTCGAAGGGGGAGAGGTTTTCGGATTATCCGCCGCCTGCTCCGTATATTCGCGCGATGCGCTTGAAGAATCGAGAGAACCCGAAGGGCCATTCGATCCCGATTTTTTTTCTTACTTCGAGGATATCGACCTCGACTACCGGATTCATCGGGCAGGATGGGGGCTTGCATATGTGCCCGAAGCGGTCGGGATACACGCCCATGCGGGTTCCGGGGCGAGGCATGAAACGAGGATCAGGTTAAGAGCATATGGAAACCGCAGAAGAATAATGTGGAAGCATGAGTCGATAGGAAGCCTTCTGCCGGATGTTTTACCAATTATGGCACAGGATATATTTGCCTGGTTCCGCGCATTAATCACTGATCCAACAGCATGGTTTATCGGACCGTGGATTTTTCTCGCTGGATTCGGGAGAATCATTGAACGAAGGAAAGACCTTGATCGGAGATTCGGATTGGAACGAATGTGGATCAGGAAATGGCTGAAGACGGAATCGGAGAGGATTATCAACCGGAAAAAAAAATAAATGGGCTTTTATTTTAATTTATTTTAATTAAATAAATTTAGCGTCCTATATTCTTGTGGGAAAATGTGGAAAATTGTGGAAAATTTCGTATTACTTTTTATCGAATTCCGCTAAACGCTAATTCCATCAAAAAATATGTAACGCTGGCTACATTTCCACTTCCAAAATGTGGAAACCTTGGTAACTTACCCGATTATATACAAGTTTTCGCTTTTATCCTTCTGAATCGAATTGGATTTCTTATAATTTCCCACCAACTACTGCGACCTTTCTTATGTAAATCTTTATCCATGGTTATTTAATTACCTGTGGATAATTCCCATCTTATTTTAACCTTCGTTAAATATTTTCCACATTTTATACGGTGCATTAATCGTTTTTGGCTATGAATGTAAGTACGTAATTACGGGGACACCTTTTTTTTCGCTGTTTGAAAAAAAGGTGTCCCCTTTCCCGATCGCAAAAAATCATTAAGAAGTACTACAAGTTCCGCAAAATTCTGCCGAAATAATTACATGGCTTCTAAATCAGCCTATTTTTTGCATAAATGCTTAATCGCCTGTTCAATAACCCTACCCAGATCGCCATCGAGTATGCGCTCGACGCCACCAGCGCGCGTGCCCACCTTATTGCGAACAATATCGCTAACGCCGACACTCCCGGCTACAAGGCTCTGCGGCTTAATTTCGAGGACATCCTTGAACAGAAACTCGATGACTCTGGCGTCGCGTCAATAGGCCTTAAACAAACAGATCCACGTCACCTGCCCGGTAAAGTCTTCCACGGTTTGAAGGGCACGCCAACTCCGTACGGCATTGTCTATTCCGACGACCGCACGACCTACCGTCTCGACAACAACAATGTGGATATCGACCGGGAGATGGCTGAACAGGCGAGAAACGCAATCGAATATTCCACCCTTACCGAACTTGCAGGAAGGCGCCTGAGCCAACTCCGCACGGTAATCAGCGAAGGGAGGAGATAACAGAAAATAAATGTCACTGTTCACCTCCCTTGATATCGCCGCCAGCGGAATGACCGCCCAGCGCCTCAGGATGGACCTGATCGCGAACAATATCGCGAACGCGTCCACAACCCGCACACCCGAAGGCGGTCCGTTCAGAAGGCAGCTCGCGGTATTCACCGCACGAAACGCGCCGCCTCCTCCCGCCGGGAATTCCCATGGCGTGATTGCCGGTTCCGGATGGCCCGACAGCCCGATGCCGTACGCCGGTGTCCGTGTTGTCGGAATCGTCGGCGATACATCTCCTTTTAATATTGTGCATGATCCCGGACATCCCGACGCCGATGAAAATGGCGACGTCATGTACCCGAACATCGATCCGATAATGGAAATGGTCGATCTGATCGAATCTAACCGCTCCTACGAATCGAACATGTCGGTATTCGAGACCACCAAGCAGCTTCTCATGAGGACTCTTGCGATAGGCCGATAGGAAAAACAGGAAAAATCCCGTTAAATACTCTTAAAGATAAATTAAAAATAATAAATCCGGATTGAAAAAAATTGCCCCTTATTAAGGATATTAGAAATGCAGGTAAAAATAGGTCCTCACCCGAAGGTGGGGAAATTCCTGCATGTGAGTGCGATGACTGATCCCGCTGGCATTATCAACTCGTTGTCGGGGAAGTTCCCCATGTTCGACGTGCCGTCGCTCAGCGAAGCCGTCAGGGACGCTCCCCCCGGTTTCGCGGATATTCTTGCCGAGAGCATACAAAGCGTGGAATCGCTCTCTAATGAAGCCAACCGGATGACGGTCGACTTAAGCCTTGGCAAGCCGGTGGAACTGCACCAGGTTATGCTTGCGACCACCAAAGCTGGGATCGCACTCGAATTGTTTATCGAGATCAGGAACAAAATCATCGAAGCGTACCAGGAAATCAGCCGGATGCCTGTCTAGGAAATTAGTTTATTTGTTTATCATTTCGGTTGAGTCCCGGAAATTGCGGGGGCAATTATGGAAAAAGAAAATCAATCGTTCATTTCCCAGTTTAATGCGTTATGGGGGCGCCTGAATTCCAGCGAGAGGCTTGTTTTGTCGGCCTCCGTGCTGATTATCCTTGTCGCGCTTGCCGTTTGGATTTCAGTCGCCCGCTACCCCAGCTATGCGCTTCTGTACGGCAATCTCGATCCGACCGACGCCGGGGAAGTAATTTCTCAACTGCAAACCCGCAATATCGAATACAAAATCAAGGACGGCGGCAAGAGCATCCTCGTGCCGGATGAAAATGTCGATGAGCTTCGCATCTCACTTGCTGCCGACGGATTCTCCCCTTCCGGCATTGAAGGTTACGCGATTCTGGCCGACTCCCCACTCGGCCTTAGCGATTTTCTCCAGCGCGCTAGATATGACCAGGCAATTGAAGAAGAACTTGCCCGCACGCTGATGAGCCTCGACGAGGTTAGCGCGGCGCGCGTTCATCTTAATATGCCTGAACCGACGCCGTTTATTTCCGAACAGGTTGAGCCGTCGGCAAGCGTAGTCCTTGGATTAAAGCCGGGCGTCACCTTAGCCCGCGACCGTATAGCTGCGGTGCGAACCTTTGTTGCAGGCGCTATCGGAACCATGGACGGCGACCAGGTCACGATTATCGATCAGAACATGAATCTCCTGACCGGGCCGGAGTCATCCGATGCAGCGGGGCTTCTCCCGTCGCAGGAGGAAGCCCGGCGTAACTACGAATTGCAGAGAGCCGCGGATATCAGAAGAGTGCTCGAACCGGCGTACGGCCTCGGTAAAGTTGCCGTGAGCTTTACATGCGAGATGGATTTCGATGAAGTTGAGACCGAAAGCCTCACATACGATCCGATCAGCGGAACAGAACATGGCGTCCTGATAAGCGAGGAAATGACGGAGGATTCGGTTTCCGGCGATGGCTATAACACATCGACCGGCGTTCCGGGCACGACAAGCAATATCCCGTCCTACCCCGGCGCGAGCGGTGCTCCGTTCGCATCCGACAGCTCCACGACTACAAAAAATTACGAGACCTCGTCCACACATGAAATGCGCACGCAGGCTCCGGGTACTCTAAAGAGCTGCTCGGTGAGCGTTGTTATAGATAAAGGCGGCAGGGATGCGAGCACGATCGGCTCGACCGAAATTTCCGAGGTTCAGGACATCGTTGCGGGCGCAGCCGGTCTGGACCTCTCGACCGGCGACAGCATCACTGTCGCGTTCAAGGATTTCGATACAAGCCTTCAGGACGATCTCGCGAAAGTACCGGGCATGACGTCGGGTGAGATCATGAATCTGGTCGTCAGGTTTGTGATCGCGTTCCTTGTGCTCCTTGTTTTCTGGACCATACTGAAATCGTTCCTTAAACCGCTCGACAAGACTGTCATGATGACCGGCGCATCGCAGGAGGAAATCGAGGATTACGAGGTGGAGCTTCCCGACGCGGATCCCGCGACACTTGAAAAACTGAAAATCCGCGAGGAAATCGAAAAGATGATTAAGGAAGACCCTGCAGCCGCGTCGAAGGTAATAAAGACATGGCTTAAGGAATAATTAGTTAAATATTCGGATTAGAAAAAAAAAGTGGGTTTATTTAACGAGATGGTCTGTGTCCAAAATAGCTTTTATCCATATTCCCTTTTTATGAATTCTATTCTCCTGGTCGGGTTTCTGCCGAGATTATACATATAATCGACCTCGAACCTGGTCGAGTCGTCGTCGGACGGCATGTCGCGGACGACTTTACTCGCGACCCGGCCCACTGAATCGTATTCATATTCTACCACATACTTTTCGGGTCCGTAAGTCGACCACTCGGCAGCCGTTTGATCGACCGCGGAAGTGCGCTTGATGGAACCGTCGTCGTTGTACTCGTAACTAAGTGATAAGTGGTGAATATTTGGTTTATGAAACCCGGAAATGCTCCGTAAGGATTATGAAGATTGGAAGGGTATTGCGGTAGCGAGGGCGAGTTACGTACTTGACCTGCCCTCTCATAGACGGGCTACAAACTTATTTCTCTTATAGCTATGTTTATTAATTCTGAATTTTCAATATCAGAATTTCTAAAATGATCCAGATATTCTTTATCCAGTGAGCTAAATTTAAACATAAAAATATATTTTAATGCTTCATTATCAGGATACCTGTCTAAATATGATAATAATTGTATAATCATATTGTCTGGATTTATCCTTAAGCGAAATAAGAGATATGCAGCATGAATTGAGGAATTGATGTTATTTGAATTTAAATTTGACTGTAATCCATTAATTAAATTAATATTAGAGCTTTGCATAATTACTTTTCTATCTAGCCAATTCCAATATCCTGGTTCCGTATTGCCAAGATTTCCTAGTAAATATTCAATAGTTGGATCACTAGGTACATCAAGTGGCCTGTTTGCGGGTCGTTTAAAATTGGGCATTGAAATTATTATAATAATAATTGAAATTGTTGAAATCACAATTATTTTTATGATAAGGCTCTTCTTGTTAGTGATCATTATGTCTCCTTTCATTTCCAGCAAGGATTCCTCGGAGCCCTTGCGCAATCATAAGAATTTAAGCACCATTCAGAAATAGCATAAGTAGCATATTCCAAAACGTTTTCATCGTTTGAGATGCCGCATCGATGTAGCATTTCATGTAATATTGTATTTGATAATTCACAATGAGTTGGGTTGATTTGGTTAAAGCATAGATAGACTATATTATTTAATGGAAGCATGTAACCAAAATTAGAATTTCCAGTACGTAGCCCAGCATCGCGACCTCCATATGCATCCAATCTTCTAATACAGGTCCGGAGCGTTGCCGGGTTCCATCGATAATTTCCACCAAACCCTTCAATCATATTCCGGTCCATCAACGTATGCCATACTGCCATAGCCCCAATCCGGCAGAATTATTCCTTTCCGGATGTAATTAAGAAATATAGGCCGTTTTGGTTACTGGATATGTTTCGTCGGCAGGTAACCATTACGGAATAATTATACCATAGGAGAAAACCCGGCATCACTCCGGAAGGGTGTTGAGAAATTGGAAGGTTATTGCGGTCGCGATGCCGGGCTACTTACTGCCCGTGTAAATCCGACGGCTGGAAGCTGTCGACACATTAGCTCATCTTCTGGAAGAAGATGACACAGTATGGAAACAGTATGGAAACAGTACGGAAGAAGATGGCACTCGGGTCGTCCGATGCCAAAATCCACTTTTTAACTTGTCCCGGGTTATTTCCAGTAAATTCGCGCAATTTTCTGCCGAAATTATACCTGATGCGCTTAAAGCACATTAAAGATATCACCCTGACCGTACCGGCGTCGACTATATTAATTTTCCTCGCCCTGTGTTTCCCTATGCTGTCGGTCACTTGTAACGGAGACGACAACCCCGTCACTCCTCCGGAAAACACCCACGATCCTCTGAAACCCACTATCGATAGCTTTAAAGCAACCCGTGGAACCGCCGCAATCGAAGGAAATATCGTGTATTCAGGCGAGGAAATCACCCTGACTGTTGCGGCCACAAGCCATGCTTTCCCGGCGAGTTGCGGACTGACCGAGGAAGAGGTTGTCGCCGGTAATTTATTGTATACATTCAATTCGGTTTCCCCTGACGATATAAACAGGCCGGGATTAATCAGCCAGTCGCCCAATCCATCCAATGTCGCGTCATGGCGCGTGCCCGAACTTGCCGACATCGACACCGGCGAGGGTCTGCTTTATACGTTAAAGGTTACGGTGTTCGACGAATGCCTCTCGAAAACCAGCGCGAGCACATTCACATTGCGCGCGTTCGCCAACCAGGGAGCGCCTATAATCAATTCCGCCGCCGTCAAAACAGATATCAATTCAGACTCGCCGGTCACTAAAAATAAAAACCAGAACGGGTATTACGAGGTCGAACGCGGCGACGAGTGTAAAATATCGATTAGTGCGACGAAACGAACGTCCGACTCTATCTGCGCGAATCACGGCGTTCCATCGGGCAACGAGCTTAGCTACTCATGGTCGAGCACTTTCGAGGGCATCGGCCTTACAGTCGACGATAACCCGTTCGGCGCAAATTTCGCAAGTTTCGATATCCCGGTGAATGCCGGAGTCAGCGCAACATTTATTGTCGAATGTAAAATAACGGATGAGTGTGTCGGGTTGGAATCGACAAGATCGTTCATGTTCCTTGTGGTGGGAACGCCTGAAATTACAAGTATCGGCGGTACGGCAAATGGCGTTCTCCTCAATTACGACCCGTATTTCGATCACTATGTGGTTCTTCCCGGCGATCAGATTGTCTTCTCCGCGACCGCGATTGTCCAGGATTCAAGCCTTTGCGATTCAAAGGGCATCAATCCCGACATTATGTGGCGATGGCAGGAGACGTCGGGAAACACTCCGGCAATTGTCCCGGTCTACGAACCATATCCGGAAAATAACGGCAAAAGCGAATTCGCATTTGTTATTCCCGCCGCCCTGAATGGAACCAGGTACGCCTTCAAATGTACTGTAACCGACCAGTGCAACGGCCTGACGGACGTCGAGACCCGCTATTTTCTGGTCATTGTTCATCCGGCTGTGGTGCTGGCGTCTGTAAAGAAAAATGATAGCGCCATTTCGGCGTCCCCGACCAATGGGCGCTATGAGATATCGCCGGGCGACCAGATAACGGTAAGAATGACCGGCACCGCGGCATCCGGCAGCTCTTTCTGCTCAGCAAGGGGAATCACCCAGTCGCCACCATTGATGTATACGTGGAACGATTTTGGCGATTTCGTGGTCCTGAATTACGATCCGTTGCCGGAAACCGGGTATTCCGACCTCGTATTCGTCGTGCCGCAGCTCACTCAGTCGTTCAACCTCGACATGACCTGCATCGTTACCGATCTCTGCAATGAGCTGGAAGCGTCCACAGTTGTCAAGTTCAGAGTAGTTGTCATCGATTGACATGGATATTATTGTTTTGTTATCATTAATAGATTGATTAATGTGTTAATATAATATTCGGATTCCTTCAATATCCCCGTAACAAACTCATATTACCGCCCGATAATATTATGTGATGTAGATTCGATATGATCTGCTTCTGGCTATCATTTAATTCTCAACGGCCAGATCAGAGGGTAAGTGGAATGGGTAATAATTACAATAAAAACAAACCAAAGATTCCTTTTGCGGGTAATATCTGCGATAAACCCCCGATTTTCGACCGGTCGTACGCAGGCGACAGGTGCATGATGGCTGTTGTCGGCGAATTAAGGCAGGCACACGCGGAATCGCTATTTGATGAAGCAGTCCGCTTGTTCAAGTCGGGCGTGAAAGACCTGATCCTCGATTTTCGCAAGCTGGATTATGCCGACACTGCAGGGCTTCAGAACCTCGTCCGGATTTATAGATATGCCAAAGAGAATGACGGCATGCAATTTTCAATCCTCACACAAACCGGCGACATCATCGACATTCTCATAACGTGCAGGTTCGATAAGTTTATCCATATTTCCCAGGATGAAGGCGAGTTTAAAGACAACTGGCAGGAAGGCTGAAGGTAACCTAATCGAATTTAATCGGATATTATTAATGCCGTTCCACCGGGACGGCAAGTTTTTCTGTTGCCCTGATAAATTATGGACGAGGAAAAAACAGAACAGGCGACGCCCAGAAGCCGTGAACGCGCCCGTGAACGCGGACAGGTCGCGAAAAGCCGTGAACTCACCGGGAGCTTTGTCCTCCTTGTCGGTTTTCTGACACTCTTCCTCGTCATGAATGTCTGGGGTAACCTGGCTGTCGGGCTTTTCCAGGACGTTTTCGGAAATCTTCAGGTGCGCGCCGTAAATCAGGAAAGCATTCCCCTTATCACTAAGTATATTTTAACCTCGATATTCTCGTTCATGTGGCCCGTTTTTCTCGCCACTTCCCTGATGGCAATACTTATTAACCTGGTTCAGACTAAGGGCCTGATTAGCGCCGAACCTATAAAGCCCAAACTCAGCAATATCAATCCGATCAGCGGACTCAAAAGGATGTTCTCGACCCGGGGTTTTGTCGAATTAATCAAGGCTATCCTGAAAATTACCCTCGTGACACTTGTCGCGGTAGGTTATATAAAATCGAATCTGCCGGAAATCGTCCAGGCGAATACGCTCGAACCGACGGCATATTTCCCGATTTTCGGCCAGCATGCCCTGAGACTCGGTTTGTGGATTATCGGAGTGATGATAATCCTGTCCCTTCTGGATCTTATCTACCAGTATTACCAGTTTGAAAAAGATTTGATGCTAACCAGAACCGAGGCTAAGGAAGAGTACAAGCAGATGGAGGGCGACCCGCTTGTAAAAAGCCGTATGCGCCAGCGCCAGAGACAGATCGCCCTGACCGCGATGCTTCGTGAAGTGCCGAAAGCCGACATGATTATCACGAACCCGACCCATATCGCGATCGCTCTGAAATACGAACCCGATATGCCAGCGCCACAGGTTGTCGCGAAAGGGAAAGGCGCGATTGCCGAACGAATTATAAATCTGGCCAATGAATTCCACGTTCATATCCATCGCGATCCGCCGCTCGCCCGTTCGTTATACCGGATGGTCGAGGTCGGGGACATGATCCCATACGAATTCTACGTAGCGATCGCGGAAGTCCTTGCCTACATTTACAAAACAAAGAAAAAATACCGCAAGCATCGCTCCCGTATGGCCGCCGCGTCGTAACACGCGTCATACGCTTCCTGACATGTGTCATACGCTTCCAGGGACTGTTAAAAAAGTGGATTTTAATTAAATTTATGTAGGACATGCTTTCCAGCTTGTTACTGAAACCATGATGATTGCTGGCATTCAATAACAAGCTGGAAAGCATATCCTACATAATTACAGCAAACAGATAATTTTTCAACAGCCCCTTCCAGCGGATGAGTAGCCCTATGCCTTTATATCCAAACTCCCCTGCACTTTCGGTTTTCTAATCGATTCGCCGGTTTTTCCTTTCTCTTCCTGCATTGCCTGTAATTCCTCTTCCTCTTTCTCCTCCTGATCCTTTTTCTCTTTTTCCTTCTCGTGCTGGATAATTAACTGATCCGATTTTTCGGTTTTCCCCGGCTGCTGCTGTTGACGTGTCCTTGTCTCTTTGACATCCTCCCTGACAGCCGCTTCCCCTGCCCTGGCATTGGCAATATCGCCCTGCTGGATTTTGTCCGCATCGGACGCCCTCTGAATCGCTACCTGAACATCTATTCCGCGTATTCCCATATCAGAACTCCATTTCTGAACAAGGTCGAAAAAATAAAAAAAATATAAAGTGTCGCGCTCCCATTCGCGACATAGACATTATACCGCATTTATAGATTGTCACCCAAATGGCGGATTATTCCACTTGCATACTGTCTCTGAACCGCATATCCTGACCTGTTATCATAAAAGGAAATGGCGACGAGTGCAGAATACGGCCTCTCAAACCAGAAACCCATGCCATGGTGGGTACGGAAAATCAGCGCGCTCCGACGTCTCTGGAATAACCCGGTCTTCCAGCGTAATTATCAGCGAAGCAGAGTGAAAAAACTCGCAGAACCGAAACCTGCATTTTTGGTGGGTCTGATTTCATCGATCGTAATTAATACTATCCTTCTAAATCTAGGCAGGCATTATCAGTTTAAAAGCCAGGAAATCCTTATGTTCTCCTTTGCTGTAACGGTCGGATTCCCATTGGCCTGCATGTATGTCCTTATTTATGTCAGGATGTTCATAGTCTGCCTTATCTCCACACCGATCGAGATGAAAAAGGAAATCGGACCGGATATCTACAATCCGGTACTCTGCTCCCCGATGAGGGATTCCGAGATCTTTTTTGCCGAATGTCTTCCAAACTACGTCAGGGGGCTTGAGGTGCTTGTGTCGTATTCGGCAATCACTCTTGGACTTGCGATACCTTGCCTTATCTTTGGAATTCCAGCGTTTTTTTCACCCGACTTTAACCTTGCCCAGTTCATAGCAATCGTCGCGATTATTCTTGCGGATATGGCTCTTGGAATCGCCTGCCTTGTACTTATGATGCTTCTTCTATCGCTTGCGTCGTGCACCTACACAATTTTGCTGCCATCTTTCAGCGCGATAATCACCACTCTGATTCATTTTGGGATCGTGTCAAGCATGTCCAATCTTGCACCTAATTTAATTTTCGGCATGTACGGCGGAGTTTTCGGATTAGGGCTTTTCTCATCGATGCTATTCACGAGTCATTACGGATCTTACGTTAATTTCGGCCCCTTGTACCGTGATACGTATGACGTGACGGAAATTCTTCTCTATATTCTCCTGGCGCTATTCTGTAAAGTCATCATTACATGGTTTTTCTGCTATCTGACTTCCCAGTGGGGACTATCGGCATTCTCGAAAATGCGTCGCGCGGGATATTATGAGCCCGAATATTCAACCGCCGCGGGGTTGGAATAAAATACAGGTTGAAAAGTATGGAGAATCTCAACAAATACGGCCTTTTAACTGTAAAAGACATCCCGAAATGGATCGCGAGAATTCCGTTTTTCAGGCGTCTATGGTTTAATCCGGTTTTTCAGAGGAATTATCGCAACAGCAGGGTCAGGAAGCTGATCGAGCCGAAAACCGCGTTCCGAGTCGGCCTGATCTGGTCGCTATTGTTCTCTGTCACTATGACAATAATATCTATAGTTGATCATTATGCCAGCTTTGTCGATACCTTCTTAGGATTTATTATAGCCCCCTTTGCCGTTATTTATGTCTGGACCTTCATAAGGATGTTCTTCTTCTGCCTTATCACCACTCCGAGGGAGTTACAGCAGGACATTAGCAGGGACAATCAGGGAATAATATTAACTACCCCCATCTCGGACGCGAGCCTGTTCTTCGCCGAAATCCTCCCCAATCTCGTGCGTGGGCTGGAAGTTGCGCAGTCGGTCCTGTATTTATTTATCGGAACAGCTATTCCCGCTATCGTTGCATTGATATTGGTAAAATCGTTCTGCTCGAATCATATTAATTATGGATGGGACCAAACGTTAATTTACGCTATATTGACCGTAATCATTATGTTTATCGCTCTATTCCTCATGATGCTTCTGACTTCTGTTGAAACAGGCACCTTCGCGATCTCGCACTCCATAATCAGCGCTATCGTCTCGTCAATTTTCTATTCATACATCGTACTGAATTTAGCTGCCGGAGGCATAGGTCTGGCAATATTATTGGTTGATGAACTAACGAATTATTATAGTGATTGGTTATATTATTCCGGTTCGCCGCATTTCTGGCAGGATATACGGGAGATTATTTTGGTGCTCCTGCCCATACTTTCGGGTACGTTTGTGATTCTCTGGGCATGTTTGTTCACATCCCACATTGGAATTTCCGCCCTGGCAAAAGTCCGCAGGTCGGGATTTTATAAACCGGAATCGTCGAACGCCGCGGGATTGGAATGAAATATTTTGAAACAACCACCCGAAATTATCTATCCCGACTCCCCTCCGCCCCCATGGTGGGCGAAGCGGTCGAGGCTTGTGATGTCGGTGTGGGACAATCCGCTGTTTCAGAGGAATTATCGGAGATATCAAATTAAAAAGATTTGGCCTCTCTGGATAATTTTCATGGCTGGATTAACACTGAATGTACCTGTAACTGTTATTATGATTTTGACAGTTAGTTATAACCAGGATCTCGAAATCGAGCCAATTATTTTGATTTCTGTTTTCGTTTCGGGATTTATCGGACTACTCGTGTTAATGATATACACTTATAGCAGGTCGCCTTTTGCCGTTATTTTGCAGATTAAGAAAGATATTGGAATCGGGTCTGAGAATAAATTGTTAATGTCTACCCCCCTGACATCAAACGAGATTTTCCTGTCGGAGTGTCTGCCTTACGGCGTCAGAGGTATGGATCTATTTGTGCCCTTTGCTATTTTTGTAGCCGGGATGGTATATGCCAATTTATGGTGGTTATATATTTTTCGAGGTGATTTGAATTTTGGAGTTATTTTTGATGCAGGCCTCACTCTTGTTATTGTTGTTATATTACTGACACTCTATATAATATTAGTATATCATAATATTTATACATCTATAATTGCTGGATCGCATGCATATTACGAATTTTATGCTGCAATATTATTGACAGAACTGAGAGTGTTGCTAACAATCGCTGCTTCATTTATCGTAATCAGCTTTTTTGTTGGAACAATCGGTTATTTTTTAATCAATTCGCAGGAGCTTTATTTCGTGGGACTCACAGAGTTAATCGTGATCTCCCCTCTAATAATTGCATTGCAGTCTGTTTCGATAGTACTGGCTTCTGAAGAAGGTGCTTCTGTTTTTGAGCGCAACCGCAGAATCGAGTCCGATGAGGAATATAATAAAAGGATCGAAGATGAAACAGGTTGCTTTTGATTTGAACTTCCACTCAAGCTTCTTTATCATTAGTATAGCTGGGAATTGATGGACCAACCGCACGAACATCCCTACGTCGACGCCGCCCCTCCACCATGGTGGCTGAGGAAAATCAAATTTTTCAGGCTCCTGTGGTTCAATCCCCTCTTCCAGAGAAATTACAAAAAAAGCAGGCTTCGGCCGCTTCTTTCGCCGCGAGTCGCCTTCTGGGTCGGGCTTTTATACGGAGTGATTTTACTAAGTGTTATAGGTACCGGACCGCTTTTTCTGTTGTATATCGGACGAGCTGCAACAATACCTCTTAGTATATACATAATGATAGAAATCGCAAGGTGCTTCATCGCATGCCTTGTAAACACCCCACAGACAATTAAAGCGGATCTCGATTCCGAGCATTTAAGCCCGATACTCGCGACCCCTATGTCGGACAGGGATATTTATTTCTCCATGGTCCTCCCGAATTTTGTCCGGTCAATGGAAGTGATCCAGTCTCTAGTTATTTTTGGTGTTTGGATCGTGCTTCCTGCCTTAATCTTCGGAATCTCGATGTCCATATTTGGGCCCTATTAGCTCTACTCCGCTGCCAATCAGGTTTCCGGGGCAATTGCCGGGGCGCTTTTCTTCACATTTGGATTCACGATTCTTCCGATTTTTGTCTGGTGGGGATTCTGCTGGATGATGATCGGGAACCAGAGCGGTAATGGTTGCGGCACGGCGATGATGATGTACATTTTGCCATTCTACGTCCCTGGGCTTAATCTTCTCGGGCTTGTGTTTATTGCGGCAGGGGCGGGACTTGCCCGATCGCGCGGGGTGCGGGCATTCTCTCAACTGAGGCGAAGCGGATATTATCGTCCTGATTCGATGAACGCATCCGGTCTGGAACAGGCTTAGCAAGCCCGATTGCGGGGATGTTGAAAGAATGTGGAAAATTTAATCGCCGCCGTTCAGCGAAATAGCTTGACAGCCGATAATAGATATGGTAAATACATGTGCTTCCTTTTCAGGGTGGCGGTGTTTGCTTGTGTGTGCGTAAAAAGCACAAAAGGGCAAAAAATCCGCTAAATAGAAAAAAATCTATTGACAAGCTGAGAGGAGTTCGATAGAATTGTTCTTTGCGCCTTACAGAAGGCGGATCTGTTCGTTGAAAACTGAATAGCGCCATATATACAGCAGCGGGTGTAAAAATTTTTATCGGCCAAATGCTGATGAATTTAAAAGTTATCCTTCGGGGTAACTTACCCAATATATTTTCGAAGAGTTTGATCCTGGCTCAGGACGAACGCTGGCGGCGCGTCTAAGACATGCAAGTCGTGCGATTAAAGCCCGCAAGGGCATATAAAGCGGCGGACGGGTGAGTAACACGTAGCTAACCTGCCCTTCAGACCGGGACAACGGTGCGAAAGCGCCGCTAATACCGGATACGCCGTTCAATCTTCCCGACTGAACGTGAAAGTGGGCTTCGGTCCACACTGAAGGAGGGGGCTGCGGCCTTTTAGCTAGTTGGTGAGGTAACGGCCCACCAAGGCTACAATGGGTAGCTGATCTGAGAGGATGGTCAGCCACACTGGGACTGAGACACGGCCCAGACTCCTACGGGAGGCAGCAGTTAAGAATCTTGCACAATGGGCGAAAGCCTGATGCAGCGACGCCGCCGCGTGAGCGATGAAGGCCTTCGGGTTGTAAAGCTCTTTTCTGGAGGAAGAAACAAGCGATTAATAGTCGCTTACTGACGGTACTTCAGGAATAAGCCTCGGCTAATTACGTGCCAGCAGCCGCGGTAATACGTAAGAGGCAAGCGTTGTCCGGAATCACTGGGCGTAAAGCGCGTGTAGGTGGCATGATAAGTCGGATGTGAAATCCCAGGGCTCAACCCTGGAACTGCGTCCGAAACTGTCTCGCTAGAGAACAGGAGAGGAGAGTGGAATTCCGGGTGTAGCGGTGAAATGCGTAGATATCCGGAGGAACACCAGTGGCGAAGGCGGCTCTCTGGCCTGTTTCTGACACTGAGACGCGAAAGCGTGGGGAGCGAACGGGATTAGATACCCCGGTAGTCCACGCCGTAAACGATGGGAACTAGGTGTCGGGGGATCGACCCCCTCGGTGCCGTAGCTAACGTGTTAAGTTCCCCGCCTGGGGACTACGATCGCAAGATTAAAACTCAAAGGAATTGACGGGGGCCCGCACAAGCAGTGGAGCATGTGGTTCAATTCGATGCTACGCGAAGAACCTTACCTGGGCTTGACATCCCCGGAATCCCCTGGAAACAGGGGAGTGCCTTCGGGAGCCGGGAGACAGGTGCTGAATGGCTGTCGTCAGCTCGTGTCGTGAGATGTTGGATTAAGTTCCGCAACGAGCGCAACCCTCGTCGCTAGTTACCATCATTTAGTTGGGGACTCTAGCGAGACCGCCGGACAAACCGGAGGAAGGTGAGGATGACGTCAAGTCAGCATGGCCTTTATGTCCAGGGCCACACACGTGCTACAATGGTCGGTACAACGGGTCGCAACAGGGCAACCTCGAGCTAATCTCTAAAAGCCGGCCCCAGTTCGGATCGGAGGCTGCAATTCGCCTCCGTGAAGTCGGAATTGCTAGTAAACGTGAATCAGCCATGTCGCGTTGAATACGTTCCCGGGCCTTGTACACACCGCCCGTCACACCACCCGAGTCTGATGGACCCGAAGTCGCTGCCCGAACCCTTTCGGGGGACGGAGGCGCCTAAGGTCTGTTCGGCGAGGAGGGTGAAGTCGTAACAAGGTAGCCGTATCGGAAGGTGCGGCTGGATCACCTCCTTTCTAGGGAGTTAAGGACACTGCACTAAACTGGTCCGTAGCGGACCGTTCAATGTGCAAATTTCAGCCTTGATTCCAGGTCGAACCCGCTACTGTTAGCGCTATTCAGTATTGAGCGAACGGATAAAATCACCTGAGGGTGATTTTATTATGTAGTAACGTTCAGTTCTGCACATTGACAATTGAGGGCTATTGAATATCTCTAAAATTAGTTTTTTTGTCCTTTGGTATTTTTTGAAATACCCAGTTTCGTCAGGACACGAACGTAACAGGTATGGTCAAGCTACCAAGGGCATACGGTGGATGCCTAGGCATCGAATGCCGATGAAGGACGTGGTTAGCTGCGATAAGCTTCGGGGAGCCGTTTGCAGGCTTTGATCCGGAGATCTCCGAATGGGGAAACCCAGTTTATACTACTCCCGCCTGAACACATAGGGCGGGTAGAGGTAAGTCGGCGAACTGAAACATCTTAGTAGCCGGAGAATAGAAAGAAAATTCGATTCCCTGAGTAGTGGCGAGCGAAACGGGAACAGCCCAAACCTGCGCAATGTCAAGGACTGGCCGTTGTTGCGCGGGCGTTGTAGGACCTGTCTGGTCGAACCAGAATAGACCAGGGAGTAAGAAAGGATTTCGTTAGCGGAATTTACTGGAAAGAAAGCCGCAGAGGGTGAAAGCCCCGTACGCGAAAACGATTTCCCTCCCGACAGGCACCTGAGTACGTTCGGACACGTGAAACCCGGGCGGAACCCGCGGGGGCCATCCCGCAAGGCTAAACACATTCGATGACCGATAGTGAACTAGTACCGTGAGGGAATAGTGAAAAGTACCCCGGAAGGGGAGTGAAATAGTACCTGAAACCGTGTGCCTACAAACCGTCGGAGCCATGTCTCGCGAGAGCGGGTGACGGCGTGCTTTTTGTATAACGACCCTGCGAGTTACCGTATGCAGCAGGTTAAGGGGTAATACCCGGAGCCAAAGCGAAAGCGAGTCTGAATAGGGCGCTCAGTTGCATGTGGTAGACGCGAAGCCAGGTGAGCTACCCATGGCCAGGCTGAAGCGCGGGTAAGACCGCGTGGAGGGCCGAACTCACCAACGTTGAAAAGTTGGGGGATGAGCTGTGGGTAGGGGTGAAAAGCCTAACGAACCTGGCGATATCTCGTTCTCCCCGAAATTTCTCTTAGGAAAGCCTCGGAAAACTACGCTGCGGAGGTAGAGCACTGAATGGACTAGGGGCCTCAACAGGTTACTGAACCCAATCAAACTCCGAATGCCGCAGCGACTATTCCGGGAGTGAGTCCATGGGTGATAAGGTCCGTGGGCGAGAGGGAATTATCCCGGATCATCAGCTAAGGTCCCCAATCATGACTAAGTTGGAAAGGAAGTTGGATTTCACAGACAGCTAGGAGGTTGGCTTAGAAGCAGCCATCCTTTAAAGAAAGCGTAACAGCTCACTAGTCAAGAAATTCTGCGCCGAAGATGTAACGGGGATCAAGTCATGAACCGAAGCTATGAACCCGCTATAGGGCAACCGAAAGCGGGTGGTAGGGGAGCGTTCCGCGATAGGTGAAGCCAGACCGTAAGGACTGGTCGACGAAGCGGAAGTGAGAATGCAGGGACGAGTAGCGATTAGAAAGGTGAGAATCCTTTCCGCCATTTGCCCAAGGTTTCCTGGGGAAGGCTCGTCCTCCCAGGGTTAGTCGGTCCTAAGCCGAGGCCGAAAGGCGTAGGCGATGGCCAACAGGTCAACATTCCTGTACCGTGCGTTGGGCGCGATGGGGTGACGTAGTAGGGATTAGTGAGCGGCTTATTGGATTGCCGTGCAAGCCC
>JAPKYR010000289.1 GCA_026394215.1 bacterium
CTCCATTCTTTATCGTGCTCAATTGCCATCAATGTATTCGACACTTTTTCGACCATCAAACAAGTTTATTCAAAAGACAGGATCCGTGTCGCTGTCATTTTCATTTACATCGCCATTATTGACGCCGGTTTCCTGCCCGAAATCGTCGTCGAGAAGGTGCCTGAGAATGATTTCGCCATTTTTGGAACCCACATGTACGGCGTCAATGAAATCTTCCGGGTCGCCATCGAAGGACGACACCTCAGTATAGTCCCTGAAAACTCCACCGTTTTCGCTGATAGTTTCTTCCAGATAAGTCCTTACTTCCGTATATAACGCGTCGGCGTCGAATCCTTCTATCTGGTAGATTCTTTCAAGCAATTCCGGCGTAAGCGGGGTCATGTACGCGTAAACTTTGATGCTTCTCTCATGGCAGATTCGTAAAAATTCCTCCCAGTACAGCTTGCGATCTGGTTTCAGATTACTGTAGGTTGAATTTCCCCAGTGCCGTTCAGGATAATCCCTAAGCTCATTCTCAAGTCCCCCGATAATGTCGTTTGCATCGATTTTTCCGTAATAATTGACCCGCATGTATCCGTTAGCAGCAAATTTGGATTCCTCCTTGGCGTTATAATCGGACGTCCCCGAAAGCTACCTTAGCGATGAGCCTGTCTGCTCGATGGAAATCAGCCTAGCGATTTTGTCCCTGACCGATTCATACGCGGGTTTGTCGGAGATAAATCGCATGTAATCATAAATAGTCAAAGCCTGCGGGGGGGCTTCAGCCTGGGGATGAAATACGTCGGGTTCCACGCCCACGATAACAAGGTCTACAGGGGCATTAAGTTCCTCAAGGGCAATTCGAAGCTCCGCGTAGAATAATTCGGTTTTCGCGAGAGGATTCGCCCAGTTGAAACATCTCCGCCCGGTGATTTCCTCGACAAGGTTGGGATTAAGACACTCAACGCGCGAACTTCCGATAATAAGAGCACTCGGTCGGGGGATATATTCGCGAAGCAGGCGGAGCTTATGCTCATACTGGCTGAAAGTCACAGGCGGGAAAATTCCGGTTCCATAAAGCCCGAAAGGATCGACGATGAAATTCATCGACCCCGACAGGATCAGAATAATTACAAATGGCACCATCGCGGAGACCCATAAATTCCTATGGTCCCAGTTAAATTCATTCGAGCTTGCGGATGTCGATAAAATGGACATAATTTTTATTGCTCGACCTCACCCCCCGCCCCCTCACCACATTGTGGAGAGGGGGCGGGGGGTGAGGACTATTATTCCCCCTGCTCAATCGGTTCCAGTCCTGCGCTTGTGAAAAGCGCCTGCATAAGTTTCGACGTGTTCCTCGGCAACATGTGGACTTCATCGTTGAAAAGATTGGGATCGCCGCCCCAGGTCGTGATATCTGAATAATTCCTGAAAACCCCGCCGGCTTCCGTTATTGTTCTTTCGCAGTACTCATTGGATTTGAGAAAAATATCCTGCGAGCCATATTCGCCAAGCAGGTCCCATAACAACGGATGCATAGGGTTCATAAAAGCGTAAATTATAATATTTTTCTCGACGCAAAGATCGAGGAACTCCTCCCATGCTTTCATGCGTTCCGGGTCGAGTTCGGTCCATCCTGCAAGGGTGTTCTCGAAATATTTCGGAGCGCCTTCGGTAACGATTTCATTAAGGTCCGGAGGGCCCTGTATATCGTTCATATGACGAATCGCAAAGATAGTAAGCCCGTCGGCGCGATATTCCGGCTCGATCAGACGCTCCTTGCCGGAAATTTTTCTGAAGATCGCGGCAAAGGACATTTTAAGCTGATCCATCGTAAACAACACCGACATCCGCTCCCAATTTGCGGTCAGAACCGGGTTTGGAGCGAAATAACGCGTATAGCCCGACTCGACGCGCGCCTGTTTCGGAATCTCGATGTTGCTATTGAACATTATCGGGTCGATCCCCAGCACAATCAGCTCGATCGGGGCATGTTCCTCATCGAGCGCGATTTTCAGTTCGGCCAGAAGGACTTCCGTACTCGCGAATCCGAGCCCCCAGTTAAAACATTTGGTTCCGGTATAGGATGTCACGACCTCCGGATCGAATGCTTTCACCCTGGAATTTCCGAGAATAAGAGAGGATGGAGGCGGTTCATATGCCCTGAACAGGTCAAGCTTCGCCTCGTACTGGTTGACTTCGATAGGCGCGAAAAGATTAACCCCGTAGAGGTCGTAGGGATCCACGACATAGTTGATAATTCCCGCAGCAAGGACCGCCCCGAAAATAACTGCTGCAAAAAAAACAACGAATGTAGATTTTTTCCATTCGTCTGGAAGCATCAATAGAGTTTAATATTTTTACCCGGTTTTGTACAAGGGATAAGATAAGAATATATTTAAGGTTTATAGAAATTACCTGTGCCATCCAAAATGGACCATCCAGGTTTATGCTGCTACCGTCCCCACGAAGGGGGAACTATAGGGGGGTTTGTGGAGGGTATCTAAAGCAGGACTAAAGGCTTACGGTTTGCCGATGCGGGAAGGCTTGCTCTGTCTCTTTCCTTGTCCAGTACTTCGTGCTGTTAAGCATCTCCCGGATTAACCCTTCCGTGATGTAATGATCAATCGGTGGTTTCAACCTGAGAAGAGACATAAGCTCATCCACTTCCGCCTCGTCAACATATGGGATATTGCCCTCAGGACATTCATAACCAAGGCGTGAGACTATATAATCCGCAAGCCAGATCATCCCTGCGATGGAGTTGAACGGTTCGAGCATTGGGCTGTGATGCCTTCCGATCGCCAATGCAATCACATCGGGAAGTCCCCACGATCTGCAGAACACCTCGCCAAGAATCTGGTGGTTAAACCCGAGGGCCTCATTTTCTCCCTCTATGAGAGAGATCTTCCTGGACTGGCATTCATTCGCGATAATTTCCAGGCTGCGCCGCTCCGTAATCAGCATAAGGATAAGGCCGATATCATGAAGGAGCCCGGTGGTCGCCGCGACATCCGCGTCAACGCCCCTGACGTATTTCACCAGATGTTTTGTGCACACGCTGACTGCGGCGACATGTTTCCAGACCATTTGGAAGTTCAACCAATCAGCGCCCTTGACAACAGTGCTACGATCCAGAGAATCTTCGAGCACAAGCGACCTGACAGAATCAATTCCAAGAAGCGTCACTGCGCGGCTCAGGCTGGTTACATTGCCGTCAAGGCCAAATAAGCTTGAATTAACCCATCGTAAAAGCCTTGCGGCGGTCGACTGGTCCCGCTCGATAATTTTTGCCACTTCCCTGGAGCCGGTGCCCGGTTTTGAAAGTATGGATAGGACATCGAAAGCGACTGTCGGCAGTTTAGGCAAGGCAGTGACTAAAGCCTGCAGATTTTCAAGTATATCAGGCTTCATATCCTCTAACACAGGATTCACAGTATGGATGCTGATCTGAATTGCGGCGGTACCGGGAAATATTTTTTCTTCCCGCCATGATGTAATCGGGTCTACCGTTTCCGGAAACGGAACTTCGGAGATGATGTCCTCAACAGGCTGTGGCGGCACGCTATCCGGATGAGGAGGCTGTCCGGACTTAAACCAGAAATAACCGGCCACACACACCACGGCCAAAAGAAGAGTGATTATCAGAAATGTCATTCGGTCCTCTACAACAGTCTTTCTCTATAATAATATCGCGTTGAAATTTCGTAGATAATCATAATTTTTCTCATATTCTCAATATTACATATATGGCGATAGGGTAATATGGGGGGAGATTGGAGTTAGTAATCACATACTAACCAATGAAGAGATTTACAATCGATGTTGAATTAGAGTTAAAAGGCCGACAAACAGAGGATTTAACGGAAATTATCAAACCAGTCGAGATTAATTTATTAATTGATTAAGGACGATAATGGTATACGACTAACCTATTTTGAACCGGCATTCGAATTTTGAACTCATTGTCTAAATTCTTGTGAAAATATTCGCATACGACTTGACTCATCCATTTTTATGAATTATACTCCAATTTGAATTCTCTCACTTTGCCATATACAAGTATCTTAAATACATCACTTTGCCACCGGAGGGCATAATGGAAGTTATCTACTCATCAGTAAAAGACATTGAGAGGCTTTATAAGGGTCTCGCCGATGAAAGCCGCATGAAAATCCTGTTCCTTCTCGATGAACTTGGAGAAGCTTGCGTGCGCGATATCCAGCAGGTCCTGAAAGTCCCACAGCCTACCGTAAGCCGCCATCTCGGCCTTCTGAAAAGAATGGGCGTTGTCGACAATCATCGAAGAGGCAAGTGGAACTATTATTACGTAGTTAAAAAGCAGCCTGAGGTTGTCAAACAGCTCATCCATAGTCTGACCAATCTGGAGTCCTGCAGAAAAATATTCAAGCAGGAACTTCAGAGCCAGATTGAGAAACTGCTGCCGCGTCCGAAAGTCCGACGCGGTTAATTCCGGCATGTAAATAATTGAAACGGCCAACGCCCCGGTATTTTTATCGGGGCTTTTTCGCGGGTTTTCTGGATTTTCACTCTCGCGTTGGATATTGTTTCGTACAAGATGCGACAAGGATTGCAAATCACTAAAACCTTCCAGCTTCCGGCACTCGCGGCCATTCTGTTCTTCATGATGCTGATATCCCCTGCGCTCAGCCAGGATGTGCTCAGTACGACGTCGCTTCATCCAAATGTGGATTACATAAAATACCAGGTGAGTTCGGACGCCGGGACTGTGACGGTCCATATGGTGACAATCGACCTCGACTCGATCCGCGATGGCTCCCTTGTTGTCGAGCCGGTCTCCGGAAGCGCGACAATCGGATCGTGCCTGACCCCCTCCCAGGTCGGTCAGAGAACCGGCGCAATCGCCGCGATGAACGGCCCGTATTTCGGATCGGCGGGCGGACGGACATACCCGCTCGGATTCACAATTCTAAATGGAAAACTCGCGCAGCTTGGAAATCTTAATAGACCAATGATCGGATTCGACCGCGACGGCGAGTTTCAGATCGAGGTCGCGCATCCGAAGGCGTTTGTCACAAGCGAAACATATTTCGATCCCATCTGGCTCTGGGGAATCAACGCGCCATGCGGATCGGACGACGTGACTATGTACGACCGGGCATGGGGAACGACCGTATCCGCTCAGGACGGGACAGTCGTCGCGGTCGGTCCGCTTCCGGAAAACGATCCGAATGTGGTCAATATCGGTCCCGAAACCGCGCGGGCGGAGGTCTGGGACGGCGTCGTTACAGCGACCGCGACGTCCGGGTCGTTATCGATTCCGGAAAATGGCTACGCGCTCGTGTTTCGCGGACAGTCGGAGAGCATGGCCGAGAGATATCAGACAGGCACAAAAACCGCCGTATACGGCTACGAGATCCCGTCCGGATGGGAAGATTTCCCCTGGGCTGTGACCCTCGGCCCGTGGTTCGTCCACGACGGGCATTACAATGACTATTCGGGTGAAACCTCCTACGGCGGTGATATTACCGGAGGATCGAATCGAAGCGTAATCGGAATTACATGGAACGACGAGTTATTTTTCGCGGTCACAAGGGGTGCGAATTTGAATGTCAGAGAAGCGTCGGATGTGCTAATCGACTGCAATGTGAGGGATGCAATAATGTGCGACTCGGGAGGCTCGTCTGCGTTATGGGCTGATGGGATCGGAGCAGCCGGAGGATCGAGAGCGGTCCCGCTTTCTTTTATCGTGCGTGAATCGTCAGGTGATGAGGGAGTCGAATCGAATATAAAGGTATGGACTGAGAGGCTTGTGAGGAATTGAGGAATTTCTTTGTGAAATTACTGAAGATAATACCGCCATATCCTAATCTCTTCTTTCATAAATTTCCTCATCTCTACCACTCCTAATTCAGATACGATTTCCTCGATACAAAGAAAATGAATGTCAAAAAGGCATAAATAAATGGCAAGAGCAATATGAAGGTAACTCCTTGTAAGCTTGATAGGAATTCTGTAATTGGTCGGCCAATTGTCTGCTGAAAGTCAGGTGAAGTAATCGCATACAATATTGGAAATATTAGAAACAGAATTATATAAAATATTATGCGTCCCAGCCATTCCGTAAAAAGCCTGATATAGAAAGATAAAGTTAGACATAACCAGGATATAACAAAACAAAATTCAATATATATTTTGTAATCAGACCTTGATGAATATAGATCTTTGTATACTGATGATTCTAATAAATTGCATATAATTATCAATACTAAGGATAGTAAAAATACTATGATTGTATAAATAAACCTGGCATAGCCGAAAATATTGGGGGTAACGGGCAAACTCGATATCTGGCGAATCCTATTTTCATTATTGTCTATTATTAGAATTACTATGATTAAAATAGTATACAATAATGGAATTATTAAAAAGAATGATGCAATAATTACAGACAATGAGTAAAAAGGTTCAAAGAAATTATTCATTGTTAATTTTAATAGAAATATACTGCTAATAAAATATACATAGCATATTATTATCGGTAATTTATAATACGATAGCTCAGCATTTATTATTTTCCACATTACCTGCCCTCCTTCATTATCTGTACCGTGATCTCGCCTACCCCAAGCATCATTATCCTAATCTCTGATTTCATTAATTTCCACATCATTAGCAGTCCTAATTTAAATATGATTTCCTCGATACAAAGAATCTGAAAGTCAAAAAAGCAAAAATAAACGGTAAGAGCAACAGGAAGATAACGCCTGGTGAGCTTGATAGAAAATCTGTAATGGGCCGGCTAATTGTCGGCTCCAATTCTGATGAAAATATAGCATACGAAATAGGCAATATTAATATCAGAACTATAAAAAATATAATTCGACCCTGCCATTCTGCAAAAAGCCTGATATAAAAAGTCAAAATAAGAATTAGCCAAGGTATCACAATAAGAAAATTCCAAATAACCATATAATTAGTTGTAGGAGTATTTGAATCTCGATCTGTCAGACAAAAGCTTATATTGCATAAAAACAGTAGTATTGAAAATAATAAAAATGCAATAATCGGATTAATAAATCTAGCATAACCGAAAGCAGTTGGTGTAATCGGTAAACTTGATATTTGACGTATCCTATTTTCATTGTTATCTATTATTAGAAATGCGACGATTAAAATAATATATAATATTGGAAGTAAAAAATTGAAAGAAAAAATATATGCAAAAACATAGAATATGGGTCCATAATAATAAGTAATCATTAATTTTAATATAAATATACCGCTAATGAAATATGCATAGCATATTATTATCGGTAATTTATAATATAATATCTCCGCTTTCACAAGCTTCCACATTACGAGCCCTCCTTCATTATCTGCACGGTGATCTCATCTATCCCAAGCTGCGTGACCTCAATATCCACTGCATTGATCTCGTTCAACTGCTTTATCGTGGCGGCCTGATCGGAGCTGACGAGAATAAACGCATCTTTCTCGCTTTTCACATTATGCGCATGGACGATCTCGGGCAATTCACCCGTAAACCGGAACGAAATTTTCCGGTACCGGTCAAGAAGGTTATCCTTCGTCTCCCGTAGCACAATATTGCCGTCCTGTAAAAACACAAGCTCATCCGCGATGCGCGCTATGTCCGATAGAATGTGGGTTGAATAAAGAACCGCCGAATCGCCCTCCTCCATTATCTCCCACAAAGTTTCGAGAAATTCGGCGCGGACGACCGGATCGAGCCCCGACGTAGGCTCGTCGAGGATCAGAAGCCGTGGATGATGCGCGAGCGCGCCGATCAGAGCGAGTTTCGCGCGATTTCCCTTCGACAGCCTGTTCGCGCGTTTTTTCAAATCGAGATCGAATCTCTTTGCAAGCTGAAGCATCCAGTCTTTGTCCCAGGCGGGATAAAATTCGGACAAGAATTTCAGGTTCCGCTCGCCCGACCAGTACTCGTAGAACGCGTGCGTGTCGCCGACATAGCCGATATCGAATTTCCATTTCGGATTGTTGAGATTATGCTCAATCCCGAAAACCTTTATCGATCCTGCATCTTTTCTGATAAGCCCCGCAATGATGTTGATCGTCGTGGTTTTTCCGGCGCCGTT
>JAPKYR010000203.1 GCA_026394215.1 bacterium
ACATCGCCCGCGCAGAGGTCGGTGAGAAACTGCTCGCATGCGAGAGAGTCTGTAAGGAAATTCCATTCATCGGGCACATTGAGAGGGATCATGTCACGGTTGCGATTATTAAGATTCTCAAAGCCGTCAAATACTGTGAACCCGTCGAGAGATACTTTATACCGTGCGATAAGCCCTGTCTCGTCCCAGCTATTCGATGTCGCAACCAGAACGGTATCGTTGTTAACCCATTCCACAATGCTGACTTCATCCGCGGGGAGATAGCCGATCTGAGTACCGCTTAAGTGCGCTCCAAGGGGGAAATATGTACCCCGATACCGATTGCCGGTTTCTTCCTCGTAGAAAAAAACGGTTTTATCGGAGACGTAATCGGCTCCGGGTGCGACTAAGTCGATATAGGCGGCACAAGTGCCTGCGTCGTTCCAGACCGAAGGTCCCGCGACTACGGGCGATGCGATCGCCAGAAAAAACAGAATTGTCAGTGCAGCGATGAGAATGTTTTTCAGCATGTTTGATATGTCCTCTTTTTATAAAGGTAATTTATATTATAAACAATAAATCGTAACATGCGACTCCAGCGCATGATCTGTGTTTCCTGTATGTGCTGGAAGCACATTACACGCCTGCTCATTCGCTGGAAGGGACTGTTGAAAAATTATCTATTTGCTGTAATTATGTAGGACATGCTTTCCAGCTTGTTATTGAATGCCAGCAATCATCATGGTTTCAGTAACAAGCTGGAAAGCATGTCCTACATAAATTAAATTAACATCCACTTTTTCAACAGCCGCTGGAAGCGTATGACACGGTTTCCATAAATCAGGTTTTGTCACTCGTACGAAAGTGCGTCTACCGGGTCGAGAAGGGCTGCGCGGCTGGCGGGGTAATAGCCGAAAAAGATGCCTATTGAAATCGAGAATGACAATGCGAGGATGATCCCCGACATCTGAAGGGAAGTCTGGAAATCGGAGAATTTTCCAATTAATTCGGACGCCCCAACGCCCAAACCGACACCGATCACTCCGCTGATAACACACATAATAATAGCCTCAAACAGAAACTGCATCAGGATATCCTTTCCCTTCGCTCCGATCGCTTTTCTGATGCCGATTTCGCGCGTTCTCTCGGTTACAGTGACAAGCATGATATTCATTATCCCGATCCCGCCGACGATGAGCGAAATACTCGCGATCGCGCCAAGCAATACTGTGAATGTCTTGCTTGATTCGGAAGCTGTCTGGAGGATTTCCGCCTGGTTGAAAACCCTGAAGTCGTCCTCATCTTCGGGCTGAATTCTATGACGGGTTCTCAACAAATTCTCAATGTCAGTTTGTACTTTGGCAATGTCAGAACCATCCGCTGCACGTATAGAAATACTACTAAGGGAATCCATCCCGAACACAGTACTCATTGCAGTAGTGTATGGGATAATCGCCAGATCGTCTGATGAACCAAATCCACCGCCGCCTTTTTCCTTCAGTAATCCAATCAGCTTGAATTGAATTCCCTTTAATTTAATATACGATCCAATTAATTCCTCGGTAATCCCAAGATTCGTTGCCGTTTCCGATCCTAATACAACCACCCTCATTCTGCTCATGGCTTCCGTCTCATTAAAAAACCTTCCATGCTCGACCTCGTAATTCCTGATCGATAACCATGTGGTCGCGGTTCCGTAAACATTTGATTCTGAATTATTGGCAAGATATTTAAGCTGAGCATCACCCCTGACTTCAGGGGAAATTGCCTCTACTGAATCGACCTGATTAAGTATAGCCGTCGCATCGTCCAGTGTCAGCGACGCTGCCGATCCGGAGCTTACGCCTCGGAAATCTTCCTCGCTGGGACGAATGCTCAAAAGATTTGTTCCCATCGCGGAAATCCGCGACATTATGCTCTGTTCAGCGCCTGCGCCGATCGCAAGCATCGAGATAACCGCCCCGATTCCGATTATTATCCCAAGCATCGCTAAAAGCGAGCGCATTTTGTTCGCCCTGAGGCTTCTTAAAGCTATCCTGAATGTAGTTATCGGCAACATGATTTAATGCGTTCTATTCCTGACATCACTGACTATTTTTCCGTCGACAAGACGAATTGCACGTTTGCATCGCGACGCCACTCCGGAATCATGAGTGACTATTATTGTTGTGAGTCCCTTGTCATTAAGCTCCACAAAAAGCTCAAGCACCTCACGTCCGGTTTTTGTATCAAGGTTTCCGGTAGGTTCATCGGCGAGAAGGATCGATGGTTTTGTGACAAGCGCGCGGGCGATCGCGACCCTCTGGCGCTCCCCTCCGGATAACTGGTTTGGCTCATGGGTCATACGATCCGCAAGCCCAACCATCGCAAGGGTATCCTGAGCATCCTTCCTCGCGCTGACCCGACCTGCGTAAAGTAAAGGAAGCTCTACATTATCGACAGCGGTGGTCCTTGGAATCAGGCTGAACGACTGGAACACGAATCCGATTTTTTTATTCCTGATTTCCGCGAGTTTATCATTTGAAAGCGTCGAGACATCCTTTCCGTCGAGGATATATATGCCGGAATTCGGGCGGTCAAGACATCCAAGCATGTTCATAAGCGTGGATTTTCCGCTGCCGGACGGCCCGGTCACCGCGACCATTTCCCCCTCTTCAATGTCAAGGCTTACATCGTCCAGCGCGTGAACCGCGCTGGTGCCGATAGTGTAAGTCCTGAAAAGATTTTCAGTATGAATAATCATCAATGTCTGCCGCCAAACATTATCCCCGGAGGTGGTCCGCCACGGCGGTCATCCTGCTGGTTCTGCCACATACTCGACTGCTGCGACTGATCTACAAGAACGACATCCGATTCGGAAAGCCCGCTAATTATCTCGATGAATTCCCCATTATCTATTCCGGTCTCAACCTCTCTTGGCACCGGAACGCCGCCATCGCCTTCAACCATGATAGTACTTTTTCCATCTTCCACTTTAACCGCATTTGATGGAACCATCAGCGCACCGATACTTTCCGCGACTATAATTTCGACGTCAGCCGTCATCTCGGGCTTAAGGAGAGTTTTATTATCGCTTGTAATTTCGATTCTCACTTCAAATGTAACGACATTCTGTACATTGACGCCAACCGGGGCGATTCGATCCACAACGCCTTCAAAATTCTGACCGGAAAAAGCATCGACCGAAACTTTCACGCGCTGACCGATTTCGACCTTGCCGATATCGCTCTCATCGACTCGCGCGAGTATGTACAATCTCGACAGGTCGGAGACCATCATCACCGCCGTGCCTCCCGACGTGCTGCTGATACCGGAAGAAATAATCTGCCCTGTCTGTACGTAACGGGCAGTCACAATACCGGCCATAGGTGAGTATACCTTCGTATAGTCAAGCCTTCGCATCGCAGTTTCAAGGTTGATCTGCGATGAAGTTATGGACGCGGATGCAAGAGTAACATCAAAGCGAAGTAAACTCAGGGCGGCTTCCTGCGACGCAAGCTGATCGAATTTGAGATTCGCAGAATCGACATCCGCTTCCGATGCAAGCGCGGTGGTTAAAGCCTGCTCATATTCTTCCTGTGAAATAAAACCCCGATTGTGCAGGTCCTCAATACGATCTGTGCTTGCCTGTGCATTATCGGCGCGCGCCTGAACCACTTCAAGGTCCACCCTAGCCTGCTCATACGCGGTTTGAAGATCTGTCTGGGATATCCTAAGATTTTCCTGCGTCCTGTTCAGCCTTGCCTGGTCCTCGCTCAGAGACACCTGCGCAAGCTCGACATTACGCTCCTCGTCCACCGGATCCAGTTCCAACAACAGATCCCCTTCCAGAACCGTGTCGCTGATATCAAACGGAAGTGTGACGATTTCCCCGCTCGCCTTACACTTTATTTCGACATCAAGGTTCGATGTAACGCCGCCGCTCGCGGCTACGATTTTGGAAATGTCGCCGCGGACAGGATTTACCTGCGTGAATTCGGGAGCTACCTCTTTTCCATTCCCCTTACGGAAAAATACGAAATACACTGCGGCAATGATCAAAATCGGTATAAGAATAAAAAGGAATTTTCTCATTATAAAACCCCGGTTAATACTGTATAGACGTTATTATAGACCAAAAGGATACTGATTCTTACAATCTGACGACATAAAAATATTAATGTTCCGAAAAAATACCGAAATAGACGACGTAACCGGATTCCTCACCCATTTTTGGGATTTTAAAAAATGCTTTGACCGTGCACGGTTCAGCTAATCTCCTGCTATAATTATGTCCATGCCAGCACAAAAATTACTCGAACTGGGATCATTTCAGGAGACCCGTATATTCCTCTCGGCGGTAGAGCTTGAAATTTTCCCCCTGCTTCAAAAACCAGCCACATCCTTACAGGTCGCGACTGAAAAAAGCCTCCATCCGGAATTCACCGAACGTCTAATGGACGCGCTTGCCGCGATGAAAATCCTTCATAAGGAAAAAAATGAGTATGTGATCGCGAGGGAATTCCACGAGTTCCTTGGCGACGGGCCGAATTCCCTAATCGGGATGCTCAAACACCGTGCGAAATTATGGCATACATGGTCGTCCCTGACCGAAATAGTGCGCACCGGGAAAACCCATTACGAGCTTCATCCGGAAGAAGAACACCATGAGGAATATATAGGCGATTTCCTTCGCGCGATGGCGGTCTCTGGCAGGAAAATAGCGGAGGAAACCATCACCGCGCTTGATCTGGAAGTATTCGGCGGCGTAGGCGATGTCCGGGCGGTACTTGATATCGGCGGCGGTCCGGCAATCTACGCGATGGAATTCTGCAAGGAACTAAAACTTGAGCGCATGACCATCCTCGATCGTCCGGGATTTATAAAAACTGCGCTGGAATTTATCGGTGATTCACCGCATAAGGACCAGATAACGTTCATAGAAGCGGATGCGCTGACGGTTGAGGACGAAAAAGTGATCGGGCCGAACGGCGAAAATGCGTTCGATTTCATTTTCACATCCAACCTGATTCATTCGTTTTCACCGGACGAGGTCAGGGAATTATTCAATCGCATGGCGAGATGGGTCACTCGCGACGGGCAGATTGTGATCAAGGATTTCTTCCTCGAGGACAATCGGATACATCCACAACAGGCAGCGCTGTTTGATATCAATATGATGACTGGGGCGAAGGGCGGGCACGCATATGCATGGTCGGAAGTGGAATCATGGCTCCGGGATGCAGTCGATAAGAATGGGGAGAAGATAATCAGGGAGGTTGAGCGCGTCTATCTGAGCGATGGGTACTCGGGGATGCTTGTCGCGGATGTTAAGGAATAATTTATTCAGAATACAAATCTTTAGTAATTTATTTTCCTTACTCTCCTTAAGGGACCCGCTCGTGGGCTTTTCTACCGTACACTTTTTCATACGCCTTGCACGCAGGGCACATCCCCCCCTCAATAAATTTCACGAACCAGAACGCCAATCCCCGCTGTTTTTTTCGTGCTGTAGTACAAATCGTACACTCGACGCATTTCTGCGCCATTTCCCGGTCCTGATCTGTTATTTCAACCTGTTTATTTTCCATAATGAAGAAGGAGGGTAGCGTTATATGGAAAATATGTCAACCGGGAAATGTTGAGAAAGTTAGAAGACGTTATACCCTCAGCGGTCGGCAATCTTTGTATATCTTATGCATCCCACAATTCAAGCACTTTGTCTCGTTGCAATCCGGGATCGACATTTCCTCAAGCGCGCGAAGCCAGTCCTTCTTCAGCCATTCCTTATCGACCCCGCACGATAGATGATCCCACGGTAAAATTTCATCGATATCCCGACTCCCGAGATAATCCTCCGGAATAATCCCGCATTCTTCAAACGCCTGCTTCCAGACTTCGGGACTGATCTGATCCCCCCACGCATCGAACCTTGCGCCATTCCGATATGCGGTTTCAATTGCAGGTGATAATCGCCTGTCCCCGCGCGCCATGATTCCCTCGACCCAGGTCGCCCCGATATCATGCGACGAGTATTCGACACCCCTGATACGCTTAAGCTCAGTCAATAATTTCTGCTTCCGATTTGTCTCTCCCATCGCATCCATCGGCGCCCACTGGAAGGGCGTATGCGCTTTCGGGACAAATGTCGACACGCTTACCTTGATTTTCAATTTACTTATATCCGCCCCACCCTCTTTTTTAAGCCGGCGACCGAGTCCCACGATTCTCCCGACAAGATCGATAATTCCAAGAACATCTTCATCCGTTTCCGATGGCAGCCCTATCATGAAATACAGTTTTATCAGGCTCCAGCCTTTTAATAAAAGATTCGTCACTGCACGTTCTATATCTTCATCGGTAACTTCCTTATTGATAACCGCCCTCATACGCGGCGTCGCGGCTTCGGGCGCGATAGTCAGTCCGCCCTTCCGGTTCGATTTCAGCAATTCAAGCAGATCGGGCTCAAGATGCGCGACCCTGTTCGATGGCAGAGTTATCCTCAGATGAAAATCCCTATCCCTCGATTGCATACCTTTTATGAAATCTTTCAAGCCGGGATAATCTGTCGCGGAAAGCGCGAGAAAACTCTGCTCCTGATGTCCGGTGTACTCAAGGAGATGTTCGGCTTGTTCGATCAATTGATCGACCGGGCGTTCACGATATGGCCTGTACACCATCCCTGCATTGCAGAATCTGCATCCGTGAGTGCATCCTCGAATCGGCTCAACTGTCACACGGCTCGCTACGCCCTGCATATGGGGGATCGGAGGTTCCTGTATCCATGGGACTTTTTCGAGATCGGTTACAAGAGCCTTATAGACAACTTCCGGTCCTCCGGCGATATTTTTTATTTCTGAGATTTGTCCGCTATCATCGCGATTCACACGAAAATGCTTCGGCACATATACTCCCTGTATTGGCTCCTTCCCCCCTGCCCCACTCCAGATATCGAGGATCTCGCACTTGATTTTTTTCTCTTCTTCAATGTTCCCGCGAGCAGCATCAATTTCATTACGCTTTCGGACAATAACATCCGCCAGTTCAAGGACCGCATTTTCACCGTCGCCAAGAAGGAACGCGTCGACAAATTCCGCGATCGGCTCCGGGTTAAAAACCGCCGGACCGCCGGCGATCACTATCGGGAATCCCCTGTCCTCGGCATGCAATGGAAGCCCTGACAGGTCGATCATCTGGAGAAGATTTGTGAAGCATAATTCGTGAGGAAGCGATACGCCAAGCACGTCGAAATCGCCGACAAAATGAAAACTTTCGAGCGAATAAAGCGGCACACTCCGCTCTCGCAACTGCTGTTCCATGTCGGGCCAGACGGAATATACACGTTCCGCGAGAAGATTATCCCTCGAATTGAGGATTTCCTGAATCAACCTATGACCGAGATTTCCCACCGCGATTTCATATATGTCGGGAAAACCGATAACGATCCTTGCTTTTGCTTCATCCCACTTTTTCTTTCGAAGGCCAAGTTCCCCGGCGAAATAACGGGAGGGTTTCGTTACATGGGGAAGGATGTCATCGAGGTACTTTCTGATTTTTTCAGGCGATATTATTCTGTTCCTTTCTGTCACGTTGGTACATTATACAGATCGGGTGATATAACCGCTTATTTATTATCAAAAACATCCGTTTAAGCATCAAAATCTCCATAAGGAGCTTTCATTATGCTGCGATTTGACTGCGTTCACCTTAAAAAAGTCACTAATGACGATATTCTCCAGAACTACCGCGGTTCGATGAAGTGCCATGTCGACTGGGCGATTCCCGACACATCCAATCATGCGGGAATTGTCTGCCCCGAAAAATGCCCCCGATTCCACCCTAAGTCCAGCCGCGACGGCACATCGGCGTTTTCTGCGATCAAAGAGGCTTTTCTCTCGCTCATCGGAAAAAGCTGATAATCTATCTTCTAACTTTTCCCAGACCCTTCGGTGTTGATTCTTTCCCGCTCCTGCCTTATATTCATTCTGAGTTGGATTCAAAAACCGAAAAACCTCTAAACTCACCCGCTAAACGTCCCGACTGGATCAAGGTCAGGGGTTTAAGCATCGATGTTCAGCGATCGATGTCGGACAAGCTGCGCGGATGCAACACTGTCTGCCTGAGCGCGAAATGTCCGAATATCGGGGAATGTTTCTCGCATGGAGTCGCGACATTCATGATTGGAGGCTCGATCTGCACGCGATCATGTAAATTCTGCGGCGTAAAACACGGACAACCGGAGCCCCTCGATCCTAAGGAACCGCAACGGGTCGCGGAAGCGGTTCGCAACCTCGGGCTTGCTTTTGTCGTCATAACCAGCGTGACACGCGACGATCTCCCCGATGGTGCGGCGTCGCATTACTCATCGACAGTCGGTGCGATTCGAAAAATAAATCCGGCCACCGGAATCGAAGTATTGATCCCGGATTTCGGCGGCGATGTGAATTCTCTGAAAATCGTTCTCGATTCAAACCCCGATATTTTGAATCACAATATTGAGACTATACAGCGCCTGACTCCAATCGTACGAAGCAAAGCCGAATATGACCGGTCGCTTGGGGTCCTCAGGAATTCCTTTGAGATTCGTCCCGACATCCCCACAAAAAGCGGAATGATGATCGGACTTGGTGAAGACCGCTTCGAAGTAATCGAAACGCTTGCGGATCTTCGGAAATCAGGATGCCGGATCGTAACAATCGGGCAATACCTGCAACCTCGATCCGGGCAGGAGCTTCCGGTATCGCGCTACTGGACGCCTGCCGAGTTTGAGGAAATAAAAAAAGAAGCCTTGGGGATGGGATTCGACGCGGTCGCCTCGGGGCCATTTGTAAGGTCGAGTTATTTTGCCGAACAGCTCTCAAAAGGTGTAAAATAATGTCACTAATCAGGCAGAGAGGTTAGAAAAAAAATCCTATGTTAGAAAATCCACAAACACCCGAAGAATCTATTGCTGAAAATCCGCAGTCTTCTCATACTGCGCCACAAGAAACGGACTTGGCCCAGATGAGAGCTGATCGAGACAGAGACAGACCTCGCGGAATGCACTGGTTTTTCAACAATGATAACCCGTTATGGACGATGTTCCCGATTCTGCTATCGATTCTTGCTCTCTTTTTTGCATACAAATCCACTGCAATTAACCGTGCAATGGCCGATGTCCATCTCAGGGTCACTATTCAGGTTTTCCACGGGTGGATAAACTACGACAATTACCTGTTCGACGATAATGTCCTTTTGTTCAGGGGAACGATCGGGTCGCTTGAAAATCTCGAATCGATGATAGACTCGCTGCAGCTCGCTAGTAACGATATGGGCATGCGGTGGCTTGCTGAAGCGGCAAACATGAATCCGGAAGATTACAACATCGAGGATATGCCTTACGATCAATATTTTATTTTCCTCGCGATAAAAAATGACGGCGATCAGATCGCCGAAGACTTGAACATTAATTTCGATTATTACAAAGTTGCCGACGACCTCGCGCTTCGAGGCGAGGAACCGATTCCTGAAGGCATTGAACCCGAGGACTGGCTGTATGGCCCGGCCCTTCTGGCGCCCGGTCAATGGGTCATGGTACCGCTCGGAACGTGTTTTATCCGCTTCGCCCCCGGCTCGGATGAAATTCAGGCAAAATATATGGGCGATTTCTACATGCCGGTTGATGTCGCCTACAAGTCGGCTGTCGCAGGTGTCATTACAAGGACTCTCGATTTCGAGAATATCCCTAAAACATTGAATTCGTTTGTTGAACCTCCAATGCCTGTGGAAGGAACGGACACATCTACAGATAGCACCGATACTTCCGGTAGTAATACCAGTAGCAGGAATACAGGAAATAACGGCAAAGTAAATCTGCACGCCAACGATACCGTTGATGGTGTTGAATAATTCTGCCCGGTATTTACTCTCCGAAATTGAGTGGTGAAATTTCCCCAGACAGTATCCGCGGTTGGTTACTTCGTAAACACTTCAAGGTGCTTTCGCACATCCGACTTATCAAGATCGGCAAGTTGTTTGAAAAGATTTCTCTGGTCCTTTGACAGGCCCGATGGCGTAATCACTTTCAACTTGATGACCTGATCCCCCGCGCCCCATCCTCTAAGATGCGGGATACCTTTCCCTTTGATTGTAATTTCCTCCCCAGTCGATACGCCTGCTGGAATAGTGACCGTGGTCGAACCTTTCAAAGTCGGGATGCGGATTTTCGCTCCAAGGATAGCCTCGTAGGTGTTTACCGGAATTTCGCAGTAGAGATTATCGCCCTTGCGGACAAAGAAATCGTGGTCGAGGACGCGTGCTATAACATAAAGATCCCCCGTCGGACCGCTGTTCGCGCCCGCTTCACCCATTCCCTCGAACCTGACCTTGGAATTTGTATCGACGCCGGGAGGAATTTTTACCTGGAGCGATTCCTCTTTTTCAATGTAACCCTTGCCGGAGCAGTCGCTGCAGTTGACGGGATTTACCTGACCCGTCCCATGGCATCTCGGACAAGCCTGCATGAAAGTCATAAAACCCCGGGTCTGTCCGACCTGCCCGCGCCCGTGACAGACCGGACATGTCGAGGGTTGCGTACCGGGAGCGCCGCCCGAACCATTGCATGTGCTGCATGTGACATGCCTTCGATACCGGAGTGTCTTTATTAAACCGTTTGCCACATCTTCCAGGTTAAGATCCAGCACGAACTGAAGATCCGCTCCCCTTCGAGCCTGCGCTCCGCGGGAACGCCCTCCCATAGCTGCCCCGAAAAGATCTTCAAAAATATCGCCGAATCCTCCCCCGCCGCCGCGACCCCCGAAAAGGTCCTCGATATCGATATTCATTCCGCCTTGATATCCGCCCGCACCGCCCATCCCGGGCTGAAACGCCTGGTGCCCGAATTTATCGTACTGTGCGCGCTTTTCCTGATCGGAAAGGACAGAATACGCCTCGCCGACTTCCTTGAATTTTTCTGAAGCCTCGGGATCGGGATTGACGTCGGGATGCAGTTTTCTCGCCAGACGTCGATAGGCGTCCTTAACCTGCTTCTGGGTCGCGTCGCGTTCTATATCCAGAACTTCGTAATAATCTCGTTTCTCTGCCATATTTTTCCCCGTCCCTGAACCTACCTTTTTTTTATTTCCGGGGACACCTTTTTTGCCTGTTAAAGCCTATTTCGACTTGAAGATTTTTCTCAGGCAAAACAAGGTGTCCCCTTTCCCGATCGCTAAAAAATGATTAATAAGAACTATATTTATTCGTGATGTTTTCTTCTGTCCAGAATCTCAAAGCCGAATCCTTCGAACATCTCGCTGACTTTTTGCGCCATGGACGGAGAAAATAAATTGTCGGGTATCGGGACTATCTGCCTGAAAACCGCCTGAACCGTTTTCATTTCATGATTTATTTCAATAAAAAACCTGGACTTCTTATCGCTCAAACCATCATAGCCGGCTGATTCAAACGCCTCGATCACTTTTTTCGGAGTCAGATGATACTCCCGCCCGTCCCAGTTTATCTTCAACTCCGTAAGCTGGAACTTATGCGATTCACCGTTATTTTTTAATTTGGCGTCAGCCATGGCAAATCATTCACCCGACTGGACCTTGATCTCGCGACGCGTCGGGTGAACGGGCACGACAATTCTAAGGACCCCGTTTTCAAGTTTTGCGGAGATCGAGGAATCATCTACGTTCGCAGGCACCTCGAACACCCTTAAGAAACTCCCGAATCCCCTTTCAAGCCTTAAAAATTCCTCGTCCGGTTGCTCTTTTACAAATTCACGTTTTCCGGAAACGATCAGCCTGGTACCCTCCAGTTTCAGGTCGACATTCTCACGGAGTATACCGGGGCAATCGACTGTAATCACGAGGCCGGTCGGGGACTCATAGATATTCGCCGCGACATGGAACGATTTTCCTGCGAGGAAGCCTGTTTCAGAACGTCCGAAGGGGGTGTGCGATTCGAAAAGGTCGTCTATTCCGCCGTCTCTGAAAGCCTGACGACCGAGTGGGTCGAAAGGACCTTTATTCTCTGGATTGTCAGTAGCCATAGTAAAAATAGCATCATAGGATGCTGATTAGTATTTACCATATTAATCTAATGTTATCAAGTGATTTGAGTTGAGTATATTGCACTCAAATATGGATTTTACGGAAAAGTTTTGAACTATAAAGAATATGGAGAATTTAAAGTGTCCTTCCCACTGCCTTCGCAACCGCTTTTAATTCACCCATCAATTTCCCAAACTGATCCAGCGTCAATGTCTGGAAACCATCCGACAACGCCCGCGACGGGTCCGGGTGAACTTCGATTAATAGCCCGTCCGCTCCGGCGGCAAGCGACGCTTTCGCCATCGCGGGGACTTTCGATGCCGACCCGGTCGAGTGCGACGGGTCGACAATTACCGGTAGTCCCGACAACTCTCGAATTGATGGAATTACGCTAAGATCAAGCGTGTGACGTGAATGAAGCGAAAATGTCCTGATCCCGCGTTCGCAGAGAATCACATTCTGATTTCCCTCATTAAGTATATATTCCGCAGCGCCAAGCCATTCGTCTAGTGTCGCGCTCATGCCGCGTTTTAAGAGCACCGGTTTCGGTTGACGTCCCACTTCTTTCAATAGAGGGAAATTCTGCATGTTGCGCGACCCGATCTGGATGATGTCAGACACTTCGCTTACCATGCCGATTGTCGCAGGCTCCATAGCTTCTGTGACAACTCCGATTCCGACTTCCTTCCTGACGAGTCCCAGAATCCTCAAGCCTTCTTCGCCAAGCCCCTGGAAACTGTACGGGCTTGTGCGAGGTTTGAACGCCCCACCCCGGAGAAGTTTCACGCCAATGGCTTTTGCCATCCGGGCGGTTTTGATCAGATCTTCCTCATTTTCGACCGCGCACGGGCCTGCGATCACGACAAATTCATCGCTCCCGAATCTCACACCCGCTGTGGGAATTTCAATCTGTCTTTTAAGGGGATATCCAGTTTCGGGATCGGTCGCGTCCGATCCTGACTGTCTATAAATAACTTCGGATTCATCGACAGAATCTACGCAACTGAGCGCTTCAAATATAGAAGAATCAATATGGTGGCCGTTCTGCTGCACATGGACAACAACATGCTCATCGACTTTATCGACAGAGATATAATCGTGCGATCCGACAGCGTCGCGGACGAGATTAACCACCGCGGCGACATCGTGCGCGCTTGCATCTGTGGCCATAGTAATACGCATAGAAAACCATGCTGCAGCAAATCCGCCGCAGCCCGGTAAGAATACCGCGAAATGCAGAGATTTTCAAATATGGATATGCTTTGATTTTCCTACGTAAAATAATACAGCGCAAACGATACCGCCGCCAGAACAAGCGATGGCAGAATCATCATCCTGAAAACCTTCGTGATGTCCGCTCCATAATATTTCGCCGACAACATAATGCATAAATGCACCGGCGAGAACATAATCCCTATAAATCCCCATGTATATGCAAGTTGTACGCTTGAAAAATCGATATTCCCGGATGAATCAAACAAAAACGGGAGAATGAGAGGAAACGCGACACTGACATATGAATGCGTGATACCTGTCAGGTAACCTATCAGCATCGGCAAAATAATGAAGAGGACAACATGCGGCACACCCCATTCGTTGAAAACTTTCGCGAGATCGTCCACCGCCCCACTTGCATTAATGATGTCCTTGAAAACCAAAACCGAATATATCGTAAGGATAAGCTGGTAATTAATCGATCCCCAGGAAACATCCAGGAATTTCCTGTAACCCAGGCGGGTAAGGCCGAGTATCAGAATTGTCACGGGCAGCACATACAGGAAATCAATCTTGAATCCGACATAGCCAACTATTATTAATAAAACCGGCCAGAATCCCCTTAAGAACATAAATAGCTGTTCGGTCAGTTCACGTCCCTTCAAGCCTTTTTTCAAATGTTTCGGGATTCTCAAAAGCCCGAAGATAGAGCCTCCGAGTATTGCGGCCATGCTGAGCGGGAACATCGATCTGACCAGCTCATTTAACTGGACGTGGAGTATAGTTGCGAGAAGGATCGGACCGGGATACATCGGATATGAATACTCCCAGACATGCCTGAACCAGTAGTTGAGATACGTGCGATCCTCCGCGTTCAATCCGGCTTCATCGGAAAGCCCCTCGATCATCGGCGCGGAAAATAGCGCCCCGCCGGGCATTGGAAGCAGTCCGATCATCGCAGGCAGAGCGCCGATAGTGAACCTGTTGTCGACGAACATTTTCCGGACCGACCCGACAAGGTCTTCCATCGCGCCCGTTTCCTTCATTATCCCTGACAGGATCATGATAAGGAAAACAAGCAAAAGGACCCTCCATGTATCGATGTTGAAATAATATTCCCCGCTAAAAGTAGTATTCCATACTGACTGGACCACAGTAAGCGGCGGCATCAGGAAAATGATGGCGGTTGCCAGCGCGCAGATAGCAAGCGACAGACCCAGATCGAGTTTTTTCCTGACCAGAAAGAAAAGGAGGGCGAGGATTACAATGATCTTAATTAACGTAAAAATCTCGAAAGACCATCCTTAGCGGAACAATTATGAACTGCCTTCATCCTTTTTCCACCGTTCTATTATTTCAATGACATCGATCATTTTTTTTACCATCGCGTCCGGGACATCCTCCGGCACTCTTGGCTCCTGCACCGCGTGAGGACCCGACCGTATCCATATAGTCCGCATCCCAAGGACATTCGCGGGATAAATATCGTTATCCAGACGGTCGCCGATCATCACGCACGATTCGGGGCAGACATCGATATTACGGCATATCTCAAGGAAAAACCGGCTGTCCGGCTTTGAGAGGCCAATATCCCCTGATACCACGGTCGAATCGAAAAATTCCATCAGTCCGGTTTGTTTAAGAACTTCATAGACACGTACCGGCTGATTCGCGGCGAGTGCCAGCATGTAATTTTTTGCAAGTGTACGAACAACCTCGCCGATTCCATCCATCAGCGTAATATTCACATGCTGCGAATAAACCTCATCCGCGATTTTGCGATGTAGAAAGTTGGTAAGGTCCCTGTCAGGTTTGAGAAACTGCCATATGACGCTTCTCATTAAACTTGGCGCCCACGAAATAATCGCGCGATGCAGAGCTTCGTCGAATTCAGCGGCTGAAATCTCCCTGCCGAGTTTTTCTGATATCAAAGCTCGTGTGGATTCGTGTATAAAGATATTGCCGGGAGTTTCGTCGATAATCGGTCCGCCGACATCGAAAAGAATCGCTTTTATCGGAAAGCCAGAGATCATTTCACGCGGAGTATATCATGGGGTACTCGCAGGATGCGAGTGACACAATTAAACATTCGCTGGAAGCGAATGACACATTCCTAAAAAAGGGGAATTACCGGGAAATCGATGTGCCGCTCGAAAGAGAAGGACCGAAATTTTTACTGACACTGAGGACTGCTTCGCCCGACTCGCCGTATCCCACAAGGAAATATTCCGAGCCCGAAATACGGTGGTACGAATAAGACCCGGCAAGTGTCTCCGACAGCGATTCAGCCTGCTGCGCGTCCCGTCCGGTAAACGGGTTCGGGAAACTGACATATGCGAAACCCTCCGCCTCGCACTGCGGGACACTGTAGGGAAGGTCCAGATACTGGAAATAATATTCATTCAGAATCTGGGCGATCTGGAAAGTGTATCTCGCGACCTGCTTTTCCTCCTCGGATAATCCCGCTGTTTCCCTGTAAAGAAGATCGAAAGCACCCTCGTGGGCGACATTTATCTCGCGACGGACAACATCGATTGTGTCCCCAACCTCGATATACGCGTACAGCATTACCCTGTTTGGATCGATATATTCATACGTGATATTACCCGGACTCGGATTACCGACATTCTCGACAGGCGACGCCGTGTAGGGATTCAGCGGCTCGATAAGCACATGGTTCGTTTCCATTAATTCGGCAAATGATGATGGGAACCGTCCAAGCTCGCTTCTGAAACTCAAAATCGCAGCGGAATAATTAATTACCGCGGCCAGGACCCAATTCTCATGACCCGTGGTGTTAGTTTCCCAGATGCCGCCTACAACCCATGCGAAAAATCGGGGCGCATCGGAAAACAACGCAGCACCCGTACTCGGTTCCGGCACTATGGAGATTTTTTCAGTCGATCGGACTGGAGTATCAATCTGAAATCGCGAAAATCCACCGTCGGAAACCGTATCGAACGCATCAATGATAGCAAGGATAAAATCGGCGCCGCTAAGCCCTGCAGCCGCGTGCTGCACATCGACCGGGACTACAGGTCCAAGAAAACCGCGAATATCATCATGCACGCTCTCCATGTTCCAGAGATCATGCAGTGCCGATAGCGCTGAATTGATGGCATTTTCACGTCCGAGAAGCGGGGTTCCCGATGAAAGCGACATTAAAAGGGTGACATTGGCATAACCGGCTTCCTGTCCCCCGAGTTCCTGATATGTGATCCTTACCGGAAATCCCTCTTCCCAGTCCTGCGCATAACCGGCTGTATGGGATGAGATTGCGAGCACAAGTGCTGCAACCGCGATTGTTAATATTTTAAAATGCACTGGCTTCATGCTGACTTCCGGTTAATGTACCTTCCCCCCTGAATTAAAACGACCGAGGATCCTCCTCGGCCGACTATTATCAACAAAACTGGACAATAAATCAATTTATGGGGGTAGCGCTCTCGCCGCCATGCCATTCTGTGTGGATATATCCTTCGGAACCATCGTTCGCGGACTGTCCGGCTGCCTCGCGATATGACATCTCAAGATCGTCGATAGCCCTTGAGTACCTGTCAGGATCGCCCTCATCGCCGCTCAATACCATGGCTTCTCCGTTGTTGGTCATAATCATAACGCTGGCTTTAGACTGGTTGATTTCCTTATCCGCAGGACCATTCATCCTTGACATGAAACCGGTCCCGACACTGAAAACCAGTACCGCGACAAGAATAAAACTGGTTGTCGCAAGCGCCCAGTTACGATAAGCCATGAAAAACGGATGTGCGAGTAAGCCTGAGATTCCCCTGGCAGGAGCCACATCGTCAAGCTGCCTTGCGAGATTCTCGAAAAATCCTTCCGGAACCTCAACCGGATTGTCCCTGACTTCCCCAATCAAATCCTGCATGGCAGCAAACTGGGTAAGTTCATCGAAACATTCCGGACAGTCGGCAAGATGCTCGTCGAGTTCACGATTTTCTTCCGGGCTGATCTCGCCGTCGAGTCGTTTATGAATAAGTTCCTGGTGATATTTGCAATCTGTAATTTTCTTACACTTATTTAACATAATTCTTAGTTCGCCTGCTTCATCACAAATAATCTACTAGCCCTCTGTCCAATGTCCCAAATTCTCAGCCGAAGTGAATTTTTCCCTCCATCGGCCCTTCTTCAAGGATTTCCCTCAATTTTTTCCTTGCATAGTGGAGCCTGCTTTTTACTGTCCCCCGGCTGATTCCAAGCGTATCTGAAACTTCCTCTATTGAGTAACCTTCGATTTCAAAGAGCACCAGCACGCTTCGCATTTTCGGGCTGATATGATCAAGCGCCTGGCGTACCACTGTTGTGCGATCCGACTGCATGAAAAGTTCGTCCGGATTCCGGAACTCCTTTTCCTTTTCGATAAACGACTGGTCGGTATCGTCATGATAGAACGTATTTTCCTTCTTTTTCTTTCTCAGGAAATTCTTGAACTGGTTCGCAGTTATCTGGAAAATCCATTCCTTGAATTTGTCCTGTTCGCGTAGCTGATGGAAGTACTTGAACGCCTTGAAGTAGGATTCCTGTAAAAGGTCTTCCGCTTCCTGGCGGTTACCGGTAAGGCGAAGGGCGAAGTTGAATAATTCCGTCCTTATGTTGCCCACCAGGGTGGAAAAAAGTTCCTGGCGGCTTTCGTCCCGGTCGAGTGTACCATCATAGGTTGCAACACGTTCCAACATTTGACGATCCTCACTCACGTCTGGAGGGGGTTGCGGTTTGGGATTCATCGTCTTACTCCGCTTTCCCTCCGAAATGGGTTATTGTGTTTCATGGATTTAGATGCGGTTACCCAATCGGAGGTTCAAATTTAACTCAAGAAAACCGGCCCTTTTTTATCACTATAATTATCCCACTAATCCCCTGTTTTGGCAATAATTTACCTGATTGTGGCATGCGATTCCAGAGCCTGGGTAAGTGTGTCATGTTGCTTCCAGCACATGATCATGCGCCGGAGTCGCATGTTACTGTTTTGACATCGCCTTTTCATCTGGTAGAATATTAGTATTCTGTAATCCCTCTTTGATAACTGTGGAGGATAGAAAAATGCGCTCGCATTACTACACATTGATTGCTTTGGTTTTCTTATTCATTATTGGATGCTCCGGTTCCTCTCCCGTCCAGCCCGATACCGGCATTTCCAACAACCCGGTAGCTTCTCATAACACGGATTTCCAGGCTCAGACAAACCGATACCTGTGGGCGGATACCCGCGTCAGGATCAATGAAGACCTGACTGCGGACTTTATCCCCGCCCGCACATCGGAAATGCATTTCAATGTAGTCAAATTAATGGAAAACGCCCCATGCCTTGACTGCATACATTTTTCCAATATCCATTTTACGCCCGGGAATATCCTGTCGGTCGATATGACCATCAAACATCCATTCCCCGGGGACGACCGATTCACCGCTTTCGACTGCAGGGGAGTTTTCGTTACCGACAGCGATTATAATTTCCCTGACAGCGGAAGGACAATGGCTTACGGAGACAGCCTTCCAGTCCTGCAGAATCCCGATGGGTACACCGCCCTTTTCAACCCGACAGAATTCCCCTACGGCTCGATGCCGTTTCCCATGCTTGGGTACATACCCGGAAAATTCGCCCTGCCTGCGGAACTTACCGCGACATTGAACCCTTACGTGGCATTTAACAAGGAAGCCCCCAGGCGGATTCTATATTCCGCCGAAGCAGATACCCGCACTCTTCTTATCCATATCGTTACTCTCCCATTCGAGTACGGATATATAGTCGATGTAAGCTGGTTCCCGCCAACTGTCGTACCTGTAATCGACCCTCTAAATGATTTCCCGACTCAGGCTAACTCGATTGAAGCTTACCAGGTTAATATAAATATCGATAATACAAACCTTACAAACGGCGCCGGAAGCGAAGCGCCGGTAACGGTGGATGTTTACGACTGGCAGGGAGTAAGCACAATCTCAGCCGTATTAATGGAATCTCCGGAGCTATTCACCGGTACTGTCAGCCTTGTAAATTCCGGAACAAATCCGGATGGAAGTATAAGATATATCGGAAATTTAATAAATGAAATCGGCGCCGATCTGGGATTCTACCCGATCCTTGCGAAGGTCGCGGACACTGAATCCGACCCGAACCTTGGCGACGTCTATGCTTACCAGGTATATGACCTGGAAATTGCATATGTCGCAACTTCCCCTCCCGTCGCGATAGCTAAAGCGGACACATACCTCGCACCGATAAACGAACCGGTTCATTTCTCTGACGACGGTTCCTTCGATCCCGACGGGGGCAGCATTGTAAAATATGAATGGGACTGGAATAACGACGGCACTTTCGAGGAGACAGGTTCAACAGCGGATCATACATGGGCTACGGAAGGGACATATCTTGTCCAATTCAAAGTTACCGATGATGAGAGCCAGACAGATACGCTCGATAGCCCGCTGGAAATTGTTATCGAAGGCGAGCTTGGCGACCTGACAGGTATCGTAAAGAATGGATTTACGCTCGAACCGATCGATGGCGTCAGTGTAGTTACCGAATCCGGCGGTCATCAGGAAAATATCACGGGTACCGATGGAATTTTCAACCTGACAAACCTTCCCCCCGGAATTACTCCTGTCGATTTTTCTGCAATCGGTTACATCCCGGTTTCCGCGGAATTCGATGTCGTTGGCGGGGATGTTACGAATGTCGGAGTAGTTTTGATGACTCCCGAAGGCACCGACCCCGGCGACCTGACCGGAAAAATTATCGATGCAATTACCGGCTACGGGATCGACATGGCGACAGTCGAAATCAGGGCTGGGCATAACAACACATCCGGCGCACCACTCCTGACCACATCCAGTAATCCGAGCGGCGACTATTTCTTCTACGATGTGGATCCCGGCACGTACACGATCAAAGCACTTAAGGACGGATACAATTCGAATTACACAAACGGCGCCGTGGTCAGTAATGAAACTATGGTTTATGACGTCACGCTGTCCCCGATTCTTGCGGACGGCGAGATCAGGATCATCCTTACGTGGGCGGAAAATCCTGTCGATCTCGACAGCCATTTGAAATTAATAGTCGATGATGTCCTCTGGCATGTCTACTTTGTTGACATGGGCAGCCTGACAGAAATGCCGTATGCTCAACTGGATGTCGATGATGTTACAAGCTACGGTCCGGAAACGACAACTATTTCGCAGATTTTCCCGACCCGCTATAAGTTTTTCGTCCACCATTGGGCGGGCAGCGGATCGATCAGCACGACGTCGAATGCTGTCGTAAAAGTCTATAACCAGTACGGTCAGATTGCCGAGTATCACGCTCCGAATACCGGCGAACCCGGCTTATGGTGGGAAGTTTTCGATTATGACGGCACGACCGGGGTGATTACCGACATTGACTTAATCAGAACGTACGAACCGGAATTGTAAAAGCAGAAGCACTCCCTGACGGTCGTGCCTCTGAATATTGGGTGGATTGTAGTGATGAAGCACTCCCTGACGGTCGTGCCTCTGAATATTGGGTGGATTGTGGTGATGAAGCACTCCCTGACGGTCGTGCCTCTGAATATTGGGTGGATTGTGGTGATGAAGCACTCCCTGACGGTCGTGCCTCTGATATATTATTTCTTACGTATAAATAATATTAAATCTATATTCGGTCAGTTTCAGATGGGCCACCGTTTCAGAGGCACGACCGTAAGGGAGTGCTCGATTAAATAAATAAAGCCCACCTGCGATTGGTTTCAGGTGGGCCAGGATCTTAGAGAGTAGATATTTTCATCCAGTCTATTCTCTCTCAGCAATTTTCATATAGCAATTCGGATTCCACGCTGTTTTATTTCGATTAATCCCATTTAGATCAAATTTATCATCATTCCTCACAGAAGCCAGTATTAAAAGGGCTTAGAGAGTTATGAATATTTTTTAGGGAAATTTCATGGAAAGCAGAATCATGCCGTCCATTTATTTCGAAGCAATACCAAAACTTTCCACTTTGGACATACTGTCCCCTATGGACATATTCAATTAAATCCAATATCATTAACTCTGACTGGATCAGAATTAATTATTCTAAATAATCAGGCTGGTGAGACAATGGCAGAACTTCTTCGCGTGCTGAAAGCGATGGCGGACCCCACACGTCTGAGGCTCCTGACAATCCTTGACACCGAGGAGCTCTCGGTGAACGAAATGGTCCGAATTATGGGTATGGGGCAATCCCGTATTTCAAGACACCTTGCGGTTCTCAGGGACGCCGGGCTTCTCGAACAGCGCCGCGAGGGAACCTGGTCGTATTATTCCATCCCTTCCACAGTC
>JAPKYR010000278.1 GCA_026394215.1 bacterium
CCGGTGTAATCGTACTGCTCAAGCTTGGTGATTATTAACAATGGCACAATTTCCGTCCGCATCGGCATATTTCCGGAAATAAAAACCACCGACCCGTACTCGCCGATCCCTCTTGCGAACGCAAGCGCGAAACCTGTCAGATTTGCGGACAATAACTGCGGAAAAATCACGACCGAAAAAATCTGCCATCGCGACGCTCCGAGGCTTCCGGCGGCTTCTTCCATATCCCTTCCGAGGTCCTGCAGCACGGGTTGCACGGTTCGTACGACAAACGGAAGCCCGATAAATGTGAGGGCGATAGTAATTCCTAATGGTGAAAATGCGGCTTTGATCCCATGAGTCAAAAGCCATTCCCCGATCCAGCCGTTAGGACCGTATATCGCGGTCAGGGCAATACCCGCCACGGCTGTGGGAAGAGCAAAGGGAAGATCGACCAGGGCGTCTACAATTCTGCTTCCGGGAAATTTGTACCTTACAAGCACCCATGCTACCAAGAGTCCGAACACCGCGTTGATCGACGCTGCTATAAACGCCGTTGAGAAGCTTAATCGGAATGACGCAAGGACGCGCGGAGTTGTGACAGTCTGTAAAAATTCGCTCCATGTGAGGCCGGTCGATTTCGCGACCACGGCACTCAGGGGAATTAATACAATGACTCCAAGATAAAACAGGGTATACCCGAGAGATAATCCGAAGCCCGGTATGATGCTCCTCTGCTTTCCCAAAGCCGGTAGTTTCATTCTCTAGCCTCCGCTAAGCACCTGGCTCGTAAATCTGATCGAAAATTCCGCCATCCGCGAAGAATTTTTCCTGCGCGGCGTTCCATCCGCCAAAAATATCCTGAATCGTGAAAAGGTTGATTTGCGGAAATTCGGAAGCATGTCTCTCCATTACGCTTGCGAGGGTCGGGCGATAATAATGTTTCGCGATTATCTCCTGTCCTTCTTCTGTGTATAAATAATCAAGATAAGCCTGTGCGACTTCTCTTGTGCCGTGTTTGTCGGCGAATGAATCGACAACAGCTACCGGCGGTTCCGCAAGTATGCTTACCGATGGAATCACGATTTCGAATTTGTCGCTGCCGAATTCATTGACTGCAAGAAAAGCCTCATTCTCCCACGCGAGAAGCACATCGCCGATCTCACGTTCCACGAAAGTCACGGTGGAACCGCGGGCGCCCGAGTCGAGTACCGGGACATTTTTAAAAAGGTCCGTCACGAATTGCTGCGCATATGCTTCATCGTTGTTCGATTGCTGAAGCGCGTAACCCCATGCCGCGAGGAAATTCCATCGTGCACCGCCGGACGTTTTCGGGTTCGGCGTAATTACCGATACTCCCGGCATTACAAGGCTGTCCCAGTCGGTGATATTTTTTGGATTTCCCGTCCGCACAAGAAATACAATCGTCGATGTGTACGGAGAACTGTTGTTGCCGAGACGGGACTGCCAGTTAAGATCGATGAGACCTGATTTGGCGACCGCGTCGACATCATAAGCGAGTGCAAGCGTGACAACGTCCGCTTCCAGCCCGTCTATGACAGCCCTCGCCTGGCTTCCGGAACCCGCATGACTCTGCGTGATCGTCACAACCTGGTTCCCTTCGGTTTTCCAATAGGCAGCGAATGCTGTGTTGTATTCCTCGTACAGTTCCCTTGTCGGATCGTAGGAAACGTTGAGAATCGCAACCGGTGGCTGGTTTACAGGTTGTCCCGGTGCTCCCTGGTTATTACCACCCTGTCCGGTTGTCCCCTGGTTGCCTTGACCTCCTATCTGATTTCCCCCGGTATTTCCCCCTCCCCCATTGTTTGGGCAGGCCGTTACCATGACCAGAAATAGTGCCATGGTCGCGACCAGCAGGAATAAATTGTACTTCTTCATCGTTTAGCCTCCGGGCATTAATTGTGCCCTAATCAATCACGATCTTATAGGTCGTAATTAATTTTAAAAAAATATTTACCGCATATCTCCCCAAAATTAATTTTCACTTATGCGAAAATTTCCTTCTCCGATACTGGGACTTCCTTCACCAGATCGTCCAATGTAACCTGATCCATCAACGCCGCCGTCCTGTTGCGAATTTCAAGAAAAATTCTCCTGAATCTGCACATTGGCTCCTGTGTGCAACGCATATAATCGACCACGGAAACGCATTTTATTGGCGCTAAAACCCCGTCAAACAGCCTGACAACCTGCCCCATGGTTATTTTCTTAGGGTTCTTGCCAAGGACATATCCGCCATGGCGACCCGAGACGCTCTCTACCCAACTCTGCTCCTTCAGTTCGAGAAGAATATGTTCGAGGAACCTTTTCGGAATATCGTTGCGGCGCGCGAGTTCCCTGATCGGTATCGGCCCGCGTCCGTATTGCTCCGTCAACGTGACAAGAGTCCTGAGAGCATAATCCGTTTTCTTCGAGATTTTCATATCCGGATGGATGACCCACTTAATAGCGACCTGATTTATCGCTATTATAACATTTTTTACCCAATTGTCAAGAACTTGCAGAATTTTACCAATATCCGAAGTTATCGCTAAACTCGAAGCTATTATCCCCGGTCAGATAACCCCAAATCCCACAGCATCACTGTTTTGTCCTCGCTCGCCGAAAGCGCACTTTTCCCGTCAGGGCTTATCGCGACGCACCAGACAATATCCGTATGCCCTGTATATGTTCGGATCGCGACACCCGTTTCCGTCTCCCATAAAATAATCGTTTGATCATTGCTTCCCGACAGAATAGATTTCCCGTCCGGGCTGAACACCGCCGACTTGACCCCTCCCCTATGCCCCGTAAAAGTCCGGATAAGTTCCCCCGTCCCGGCGTCCCACAGTTTCAGCGTCCGGTCCATACTCGCCGACAGAATATATCGTCCGTCCGGGCTGTATGAAACCGCTTTGACCGAATCCGCATGTCCCCTTATCGTCCTGACCTCCTCCCCTGTCGCTATATCCCAGATTCTGATTGTCTTATCAGCGCTGCCGGAAACTATGTAATTTCCGTCCGGGCTGAACTCGATACATTTCACACTGTCCGTATGCCCCGTAAATGTTCGGATTTCATTACCGGTCTCGATATCCCAAAGTTTTATCGTATGGTCAGATCCTGCTGACAATCCCCATTTTCCATCGGGACTGAATGCGACTCTGTTGACACTGTCCGTGTGCCCGATGAATGTCCTGACCTCCGACCCATCGGAAAGATCCCACAATTTCATCGTTTTGCCGGCACTGCCGGATAACCCATACCGACCATCTGGACTGACTGCGACTGACCAGACAGTATCTGTATGGCCTGTAAATGTCCGGATTACTTCCCTGGTTTCGATATTCCAGAGAATAAGCGTATTATCGCAGCTTCCCGAAAGAGCGGTGAGGCCATTCGGACTCCATGCTACCGAGTTGACCGCCTTGCCATGCCCTTCAAACACACGAATCGGCGGCGTACCTTGAATTTTTTGTGCGCAACTGGACGTTATAAATATTAACACCATTATACAGATCAACAGAGGGATCGATATGAACACATCGGATAAATAAATTTTTGATATTCCTGACATATTATTTGTATCAGAACCACAAGCGTAAGCGAGTGGTTTATCAACTACACTTTGGATAATTTTGATATCTAAATTAGTTCATTTGTAAGTGACCATGGTAGACCACTCGCTTACGCTTGTGGTTCTGATACTATTCGCCGTCAAAACCATGTTCTACCGGCTCCGGACGACATCCCCTTATCTCCACCGGAATCATTTCCACAAACTCCGCGCTGTCATCGCCAAGCTCAAATGCAAAAATCCCGCTATGATCCGCGCCATCGCGCGACGAGTCCCAGACAAATCCGCCCATCGAATACACTATCGGCTTCCCTTTATAGATTTCCATTTCCTGAAGCACATGCGGATGATGCCCGAGAATTAAATCGGCTCCATTGTCAATGCAGAGCTTTGCCAGCGCCTGTTGGCGTTCGGTCGGAAAATCCACATAATCGACCCCCCAGTGCATCGACACAACAAGTACATCGCACCGGCTTTTCGCATCCGCAACTTGTTGAGGCAAGGCAACGGGATCGACCATCATGATGGATGGGTATCCTTCCAGCGCTTCACCGGCATCGTCATAAAGATCGCAAAACGCCAGGAACCCTATTGTAAGCCCGTTCTTCTCGATAATCCTGACACCTGAATCACCAGATCCCGCGACCTGCGTCCCCACATCGGTCATCCCAGCATTTTCGACAGCATCCATAGTATCGAGCAATGCGTCATAACCGTAATCAATCGAATGGTTGTTCCCAAGGCACACAATATCGAAACCCGCAGCGCTGAGAGCATAAGCGCAGGATGGATCGGACCTGAATAGAAATCTCTTCTCAAGTGGAGTTCCGCGATTGGACAACGCGCATTCGAGATTACAGAAGGCTAGATCGTAACTGCTGATGATATCGGTTGTGGACTCAAACAGATAATCGACGCCATTTTCCTCGATCACATGAGACACACCACGGCAGAAAAATATATCGCCCACCGCAGCAAATGATACAGTCCGTTCAGTACTCCTCGACTGTCCCGCGCCAATAAAAACCATCGCGACAAGCAGTATCGCATGAAAAATCATTCGTACCGAAACCAGCCTGTCGCCATTCATCGAATTTCCGCTTTCAACAACCGCCGCCCGATTCGTCAAACATCGGAGCTTCATCAAGCGTCACAATGAAACTATCTGTCCATTCCGCTAACGGGGGAACCACATTATTATTAAGCATTTCGCGCCACTGCTCATCCGTAAGACGATCCGACGCAGGATGTGTGAATTCATACTGCGTATAAGTTCCGCCCCTCGATAAATATAATTTTCCATCGACCGGAACAACGACATAAATCACTCCGACACGCCCGGTAGCTTCCTGCAGCACTGTTGTACCGTTGGCTGTATGCACGTCGACTACAAGCGCCATATCCTTGTCGGCTTCGCTCAGAAGGTCTCCACCCGCACAAGATAGCATCAGCGATTCGAGCATGCCGCCATATATCGTCATCCGATCGTATTCATCACTTGTGATCTCTTCATTCCCCAGTTCCTTCATCACAATGCCCCGGCAAAATGTCACAAGATCGCCAAGCCGTTCGAACTGGTTGGTCAGAGTCCCGTTCATAAGATCGCGCGAATTAAGCCCGTCTGCCGTGAATTCCACAAGCCATTCCATCCTGTTCCAGAATTCGATATTCGGCTCGATATAACTTTTCGGCGGTGGCGGCGGCTCATCCATACCACATTCCGCGCCACTTTGCCTAGCATAAAGGACCGTATCATGTCGAAGTTCCGTCCAAGATCCAAGTGATGTAAAGAGCGACTTATCCAGCCAGGCGTCATTTCTCATAAATGCGGGATATCCCTCGCCCACAGGTTCGTTTAACGATCTCAGGCTCCACAGCCACCCGCTATACAAATTCCACTGCCACAATTCAAGCGATGTCCCCTCAATCTCCATCCGCATTTTTTCCATCTGGCTGTCATATCCCGTGTAATCATGTACACCATAATAGTCACCCAGAATATCAAGCGCCCTGTCCGATCCCATCGCCGCGAAAACATCAAGCCCAACCGGCATGTCCCGCTCGGGAACTTTCGGTAAAATGAGCTCCTGGAAAACGCGCGAATCGGGAATATACCTCTGCCCCATGAAATTGAATACACGACCTTCGCGGGAGAAATCGCCCGATTCCTCCTCCTCGGAAGTCACCGGTACATATTGCTCTATCCCCGGTACCGGCAGGTCTTTGACTCTCGCGATAAAATCACGTATACCGCTCTCAGTCGAAAAATTATCGGGCGACAGCGATGATCCAAAAACATCGTCCATTATTCCCGACAAATCATAAAAAGTGATGTTATCGGATTCACCCACAAAAAATCCGGTCGGATGATAAATTGTTTCCCATAGGTCGATCGCTGAAGTCCCATTGAAAGAGGCATTGCGAAGGTCATTGACTATCAATAAAGCCTGCCTTGTTGAATTCATCCCCGGTTCAGTATTGTCGATAATAATCGGCACAAGCCCGTACCACATCATCGCCATGAAATATTTTTTCAGTTCTTCGGTACGGGTATAGTGACCGCGAGGGACAAACTGCGTGTAATCGATAAGAACCGGATCGAAAATATCCGACACCGCCCGCGACTGATGCGCCTCGATTTTACCAACCTCGCTCATAACCATATCCTCCACACTTGCCGGAGGAGAGGTCCCATCGAGAAGATATCTCGCAACCGCAAAGTACGCTACATTCCGCCACGCGGCATCCTCAATATCGGGATCGGTGGCGGAATCCATATCATCTTCCGACGCGCTCAACATGGCCTCGTTAAGATCCGACAACGCCGGTATCAGCATGGACGTTTCCACCGTTCGAAGGACATAATCGAAGAAAAAATGATAAGTATGAAGGATTGAATCCGTCGTGATAAACGACGGGATTTTCGGATTGCTATAGTCGTTCTGCTCGTAGATCCAGAAAATCTGCTTGCCGTCCGACGGTGTCACCACAAAACCGTTCGCGGCGATCATATCAAGCTGCTCCGATGTCAGCTCCCCGTCGAAATTCGTAAGATTTTCCACGTTCGACAGATCGGGTTCGATTTCATATTCCGGAACCGACGGCGTGATCCGGCTGGTTTCGCTAACAAGCGCGTCGTAAATATCCGATCCGTTGCCGGAATCCTCAGACGTGATGCCGGGGACAACCATTACAACCATAGCCGCTATCGCAAAGCCGATGATCGCAAGTGCCCGTATAATATTTTTATAAACGTACATCGTTCTCCTCCAGTTCGATTGGTTCTATATCAACATGGTCTTCATGGAATTCTACTCCAAATTGCTCTGAATCTGTAAGCACTGTCAGATTTTCCTCATCCTCACAAAAACTTGATAGATCCGCCATCTCCTCCGAACATCCCAACCATTCGAAACCGAAAATGTCCCACCTGTAAACGGCGACCCTATGCATACCCGACTCCCCGACCTCCAGCGCGATAAGCTCATCCCAGCCATCATCGTTGATATCATAAAGAACGAAATCATCGAAACGTCTCGATAATCTCGACCCGAGCCATTTTTTCTGTAAAGTCTCGCCATCCCATGAATATATAAAAACCCGCTTTGCCATCACCGGATCGAACGGGCTTTCCTTCCACACACCGACAGCAATTTCCATCTGGTCATCGCCATCTACATCGCCGATTTCCAGCTTCCACGGATTCAGCCCTTCCTTTGTGCAGGCAAGGGACAATTCGCCATCCGATTCTGTATAAACAAGAATATTCCCCCCCACCGGATGCCCATCCAATGATTCTTCGTATGTAATGACGATTGTTTCGATTGTCCCATCGCCATCAAGATCGACACGCTGGCTTGCGATAATTTGATCCGGATCAATCCCGGGTATTTTATCTTGTCCGGAATACTCCGTCGCA
>JAPKYR010000069.1 GCA_026394215.1 bacterium
TTTTATTTCCGGAAATATGCCGATGCGGACAGAAATTGTGCCATTTTTAAAAATAACCAAGCTTGAGCAGTACGATTACACCGGCGCGACTGCAATCGCGGTCGTCATGCTAGTCGCGTCTTTCATTCTGCTTTTAATAATAAACCTGCTTCAGAGATGGACGAGCAAGTATTTAACGAAAACTGGATGGTAATTATCGATGGATGTCGGGAAACAACCAGTCACTGAGGAAATTATTCGGAAACCAAGGACTATAAACGACCTGACTGAACCTCTTTTTGTCAGAATTATCCTCACCGTAATAGCGCTTGCATTTCTGGGGTTGTTTCTCGTGATGCCTCTTGTAGTTGTATTCACGGAGGCGTTTTCCAGGGGGATTGCGACCTACATCGCGTCCATCGTAGATCCCGACGCGCTTGCCGCGATTCGCCTTACTCTGCTCACTGCCGCAATTTCGGTAGTTGTCAATTTGGTTTTCGGAATCGCGGCGGCATGGGCGATCACGAAATTCCGGTTTCCGGGAAAGGGATTTTTAATCACCCTGATAGACCTGCCATTCGCTATCTCGCCGGTTGTCGCCGGAGTGATTTTCGTACTATTGTTCGGACTGCGCGGATGGTTCGGGCCGTGGCTTTCGGAGCATGACATCAAAATTATATTCGCGATACCGGGCGTTATTCTCGCGACCCTTTTCGTTACTTTCCCGTTTATAGCGCGAGAACTGATTCCGTTGATGCAGTCGCAGGGAATTGATGAGGAGGAAGCCGCGCTCACATTGGGGGCGAACGGTATCCAGACATTTTTCCGGGTGACGCTGCCGAATATCAAGTGGGGGCTTCTGTACGGCGTGATTCTATGCAACGCGCGCGCGATGGGCGAGTTCGGCGCCGTTTCAGTAGTGTCCGGACATTTGAGGGGCCAAACAATAACCCTCCCGCTGCATGTCGAGATTCTCTACAATGAGTACAAGTTTTCTGCGGCATTCGCGGTGGCGTCGCTCCTGTCGCTTCTCGCATTGATAACGATCATAGCCAGGAGCATTCTCGAATGGCGTCACAGCCACCAGATAAAAGCCGACCGTCCCGGAGGCACCGATTAATGGATATCTCGATATGCAATGTGACTAAGAAGTTCGGGGATTTCAAGGCGCTTGATAATATCAGCCTCGAGATAAAAGACGGCGAGCTTTTCGCGCTTCTGGGGCCGTCAGGGTCGGGAAAAACCACTCTATTACGAATTATTGCTGGGCTGGAATTCCCGGATTCAGGGAATATCCTTTTTCATGGACGCGACGCGACAAAATCGCCGCTTCGCGAACGCCAGGTCGGGTTTGTGTTTCAGCATTTCGCGCTGTTTCGTCACATGACGATTTTTGAGAATGTCGCTTTCGGGTTGAGGGTGAAACCGAGAGGCGTAAGACCGTCAAAAAAGGAAATTCGCGACCGTGTGATGTCTTTACTGAGCCTTGTCCAGCTCGACCAATTCTCCGATCGGTACCCGTCGCAGCTATCCGGGGGACAGAGGCAGAGGGTGGCGCTCGCGAGGGCGCTTGCGGTGGAACCCAAAGTGATGCTTCTGGATGAGCCGTTCGGATCGCTCGACGCGAGGGTCCGCGCGGAATTGAGAAAGTGGCTCAGGCGGCTTCATGACGATCTTCATATCACGAGCGTATTTGTGACCCACGACCAGGAGGAGGCGCTGGAGGTTGCCGACCGTGTCGCGGTTACGAATAATGGGAAGGTCGAGCAGATCGGGACGCCGTACGAAATCTATAATAATCCCGTGACGCCATTCGTATACGAATTCATCGGCAATGTAAACCTTTTCGTTGGACGGGTGAGCCAGGGAGTCGCGTTCATGGGGGATGTCAGGCTGCAGGTGCCGGAACTCGCGCACGCGGTCGATTCTCCGGCGACTGCGTATGTGCGTCCTCATGATCTTCAATTAAGCCACGATAAAAGGGGGGAAATATCGCTTATGGCAAACGTGGTAAGTATCCGCGATGTGGGTCCTGTCGCGCGAATCGAAATCAAGTATCCTGGCAATAATAAAATTTACGAGGCGCACATTCCGACGGAACGTCTTGCGGAACTAAATATAAAGGTTGGAGATAACGTTTTCGTGTCAGCGAGGCGTGTGAAGGTATTTTTGAATGATGGGACGGGGCAGGGGAATCTGGATATGCCGTTAGGGGAATAAGAGTGAGAGAAGTTCGATATTTATCGTTCAATTTTCCTCTATTGCATCTTCCACCGGGGCTTCAAGGTCGGATTTATGAATCATGACGAGCAACTGGATTACTTCCGATGGCTCCGGAAATAGAGCCCCTACTGTTTCCGGTTGTGGATTTGCCACTTTCCAATTTTTCCAGTTTTGATATGCAATGTCCAACGCGTTCTGGTCGCCAGCAATTATTGCTTCTCTAGCGATTTTCCAATGTTCGAGATAGTCGATTGTCCACTCGAAATGTTTTCTTTTAAAATCAGTTAGGGAATTGTAGGTAAGCGCCTCTTCAGCAACCGCAATCCCGATGTCAGGATCGGGATCACCCTGGGAAAAATGGCCATATGAATAATTTAAACCCCTCTCTTCCTGCTTACCATCATATCCGGGCGGTGGGGAGGAGTAGCTTGTAAGGCCAAGAAGATAAAGGTTCGATCCATGAGATTTCCTGATAATTTCCACGACTTGCTCGGGTGATCGATTATAAGCCACTATTTGGTTTTGAATCTCGAATACAAGGGTACCTTGTGAATCGATTTGTGCCTTAATTGGTGAAAACGGCAGTGCGATCGCGAGGATCAAATATGAGTAACAGTTGGCTATCAGTAAAGGTTTCCAGAAGTCATCTGTGGGTAAAAAGTAACCCGCGACCATACCCTCATAGAGAAGCGTCAGACCGAATCCGAGAACAAGTGGAAGCATCATCATTCCAAAAATGACCAGGTGATTCGTTTGAACAATTATTTTCCAGAAGGGAAGGACGCCAATAAACCCGATTAATATTGTCGGAATAATGATGAGCATATAATACAATGGCATTCCCTTATATCTCATGTGGTAAATCAAGATGGATGTTACCAATGCTCCGACGAAAAGCCCTGGGATTTTTAATTGAAACGCTGCGTTTGCTAGCCAAAACCCAATAGCCGATGAAATCAGGTTGATCATGACTGAAGCGAATATACTTCGTCCCCATGTCATCGAAAAGTATTTTCTGAAGACGATGGACTCTACGATTGTTATCGCGATGAAACCGATTCCACCAGTAGCAAATCCGATCGCTGCCTGAGCACCTCCTGCGATACCGCCCCAAGTCATTGGGGCGTTGGCATAAGCAGGCTTCTCCAGGATAATAAACGAGAGTGTTGAAAGAAATGCGATTATTGATGCCCGTTGAATGCCTTTCATGATATTGTGAGCTCCCATGCTAATGCCATTATAAGACACGGCGTGCCGGAAAGAAGTTTACCACACGGTGATGTCGGAAACGAGTATTCCGGAATCCTTTCCTCCAGATGTTGGCAATTCTGCCGATTTTCATATATAATTGGGTGTTACTTATGCGACGGGAGCGATCTTTCGTCGTACTTTCGGTATCGAATATTATGCATGGCCCAATGCATGCTCGTTATACGTCGTATTTTTGCAATTATCCTTATTCATCTTTTATTCAATAATTGCATGGAATTATTTTATCATCCTATCATTTAAAAGGAGCGCATCATGGGTCTTCGTTTCATGAAATTTGTATGCCTCTTCCTTGGGGGAGTTATCGGATACGCTGTTGCGCTTATCCTGGAACCCTACCTCACCGACCAGCCCGGCGGAATTAATAGATGGATACCGGACAAACCCGGCATCATAGTAGCGTTCGCGCTGATCGGATTCATGACTGCCACAATGGCATACCGTTCCCTTCTCAAATTCAACGAGTGGTTTCTCAGGCTGATCCTTCAATCAAACGGGCCGAAACTTGTCAACGGGATTATCGGGGGAGGCCTGGGTTTCGTCCTTGCACTTTTATTTAATACCTACGTGATCGAATCGATCTTCATGGCCAACCTTCAGCAGTATTACGGGCTGAAAATCCTGGCGTTTGTCGGGGTCATTGTAATTCTTGTTTACCTTGGTGCGTTTTTCATGTCGAGTGTGAAAATCGGCATTGCCGGGGACGGCGAGGGCGGCGGACAGAATATCAACCCGAAAGTACTCGACACTAACATCATAATCGACGGACGGATCTCCGACATTATCCGGAGTAAATTCCTCGAGGGGCTGATTATCGTTCCTCAAAGCGTGCTTAAGGAACTTCAGAAGCTTGCGGATTCGACCGACACGCTCAAACGCAATCGCGGACGTCTGGGGCTTGAGAACCTGAATAAGATTCAGGAGGATCCGGAGATCAGCATCGAGATTTACGATTATTTTTCGGA
>JAPKYR010000234.1 GCA_026394215.1 bacterium
AAGGATCAGGTGGGTAAAATCGAATCCCGCGAAAATGGTCACGCCGACCAGTTCGCGCCAGTAAAATACGAGCGGGAGGACGATTATCGCCAGAACAGGCTTGAGTTCGGTTTTCAACTCGGTGGATTTCATTCTGCAGACAGCACCAAAGTAGGTTTTCCTTTTTTGTGAATCCACGTCACGACAAGCATGAGAATTATCCAAATGACAAAGCCCGATATCGATCCGATCATGCCGACAAGCACCGATTGCGGCTGGTATCTGAATTCGATTTCATGATCGCCCGGCGGGACATTGATTCCCATTAAAAGATAATCGCATTTATAAATTTCCGTCTCTTCGCCATCGATCAGCGCTTTCCAGCCGGGGTAATAATTCTCTCCGGTGACAAGGAATCCGCCCCCCTCCCCGACCGAAACATCGAATGTCATCCAGTTGTAGCCGCGATCCCGGTCGGTGATCTGAGCATTTGCATCCCCGTACGCCACCATTTCAGTGCCTTCAGCCCCATCTTTCTCGACTCCGACATTCTCCCTTATTACCATGTATTCGTCCGATAACCACCTGTAATATCCCCCATAATCGGAGTAGAAATCGTAGAAAATTATCGAGCTGAAATACGCGTCCGGGAGATTTCCGCCCTTGAATCGATACGCGCACAGCCCCTCATGGAACGGAAACGCGATATCCTCCCGCCACAGTTCAAAGCCCGGCACATCCCAGTCGTTTCCTTCGAGAAGCAGAACATCGGTTCCAAGCATATAGATAATTTTCAACGACATCGCGTCGGGAGTTTTTGGTTCCCCACTTGCCGTCGCCTGAGCCGCGATATTGTCGATATGCTGTTGAAGCGTATCCCTTAGTACGAGTTTCCAGTCATTCTGATTGAGCGGTGTGAGGCCGTTTAGTGATGTAACATTTCTCAATCCCGACGCATTTCCGGTCATATTATCCCAGACTTTTTCCGGCGCGGTGAATCCGAGATGATCCATCGCGTTCGGGTCCATAAGGAACTGGCTTCCGGGGAGAAGTACTCGCGGGATTTCATCACTATTTGGAAATTCGGCTTTGACATCGTCGAAAAACTGAAGCGACTGATCAAAATTCGCACGTTTTTGCACAAGGAGGCGACTGAAGGGGTAGGTTGAAAACACCTGGGCTATGAGAGTAAAGACCAAAAAGGAATAGACTGTTAGTGTTGACCGGAACATCGAAAACGGTGGGAATTCGACAAGAGTGTCATATCCGGGGAGATTTCGTCCAAATGCAAGAAGCAGAGTAATAACACCAGTAACGATAAGCGGGACAAGAACCTGCTTTTTAGTTTTCCAGAACGCAAGCGACGATATCGCGAACAGGAACGGAATCACTCCAAGAAAACACAAACTGCTACCGTAACTCTGTATGTCGGCAGGATTATCAAGCGCCGGGAAAACCACAAGCGAGATCAGCCTCGGGACATTCAGCCAAGTTCCCATATTGTAAAATTCGATCATATCGGTCGCGGCGCGTTCGGAAAATCGGGTCAACTCCATTGTGGGAAGCACTTGTATCGCCGCGATAAGTGGCGCAATCACGGTCGGCACCAATACCGCAAGCACCCTCAAAGTCGTATTCACGCGCGATTTTCTGTCCGGCTGCACCAGAATTACACAAATCGCGTAAATGAAAAGCCCGAAACATCCAAGAAACGCTGCCTGCACCGACCCGCTCATCAGCATGAAACCCAGAAGTAACGCCATCCAGAGTCCGGATCGAACCGGGTGTTTGCCGGTAATCCCGCTATCGAAAATCAGAAAATACCACGGCAGCCAGACAATCGACGTAAACAGCCCCAAGGTAGTCATGTGAAAAATCAGGAATGGGGTGGTTTCATAGGTGGCTGCCAGAAACGCCGATGTCAGTTTCTCATGCCCGCGCATCCTCATCCATAAATAAAATCCCGCCCCCGCGATCATGAAATGGGCGACAACCTCAACCGAATACCAGTGGAAAAAATCGCCGGGCATATGAATAAAAATATTCCCCGGATAGAAAAGCCCCGATTCACTCTCGGCAAGGTGCGGAAATCCGGCGAAGTAGTACGGATTCCATAGCGGAAGATGTCCGGCCAGGAACGCCTCCCGGTCGAAAAACCTGAACGGCTCGTTCAGCCGCGACGAGTCTATCCCGGCGAAGACATTCAGCCCCAGCAGCTCCGGCAGGAAGTAGATGACCGGGACGGCAAGCACCGCAACGAGCCACCAGTCGACTTTGAAACGCGATTTCCTGATTTCCGGGGGTATGGCAGGCATGGTTAATTACACGATTGTCCCCTTATTTTATCAAAATATCCAGCGGCAGGATGATCCAAATTGAATTAGTTTGAATAAATATCAATGCATTTCCCGCCAAAACCGGGATTATCTGCCGATAATATTAATATAGATAACCGTCCAGAACGACTGTCAGGGCAACATGTAGCTTTTATGGGCGCAAAAAGGTTGATTTTTCGGTTTTCAGATGATACGCTAACGTTCTCGTATCTGGACGGCACCGATTATCGTGAGGTTGTTTCAATAACTTGGAAGGTTAAACGTACTGTAGATGAGAAATAAAATCAATCGAGCAGGACCAGGATGGCTACTCACGGTTTTCATGCCGTTAATTCTCTGGCTGACACTTGCCGTACCCGTACATGCCGATGTTATCTATACCGTAGAAGAGGGGGACTCGGCATGGTCGATAGCTATCGAATTCGGGGTCAGCCTTGAGGACCTTTTCGCCGCCAATGGCTGGGCTGAAGATGAAAACCCGATGCTCAGGATCGGGCAGAGAATCGCGGTTCCATCGGATCGCGACGAGGAATCCGCCGACGGCGATTCCGAATCCACCGGCGAAACGACCTACATAATCCAACCCGGCGATAATCCATACATGATCGCCCATCGGTTCGGTATCGGAAGCCTTATTCTCCTCGAATTCAACAACCTGACCGAGGACGACCTGATTCAGCCGGGACAGATGCTGAGCATCCCGCCATCCGATTATCAATACGAAGGAAATGCGGAAACGACCGAATCGGATGTAAATACTACCGGACCGGCTCCCGAACCTCTCCATTACCGTGTCCAGTCCGGCGACAGCCCATGGACAATCGCGCGCCAGTTCGGAATTAACGTCCAGACTGTGCTTTCCTTCAATAATCTCACAGAGGGTGCGTTACTCCATATCGGGGATGAGTTGCTGATCCCCGCCGATCTCGGGACGCTCCAGTCGAGATCGTCGTCATGGGAAACACACATCGTAGTACAGGGCGATACGCTTGGCGGAATCGCGTCTCAAAACGATGTTTCCCTCGCTGCGCTGACAGAAGCCAATAACCTCACTGCCGACAGCTTGTTAAGGGAAGGAACCGAGTTGGTAATCCCGGCATATCGTTCCGCCCCGATTATAGAGACACAACCTCCTGAAATTGTCCCGCCGGAACTAATCGTTCCCGATCCTCTCCAGGACTATTCGCAGGAATTGACCCCGCTTCAACCGATAAATCCGGTTGAACCTATCGATCAATGCACCGATCTGACGGGCTGGCATTCTGAAATATTCGATTTTTCACAGATTACCCCTCCCGAACTTGCGACACCCGACCCGACTCCCGTAACCGATGACGGGCTATCAAGCGACGGATCATTTGACGATGGGACTCCGTATCATATTTATACGGTCCGCCGTGGAGACACAATAAGCGAAGTCGCCCATGCATTTGGAATTACCCAGAGCGCCCTGATGGACCGAAACGGTCTGGATATCAGGACCTCGTTAAGAATCGGACGCGATTTGAGAATCCCGCTCCCGCGTCCTGCGACTCCTCCACCCCCGTCACACAATCCTGGTTCACCGCCCCATGTAAATTATGGCGCTCCGGATGTCCCGATCGGAAACGGCGGCGGAACCGCGACAGGCCAGTCGATTATCCAGGAAGCGTCGAAATACCTTGGCACGCCGTATGTCTGGTCGGGTACAAGCCTTACCGGCGGCATTGATTGCTCAGGATTCACGATGCAGGTATATGCGATGTTTGGCATATCGCTTCCGCATCGCGCAGCCGAGCAGGCTCAATGCGGCGTAGCTGTTGAATATTCGAACCTGCAGCCCGGCGACCTTGTGCTTTTCCACACAACCCGATCCGGAATCAGCCATGTCGGGATGTATATCGGCAGCGGCGACTTTATTCATTCGTCGAGCCACATGGGCGGCGTGGTGATCAGCCCGCTGGATTCCGGTTATTACAACGAGCGATTCGTCTGCGCAAGGCGGGTACTATAAGGTATATACTTCGGGAAATCCGCGTCAAAACCAACGAAATCATGTTTAGTCCGATACCCTGCCTATTCATATAGGCGATATTTTTTATTGATTCTTACAAGGACAAAACCTGCCCGAATTTTCCTCGTGAAATCGCGAGTGAAAAAAAACACAATCGGCATGAATAGCCTGAAAGAGGCTTGAAATGCCAGATTTACGCGTGGCGGGCTGAATGGCCATTCGGATTTATATTTAATTATTAACTCAATTAATTTTTCGAAAATCCTGAATTATTTACTGACAATGTGAACAATCCATGCTAGAATGATTCACGGTTAATGAACTGATAGAAGAATCATCTTGAAAGTATTAATAAAAGAACTATAGAGGCATTTAAAATACCTGGCGAATAAAAGTGGGCAGCCTTAGTCCGTACGATATGGACAAATAAAGGTTAACTCCAAAACAAAATAAAGTGAGAGAAACATGGAAGAAGAAATCATCTCTACAATCTTCAAACTCGACAATATGCTCCGACGCATGGGCAATCGCATTGCCGGCGTCCTGGGAGCGACCCAGCAGCAGTGGGCCGTGCTCGACATCCTGAATAACGCAGGCGTCAACGGAATCCCGCTAAGCGAGCTTGGGAAAGACCTCGACGTTACCAAGGGTAACATCACCGGTTTGATCGACCGTATGGAACGCGACGGGCTCGCGAAACGCAAGGACGATCCGAGAGACCGGCGCGTCATCCGCGCCGTCGTCACCGCCAAGGGCAAGAAGGTCCTTCGCGATATCCAGCCTGTCAAGGATCAGTGGGGAGGCAGATTATTCGACGGATTCTCCGCAAAAGACAAGAAGGACCTCAGCGTCCTTCTTAACCGCTTGATGGCACAGGTCACTGAGCTCGAAAGCTGATCGGGACTTTTCCCGTTTGGATATTTTGTGACCGTCCTGTAGATGCAAGATCGAATCCCGGGTATTTCCTTTCAGCCTGATATTTTCGGCTTCAAGGATGAAAAACCTGACCGCTGGGCAACCAGCGGTTTTTTGTTGTGTCATACGCTTCAAGCGTATGAGCAGGCGTGCCATGTGCTTCCAAGGGCTGTTGAAAAAGTGGATTTTAATTAAATTTATGTAGGACATGCTTTCCAGCTTGTTACTGAAACCATGATGATTGCTGGCATTCAATAACAAGCTGGAAAGCATATCCTACATAATTACAGCAAA
>JAPKYR010000198.1 GCA_026394215.1 bacterium
GGGATATTGATCGCCACCCTGCTTTCGGACAGTACTATAGGTGGTCCGGAAATCAACGATCCGCTGAATCCGGACGATCCGGGCGGAACGCAGCAGGGAGGTTCCGATCCGCATATCGGCAATCCCTATGGAACCGGAGGAATAGATCCCGGAACGATTATCAATCTGGACGATACATATGGATGGGTGCTGGTTCCCGGGACCACGGCGGAAGTCATAATGGTCGGGGATAGTAGCGATAACGAAGGCTACAAGGGATTTGAGATCGACCATGTCGGCTATGTTACGGGCACCGACGGAATCCTAGATTATGTGACCGACTATCAGGAACTCGCATATGGGCAGTATTACGACCGAACGTCGGAAGCTATGAACGCGTTCAGGTCGATTGGAATGGATTAAAACAGGAATTCAAGGAAATGAGAAAATTTCCAGCGACATATTCAATCATGCAAGACTTCAAGCAAGACTTTAAGAATAAACAGCTGTTGAGAAATCAGCGCGGCTTGTCGTTACTAGAGGTCCTGTTGTCGTCTGTTGTCCTTGGGGTAGCGATAACGGGATTTCTTATGGCGCTTTCTACCGCAGCGACAACATCGACTATCGCGCGTAACGAGAGCGAGCTTGTTTATCTTGCAAGCCTGGAATTTGAAACGCTTCAGGGCGCCAGTTTCGAGGACCTTCCGTTTTTCCAGACGGATGTTCCGGGTAACATTCAGGAAGTACCGGATTATTTCAAGGACATCGCGATCAGCGAAGAAAACGGCGGGAACACGGTGGTCGGAGCGTCGGGAGACCTTCAAACCGCCTATGATACATATTCGAGATATGCGGCTTTTGACGGTAAGCGCGCGAATTTCAACCAGGATGCCACTCCGACAAGGTGGATGGGCGATAAGAATCTTCTTGCGTGGGATGAAAATAGCGGCGGACCGATTATTAACGATCCGTTCGGCGGGGGCGGCGATCCGAATATCGGCGATCCGGGCGGCGGAGATCCGAATGGCGGAGATACCGGATTTGCTCCCGATGATTTCCAGTACCTTTTCTGCGCATTCCCGGAATTGACCACAATTTCCAGAATTCTGTATGATAACAGGTTCAATGTGTCGGAGAAGATGGGAGTCCCGACCGATCATATGGATTATCTCCCGCATCTGGACGACACATGGCAGAGGAATTTCGAGTTTTTCTTTTCCGACAGGGTATTGAACTACGGCGATATCTACGACCCGTGGAAGCATGAAAATACTCCGATTTTATTTACAAAAGACCTTGGTTACGGTTCATCGGATATACAGGTAATTTTCGACAATGCCGTTGAGCCGCTTAAAGCGGGTATTATCGGGGTTGAAGGTATCGACACATATACCGATTTCGATCCTGCGTTCCATTATCCGTACGTGAGCGAGATCGAAGTTTATGGATTTAATAACGCGACGAATTATGTGGGGTTCTGGGAGACCCGGAGCGGGGAAATGCAGTTTGACAACGTAATCATGTATTTTCCGAATTACCTCGATTCGGGATTCGACCTTGCGCGAAGGACTTATATCGACGCCGACAGTTTAGATGCATCGATACGCCAGAGGAAAAATCTGGTGCATGTCGAGATCGAGTTTTATTCGGCGACAAGTGAGACGAGAAATTCGCAGTGGCAGAGACTGACATGGTGGCAATCGGATGACAGCGAGCTGGCAAAGTTCAGCACAAGTTTTTACAGGGATGAGCCGACCAGGGTGGATCGTCTGCCGAACCTGAAAGATAAACCGGAACATGAAGTTTATGATAACGACGAAGATTTACTTTTCCCGTACACTGTACCCGGCGCGTCTGAGATTCGCGGTCAGTTCGGCGATTTCGATCTGGAGCCGGGTCCTGGAACCGATTATATAACGGTCGAGGACGGAGATGGAAACGTCTACATGGGGCCCCTCGATGGGAGCACGGGTCTTAACGCATGGACGCCCTGGATTCCGGGAGACACGATCGTTATTCATTTCATTTCCAACAACGCAAATAATACATACGATTCGGGATACAGGGGGTTTTCGCTGGATAGAGTGGAAGTCAAGTGGGTAGGGACAGGCGGCAGTACTCCATAAGCAGAGACACAGATGGTGAACAGGTTTAAAATAAAGAGAAAATTGAGCGAGAAAGGGTTCACCCTGATCGAGGCTCTTGTTGTTGTCGCGCTGACGACAATGATCTCTGTCGGGATAATCGCAGCGCTTCTCGAAGGTATGGACACGTTGCATACCATTACAGATACGCAGTCGGTCGAATTCGGACATCAGCGCGCGATGACGATGTTCACCGACGATGTTCAGGCTGCGAAATGGTTTTACAACGGGACCCAGACTCAGGGAGATGGATCGAATGTACCTCGCGATACTGTGGCGCCGTTTGAATTGACATTGGGATATCCCGGTTCCGGTGGAGATGAAATCTGGGTCAGATACTCGATTCAGTACGGCGCGTTCACCCGCGAAACGTATCTGCTGAGGACGGTTATGACGAAAAGCGGGCTGAATCAGGGCTCGACGATTGTTACATCGGGAGTCGCAAATCTGTTTTTTAATTATTTCGATGAAGGCGGAACATTTACGGACAAAATCTCTGAGGTCTGGCGTATACAGATGGTTTTAAGCGTCAATTTCGGAGGCACGACGAAGCAGCGTGAGTATGATGTGTCGCTGAGGAATACGAATGAGGGGGTCGGGGTACCACCGGGAGATTTCGACGATTTTGAAACGCTTTATTTCAAGAAGTAAGTTTTTAAAAAATCGAAGAAAGACAGAAATCATGAAGTTTGAAGATTTAAATATTGAGCCTATCGTACTTCCCGAGAGGGAAAGCCAGACCGGATATACGCTTCTGGAGATCCTCGGCGTGACCGTGCTTGCGGTTATCGTTGTCATGATGGCGCAGGGGATGGTCTCGAGCTATAAGAAGTACTCGGTCGAGGAAATCGCGGTTCAAAGGCTGAAGGAACTTTCCAAATTCGAACACGAGTATCGATATCTTAACGACCCAACGGTGAATCCGACCAGGGTATACGGGACATTTTTCGATTTGCAGAATGCGGGAATGATATCCGATGTATACTCGCAATCGGACGAGAGGCGGCATACTATCGATGCGTACGTCCCGAATTACCGCCTTGAGTTCATGAAGAGCGAGGAGGAATCGGACATTGAGCCGGACGCGTTTCAATACATGATCATGGCGATCCCGCTGTACAATTCGATGGGATTGAAAACGTTCTACGTACAGGAGGACGGCGAGGTTTATTTCCAGGATTTCATTTTTCTGCAGCCAAGATAGGTCCGGAGGATAAATAACGTTGATGTTTGGATTAAGAATAAATACAAAACACAGCCAGGCAGGATACACGTTGATGGAAGTCCTGATAGTCGCGACGATAATCGGGATCCTGCTGTCTGTCGGGACTGTACAATATCTTGAGGTCAAGCGCCGCGCGAAGGAAAAACTCGCGGTTTCGAGGCTTGCCCTGCTCGCGACATATGAGCGCATGTATCTAAGAACCTATGGGACCTATGGCGAATGGGACGATCTTCGCGAAGAGGGGTATATCGCGCAGGATTACAATTATCAGAACGATGATCTGACGCACTACGACCGTCCGGTTTATGTTCCGGAATACACGCTCGAATTTGCTCTCGATGATACCAACGGTGGATTCAGAATTACAGCGAAGCCGGTGCTTCAACAGGCGCATTTATGGTATCCAAGGTGGGTGATTCTGGGCGGAATTGATGATTTGAGAAGCGTTTATGTAGAAGAGGATGGAGTCGTGAGGTGGCTTGATTCGGATCGGGCGGTGTATTAGTTCAAGAGAAAAAGCGATGCAAGAGACAGAGAAACAGAAGGGCTGGACGTTAATCGAGATACTGTCAGTATGCTTTATGATCATGATCATTTTGTCATACGCGCTGCCGTCATATATGCAGGCGAGGAGAATTACATACGAGGACAATGCAATCGGACGGCTCCAGAGGATTGCTTTCGCGGAGTCGAGATATTATAACGAGTATGGAAGATTTGGAAATTTTACGGAGCTGGTTGAAGCGTCGTACATTCCGAGAGGTTATTCGACCTACTTTGCATTCAGCAAAGACGCCATGTCGGAATCGAGTATTTTACCTTTCATCGACAGGTATTCGCTTTCATTCATGGTGCCGAATAACGTGAATTCGCTTTATTACAAGGTGGACGCGATACCGATCGGGTACAATAGAATGGGATTAAGGACATTTAACATAAATTTGTTTATCACCGGATCGACCACCCCGGATAACATATTGCAGAATCCGCCCGTACGGGAGGGTCTGGAATCCAATGGAAAGATTGTAGTTGAATTTTAAGCTGTTTGAAGTGAAAAAAATGGCAGAAGTACAGGATCACATTATGAATGAGTCGCCTGAAAACAGGAAGCCTGAGACGCCTGAAAAGCGTAAACGGGCCGGTTATACGATGGTCGAGATAATGCTCGCGGTTGGGATGATAGCGATTATTGCGACAATGGCGATTCCGAATCTTCAGCACGCGAGGCAGAACGGGCTTGAAACCGCCGCGATACAGGGATTGAAAGAACTATCGGAAGCGGAAGAGATTTACTACGACACTTATGGATTTTACACGGACGGGCACGACCAGGTTCAGGATTTGAGAAGGGTCGATGCGATTGATTCCAAGGCCTATCATCGTTTGAGTCTCAGAAGGGGAGTATTTATAAAGGGATACTCTGTCCAGTTTTTGAACCTTGGGGAATTTCCCGAGAATTACTCGATTATCGCGTGGCCGCTCGAGCGCGGGATGGATCTCAAGACATTTATGGTCATCAGCGATGGCCTGGTAAGGGACTACGGGGAGGATCATGAAGCTCCGGTAACAATTTATTGAAATCAGGCAATTGAAACAGGATGAATGAAATGAGGATAAAAAAATACGGAAGCCAGAAAGGATTTACACTGCTCGAAGTTTTAGTGGTGGTCGGGATAATCGGGATTTTAACAGTCCTCGCGATTCCGGCCACGCGTAAGGTTGAGAAAGTGGTTATGGAAACCGGATGTATCAAAGGGCTTCACGTGATCCAGGAAGCGATGGAGATGTATTACCGCGAGACCGGATTCTACCCTGTCCATACTGAAGAGCCGTCGAGATTGTTCTTCCGCGAAATCGACAGGTATCTTCCGGAAACGTATTACATTCGCCACGCAGAGGATCAGTTTATTCGCGGCTACCGGCTTCTTGCCTACGGAATTCCACCGGAAGGCCATGGCGGGGAGACATCGACAGGCGGCGGCTTCGGAGGGTTTGGCGGGGGACCAAGCGTGGATCGATGGGGGAGCCATATGTACGTGCTGATGGCGATCCCGATTCAGAACCATCTGGGGCTGAGGACGTTTTACCTCGATCCAGGCGGAGTAGTAACGACGGACGAAGACAGACGGGAACCGTATTGATAAATGTAAATAAGTAATATTAGCGGAGAAACGCTATGCAAGATGAAATGAAAGAAAAATACCTTGATGATGACACCGGAGAAAATGAAGAGAACTCCGAAGGCAGGGGGTTTACCCTGCTGGAAATTCTTCTCGTGGTTTCTATCATCACGGTAATAGTGGCGATGGCTCTTCCCCAGTTGAGCGGGGTTAAGAGGTCGGCTTACGAGCTTGGCGCGATGAAAGCATTAAACGCGCTCGGAACTGCGGAGCTGGCATACAGGAATGAATACAGGCATTTCACGTCGTTCGAAGGTCTCAGGATCAGGGGATATGTAAATGAGAGGCTCAGGAAATTCGGGCCCACCGATCGTGAACGGATGGCGAAGCATTATTCTATTAATTACTACGTTATGGATACGTTCAAGAATTTCACGTACGGTTACCAGTTCATAGCGTTTCCCGATCGCGGTAATTCATATAACCTTCACACGTTCAGGATTTTGACCGACGGCACGGTCGAGCAGTCTAGCGACGGAGTTTACTGGGTGCCGCGCTGATCGTTGAAAGTTGAAGGCGGAACAGACAGGAAAAGTCGATTACAGGTGTAAATATGGATGAAGAAAAAAGAAATCCGGAAGAACAAGAAAAGGAAAAGAAAAAAGACTCGGGCTTTACGCTGGTCGAGGTACTGACGGTTGCGCTGATAATCGCGATGATAGTAACGTTCGGATTTGCGTCGTTCAGGAAATCCCGTCAGAGGGCGATTGAAACGCAGGGGATTCATGCGATGAAGGCGCTGGCGTCGGCGATGGAAGCGCATTTCAACGATAATGGATTTTATCCTTTGACTTTCTCCGGGCTCCAGCCGACTTATGTAAATCCATACTATGTTTTGTCCGATTCGCCCACCAAGGAACGTTCGGTAGCCTTCGTCCAGGGATTCACCTGTTTCTGGTATGTTAATCCGCTTAATCCGCAGAGATATTCCATCAGGGCGAAGGGAATCTATCGGCATGACTGGACAATCAGCGACTGGCTCGAATTGAGAGTGACGGATCGCGGAGTGGTTGAGGGCAGACGATATTCCGCCGGGCGAAGCGAATTCCGTCCGTTGTAAGGCTGCAATATAAAAGAACGAAAGAGAATGTAATATAGAGATAGAAGAACAGATCCTGGCAGTACGGGTAGGTTAAAAAAAATGAAATTGACCGAAATAAACACAGAACGCAGGAGAAAAACCGGAAGGGAAGCCGAAGCCGGTTTCACGCTGATAGAAATGGTCCTGGTGGCGACGCTGATCGCGATCCTGTCCACTATAGCGATAGCGAGCATGTCGCATGCCAGGTATAAGGCCATGGAATCCGGCGCGGCGCAGGCATTGAAGGCGATAGCCCAGGCTGAAGAGATGTACCTGATGGATAATGGAAAGTACACGTTCCATTTTTCATCGCTTGTGAACGTCTATCTTCCGCGGGCATACTCGGTGGGCGATCAATATAATGTTTTCGCCAAGAATTATTCGCTCTACTGGCTGTATTTCGGTCACGGGGGACCAAGACCGCCGATCGCGAATTATTCGGTGCTTGGATACACGGTATTCGCGATGCCTAACGACAGGAATCTGAAAACATTTGTAATCACGGATGACGGCGCAGTACAGGTAGCACATACATTGACAAACTGGTCGCCATATTGATGCCGGAAGCCAGGGTGCTGAAACGATGCTGAGATTATTCATAAATAAACGGAAAAAACCAAGGGATTGGCGGCCCCGACGAGACCGCGAGTCCGGTTTCACTTTGGTCGAGGTGTTGACGGTCGCGTTTATCATCGGGATACTTGCGACGATGGCGGTCGTCAGCATGAGGGGTGGCAAACGCGTGGCGTTCGAGACCAGGGCGATTGCCGCGGTGAAAAATATCGCCGAGAACGAGACCATGTTCTATCAGAGGCATTACGGGTTCGGGACATGGAACGAGATGGAATACGAGGGCGACCTGATCGATCCGGGATATGCAAAAGTCGATGATATGAATACGCCATACGATACGCCCATAGCAAATTTGTATTCGTGCGTGGTTATCGTGGTGAAACAAAGGCAGACATTCACCGCGGTTGCATATCCAAGGGCTAACTCGTTGTGGCACATGAGGACGTTTGCGGTTACAAGCGACGGGAGCATAATGAATTCGCAGGATCATGGATGGTTTTTCTCGCTTTTGTCGACAGTGCATCCGCTGCTCGATTCGGAGCTTGACCCGTTGCCTCATTAATGAAATATTGATTTGATAAAAAATGGACCGGAAGTAAAAATCGGTTCGTAAATATTTAAAGAAAATAAAAGCTGAAAAAGAGAAAAAGACCGGATACCCGGCGTGAAAACCGGGGTACGGAGGCTAATAAAGATGATGAAACTCTTGAAATCAAGGGATAACGATACCCGGGGATTTACCCTGATCGAGGTACTGGTGGTGGCGAGCATTATCGGCATACTGGCCGCCATAGCGATTCCGTCCCTGGCGGGGTCCAAGAAAAGCGCGTATGAGGCGGCATGCCTTAAAGCGCTCAGGAGTATCACGGACGCCGAGGAGATGTTCTACCGTGATAATTACCAGTACACGTCGGACTGGGGGTCCCTGGATGATTACCTGCCATCGGCATATTCGGGCTGGGAGTACAAAGCGTATTTCATCCAGGGATACTCGATAGCGATGGTGACGTCGCAATCGTCCCAGAGGTATACATGCTGGGCGATACCGCAGGACGCGGGACGTTTGAGGCTTAATACGTTCGCGATTATGGACGACGCGATACCGCTGAACGCGGACTTTACGCCGAAATAAACGGGAAGTACGTAAAATTCGTATGACTGACAGGTTAAGAAAACTGGAAAAAGCGCAGAAGGGATACTCCCTTATCGAGATGCTGATAGTCACCGCGATGATTGTGATCATGGCTACAATTCCGGTTGCGCTTCTGAGGAAAAGCCGCGAGAAGGTGTTTGAGCTGGACGCGCTAAGGGCGTTGCGCACGGTGGCGGTTGCATACGAAAATTATTATTCAACACACGATTTTCAATATCCGAACTATCAATCCAGCGGGGCGGTTACGGAAAACAACCAGTTCCATAATCCGGAAGCGATCTGGGCCATGCTTAACAGGGAAAATTTGCTCCCTGGAATGTACTCGGGTTTTTACTATGACCGGAAAGACCTGATGGCGCGAGGGTATCGATTTTCGATTTTCCCGTCGGATTTCGGGGACAATGTGGAAGCCGGCGCGAAGAATTCGTATGCGTTCGCGATGATCGCGTACGATGGGGGCGTGGGTCAACGGGACCTTGTAATGGTTCACGGGATGAGGTCTTTCACTACATACCCGACGGCGATTCCGAGGGCAATGGGCGGGATGAACTTAATCAGTACGACAATTTTTGCTATGCCGAATCAGTCGGACAGGTAAAAATTATATATGAATAGAGGATATTAAGTTTGATAAAGAAAAAAGGGAACAGCCTATGGTGGCGACGGGTAGCCGGGTACACAATGGTCGAACTTATGACCGTGTCCGCGATAATTTCTATCCTGGCCGCTATTTCGTTCGCGCTGATATCCCGCATGAGGAGCCAGGCGATCGAGAGCAAGGCGGTCGCGACTCTGAATGTTGTAGCGACCGGATACGAGATGTACTTCAATCGTTTCAGGGAGTACCCGCAATGGGGGCCGGAGAGCAGATTCGAAACGCCCCGCGCCTTGTGGAATTTTCTTGCAGAGCAGGAATACATACCGAGGTCATACGTGAATACCCAGTATGACAGCGGGTCGGGATATATATTTGGTGTAGCTGAAGATTACGCGATGGAGATACCGATGTACGATTCAACGGATAATACGACGGATCAGAAGTATTCATATTTTGTAGTATTTCATCCGTTTAATCTTCAAAGGGATTCGCTCGCAGTAGGGATAAATCCGCCGACAGGGTGGGTGGCGGCGCGTCCGAGAAAGGGGAGCACGAACGGGAATTACAGATTTTTCAGACTTTACATACCACACCGCGGCGGGGCATGAGAATAGGGTCGCCTTGATGCGGAGTAATGGGGATAAAGATGGATGTAGGCTCTCAGAGACAGACGGATGACAGAAACATACGGAACCGCGGAACCAGTAACAACATTATTGAAATACACCGGGATGGCATTAAGCCAACCAGCTTGACTTGTATTTATTATTATAGTATTGTGCCGTCGAGTGGAGCGGGGCATTGTTGGTCGGTGTGCCGTTTTACATGAAACAGGGTTGAATGTTTTTTATTTTTTGCTGACGAAAGCCTTGGTCCGATGGACCTGTAAGCTGCGAAAACGAGGATAACTGTTGTCACCGTTACCATTATTCAACATTGCGCCGAAGCGTGCCCTTGGGGTTCATGTCGGTCCTGCGCAGGTGAAGCTGGTCGAGATTGAGAGGGGCAAGCGACCGGCTATCATCAACCTGCTCTGGGAGGAGACTCCACCCGAAGCTTATGTCGGCAACCGTCTTGAGAACCCGTCGGCATTGGCCTCCACAATCGTGCGGATGCTTCAAAGCCGCAAGATCAAGACAAGGCACATGTTGTCGGCAGTCGATGGGAGCGAAGTAATCGCCCGCACTATTACTTTGCCGAACATGCCCATCCGCGAGCTTCGGAAAGCGATCCTGTTCGAGACCGAAGCTTCGCTTCCAGCAGGTGCTGGAGATACGGTGCTTGATTATTCCATTCTGAGAACATTTACTAGTGAAGAAGATAAGTCCGAGAAGGTGGAAGTATTAATCTTATCGGCTCAGAAACACCCGCTTGGCCTTATGGTCGAAGCATTTCTCGAAGCCGGGTTGCGTCCCGCCGCACTCGACCTGACCCCGGTCGCTGCTCACAGGGCGGAGAAACGGTCGAAGGCCATTACGGATCGCGGGAACGAATACATACTTATTACTGTAAACGACAAATGCACCGACCTGTCGATTATTTTCCAGGGTGAGGTCCGGCTTGTTCGATCGATCCCGATTGGCAGTGTCGGATTTGTGGATGCGCTCGGCGAGAAACATCTGTTCGATGCCGGGCTGGGTACCAGGCAGAAGGCTCAAACAGAATCATTTGGAGACGATACGGATAGCGGTCCGAACGAGGACCTTGGTATAGTCCGTGCCGACGAAGGGGATCTTGAATTCGGGTCGTTCGGCGAGGACCCATTCTCCGCCGAGCTTTCGGCCCGTGATGAAAAGTTATCCAGAGAATCCGGGTCGGATATCGACGAGCTTGCTAAATTAAATCCGCTGATCACCGAACTTGTCGATGAGACCCTGAACACGATCAGGTATGGGCAGTCGTTCGGGACGGAGCGATCTGAGATCGGATTCGGGGTTATTGACGGTTATTATCCGTACGGAGAGCATTTCGTAAAGTCCATGTCGGACAAGCTGGGAATACCGGTTGTGCAGGGCGACCCGTTTGCGTCGGTTGATTTGCCGAATGGCGGGTACAGGGAAGAGCTGGTAAAATATTTCGCCCCGGATTTCAGTGTCGCTGTGGGCCTCGCGCTAAGGGGGATACATCAGTTTGGATAAAGATAAACTGATCAACCTGCTTCCCGAAGAGTATCTGCCCGAGCCGGAATTTAAAATATTCCCGATATTTGCCGCGGTGCTTATTATTCTAACGATCCTGTTTGTCTACATGAGCTATCAGAGAGACCAGAGAATGGTAACCAAGGCGGAAAGAGACTACAAAGAGATCGAAGCAAGAGTGGGCCAGAAACTTACGGATGCAATGCCTTTTCTGGAAATACAGAGAAACGCGAGATTTATCAGCAGTTATTTCGGAGTCATCCCGAACATGGTACTCCAGGCTCCCGATTACTGGGAAATATACAATGAGCTTGAAAGGCTTCTGCCGGAGAGAACATGGATAGCGAACATGGCCTTCAGGGCCGGGGCAATAACCTGGCCGAATCTAACCATTAATTTCCTGTCAAAGGGTTACTCATTTGAAGGGCCATTAACGACATACGATAATTTCCTTGGAAAACCGGATGTGCCGACAAGGTTCCGCGGCCTTCAGATGGATGGATACCAGCGTGTCAATGTGGGCCCGGATCCCGGCTCAAGTTTCACTTTATTAATGAGAGTTGCTTTTCCGACATCCATGCGGATCGAGGATAAGGGCAAACAGGAAGAAGGGACGGAAACCCAGGGGCAGGAAAACCAGGATAATCCGGTTAACCCGGAAGGAACGAGCCATGGAGGTGAAACTCCCTAGGTGAATCCATACGCAAAAATAGCAATCAAGATTGGAATAGTGATTGTAATATGCCTGGTTATCATGACCGGTTACCGGGCAATCTGGCATAAGAGTTTTACCGCCAAGCTTGTAAAAGCCAATAAAGATATCGCTGCAGGCAGGGTAATTGAGGAATCGGTTGATTCGTTGCTGGCATACAACCATCTCCTTCCGCAGATCAGGCAGGTGCAGCTCCAGGATATGCAGACAATTCGAAACCTGATCCCGGATGCCGGCGATTTCGTGCTGACCAGTTACCTGAGAAGGATTCATACCCTTATTTCGGATAACCATCTGGAAACCAATGGGATCACGATACGGTCTTCCGCGGCTCTTGGCGGGACAACTTTCGATGAGGCGTTCGCGCAGGATCCAACCAGGCTGATTTCCGACCTGGCGTCATTTACAGGCGCTCTCGATAATTTTGAGCAGCGGGAAAGCGAGATGAATAATCTGCTGGTCAGTTTCCAGTTCTATAATGCTATTTCGTCAGGATCTGAGAATTTTGCCGCGATCGCAGGCGGTATCGAAACGCATACATTCAACCTTTCGGTGCGCGGTCCTTATAAAGATATAAAGAAATTTACGTTTGAAGTATTCAATATGAGGCCATTGACGGCGCTCACGAATTTCCAGATGTCTCCCCAGGGAGTAGGAATCGGCCCAACGCGCCAGTATGTCGCAAGCTTCAAGCTGGTAACCTATGGCGACGCTAATGGCCAGCCTCCGCTTTGGGATGCTTACAGACATGGGCTTATCGGTGGAGCGGATATTACTCTCGCGTCGGATGCAGGCGTTACAGATGAAAGTACCGCAAGTGAAAGCGGCACGGATGAAAGTGGGAGTGATGGCTGACACGATTACGAGCGGGAGGCAATATTGAAAGCGCCTCCGGACTTAAGGCTCGGTGAGAAAGATGATGAAGCACAATGACAGAAAACCGGATTATGGAGAAAGGGCGAAAAAGCTCGCGCCATATGCCGTGATTATTCTGGTATTGACGGTGGGAGTTATTCTTGTTATCCCTCAGTTTGGCGCAGTCAGACCGGTTCAGGCACAGGTGAATCTGGGACAGGTCGGAAACGTGGTAACCGAAACAGTCGGCGAAGCCGCGTCCGAGACAGCCGGAGAATATGCCCAGACGCAAAATGAAATTGAAAACCCGACACCGCAGCCTGCCGAGAATCAGGAAGAAACAGCACCGTCAGAAATCCCTGCGACTGAGCCTGTCGCGGTAAATGCTGAAGAAGTAGAACTTAGCGAAGAAGAAGCCCAGGCGATGAGGGAGCAGTTTTATACGTCGTCCGAAGGAATAAGCGGAAAGCACTTCACGGAACTAAGCGATCCTGAAATCCGCCAGAGCCTGGATGAGGCCTCCATTTCCAAACACAGAAGTATACGGGGTGCCGTCTGGAGAGAATAAGGGACCCGATATTACAGCGGAGATGGTCGCGCAGGTGCTCAGGTTGAAAGGTGTACTGGCAGATGGCAACGATTATATCGCGATTATCCTTATTTTAAACCAGGAAAAAAGATTGAGGGTTGGGGATGAAGTATTTAACAGCGGCCAGCGAAGTTATATTATAACAGAAATTGATATGAGTTCAGTAAAAATACAGGCGGCGGACAACAGTGCGGATGTTGGTGTCATACATTTCGGAGCCCGCGCGCAGATCCAGAATTTTTCGATTTCGTATTGATTTGTTTGAAAGAAAGAAAGAAAGCAGTAATGTTTGAGTATACAGAAGTAAGGTTCGAGTAGTCTATTTCCTTGACTTGCAGATAGTTCGGTGCAAGAAAGTAATCAGGGAGCTAAATTCGTCAAATGAGAATCGCGCAACAACCTGGAAGCAATAAGAAAGAAATGAGAAGAGGCTTTGCCTTCCTTCTCGTCCTGCTGTTAATTATTCCCCTGACAGTGCTCAGGGCGGAAGAGCCCGCAGGACCTGCCGATGTAAGCACGGCAGATATTGAGGTGACTGCACAAGCTGTGGTAGTCAACCTTGCGGTTTCAAACCTTGCAAGCGTGCGGTCATTCAACCTCACATCACCCTCGAGGGTTGTTTTCGATATAGAGGGTGCTGTGCTTACGCTGGCCGATACGGCCACGACATCCTGGGAGAATCCCATAGATGGAATTGTCAATCTCACGATTACACAATTCTCTATGGAACCTCCGGTAGTCAGGGTGGTCGCCGAAGTATCAAATCCCGCGCTCCAATCGGATCGATTGACAAGTCCGGATACTGTCAAGCTGGCGATCTTTACCGGCGACAGTCCGCTTGTCGAGTCAGCCGGACCCGGAGCGCCGCCGTCAAGCCTGATTCCGATAATCGAGAAATTCTGGCATGAGGCGACCGAGACCGGCGAGGATCGGTTTGTGATCGAATTCTCCTTCGGTGTCGTGCTTCCGCAAGTTAGAATAGAAAGCCCGACAGTGCTTCTTCTCAGGTTCCCGGGGACGGATGTGCTTCTACCGCCCACAACTCCCGATAATTTCGTTACATCTGTCGGTGGAATTTTAGTTGAACGGATGAGGGCCGAGCGTCTGATGGAATCCGGTCAAAACGTTACGGAAATCCGTCTGACTGTTCCCAATACCAGCGCGATAAGTTACACGCTTGGAACATATGCTGAAGATTCTCTGGAAATGATTATCTCCGGAGAAGCTGTTCCTGAACCGCCGGTAGTAGCCCCAATTGAACCGCCTGTGATAGAGCCTGTCCAACCCACACGGATCGAGGGTGGCGAGATTATGGTGCTCGCTTCGAGCGAGAATGTTCCGGTTATGCCGGATACGCCAATTCATATCACACGCGTTCAATTCCAGTCTATAGATTCTGAAACCGATAGGTATTTTATTTATTACGAAGGTGGGGAGCTTGATCCCCATGTACAGAGATTCAATTACCCGACAAGGGTAGCGGTATATTTCCCGGATGCTGCAGTTGTGCTTCCTGAATCTGCCGAGGGACGTTTCCAGGCCGTGGTTCACGGGGCTGTAACCGATGAGCTTAAAGTATTCAACCGCGTCATCGAAGACGTCGGGCCTGAAAGCCAGTTTATATTCTACTTCCCGGGCTATGAGCAGGAAAACGTCGGATTTTCGGTCGATTATGTCGATCCCGGTCTGATGCACATCGATTTCTACCGCACGTCCGTGCCGATAGATATCGAGTCACCGGTCGAGGTAAATACGAGTATCGATGCCCCGGAAGCTGTACCTGAAGAGACATTAGCTCCACCGGCTGAGATCGAAGCACCGGCAATCGTTGAAGAACCGGTGATTATTGAGGAGCCTGTAGTTAATGAGACTTCTGAAACCACTGAAATCGTGAATCCGGTTGTCGAGGATACAACGCCTCCAGAAATAGCGGGAGCGGAACTGCCTTTAATTACTGTCACGCTTGGTGAAGTCAGCAGCGATACAATTAATTTCCGAATCGAGACAAGCGAGCAGATGCCGACGCCGGAATGGATCGAGTATCATTATCCGGAAAGGCTCGGACTCAGGTTCCCATACGCTAATATCCATCTCCTTGAAGCCGCTGTGGGAGTCGGATCGTCATACACTCATGTACAGGCAATTCCGCTTGTCCGGGCAATTATGAAAGACCGCGACAACGAACAGTACACTACGATTATATTTACTCTTGAGGGAGAAATAGAGGAATACACAGGGGACATCAGCCAGGAAGGGAACGCGTATCTGGTTACGTTCCATTACAATCCGCTTTCTGAGCAACCGGTGGTAGCGCCAATCGAAGAAGAGATAACTGCACCGGTTGATGAGACAGTACCGGCACCGGTCGAAGAAGTTCAACCAGAACCGGTCGAAGAAGTCAGTGCTGAGCCTGTCGAGGCGCCATTAGTTATTGGAGAGCCGGAGCCAGTCGAAGCAACATCAATTATATATGTAACAGCCGGGGATGTAGTTACCGATAACACTGTCACATTCCGGATAGCATCGACAGAATCGCTTCCGATGCCCGAATGGGTTGAGTATCGCTATCCTGAGAGGCTTGGTTTGAAGTTCCCATATGCTGACGTTCAGTTAATGGACGCCGCGGCGGGAATTATCTCGGCTTATACACATATGCAGGCAGTTCCGCTTGTCCGCGCGATTCAGAATGATCGTGACGGTGAGCAGAGCACGACCATTGCATGGACCCTTGCGGGTAATATTGAAGAATATGCCCGTGATATCAGTCAGGATGGGTCGGGCTATCTCGTTACATTTACCTATACTCCTGCACCTGTAGTACCAGAGCCTGTAGAAGCACCGCAACTTGTTCAGTCGGAACCAACATCTGCTGTAGTTGAGCAGCCGGTAGTAGAAGAAGAGCCTGAAGTTGAAGTACCGGGAGTCCCGGCTGAGCTTGAAATCCCGGCGTTGGAAACTCCCCTGGCGCTTCCGTTTATCGAAGTCAGCAGCGGCGAGATTGTCGGGGACAAGATAATGTTCCATATCACCACTTCGGAGCTATTTCCTGTGCCGGAGTGGATAGAATATCGGTACCCGGATCGTCTTGGCCTCCGGTTCCCGTTATCGGATGTTAAGTTGCTGGGAGAAGAAGACGCATTAACGGTAAATACCGGGTTGGATCTGATTCCGACAGTTCGGGCGATCGTGAAAGACCGTACAGATGAGCAGTACACGATAATTACATTCACGCTGGCCGGCTCGCTTGAAGAGTTCAAAGGCGAGACCAACTGGAATGGCCGCGATATCGATGTAATATTTACTTACAGTCCGGCAATGTCCGAGCCCGAGGCTACGGTCCAGCCGGAAGCTGTAGAAGAGATAGAAGTACATGGGATGCCTGAGGCAGTAGATCAGGAGCCTGCGGAAGAAGAAGTAAAGCCGGAAGAACCGCCGATTATTTTCCAGGCTGAAGAACATGTTGCATCTGCAGAACCATCAGAGGCTGAACCTGAAGGAGAAGCGGTCGGACCGGTACGGATCGAGCAACCCGCTGAACCTGTCGAAGAACAAGAGGAACTCGGGGCAGAGGTCGGATCTGAAGGCGGGAATATGGTTCTCCTCGAACCTGACAGGGAAGAGAACGCCCAGGAAATTGGCGGCGCGGTTATTACCGGAATTACTATTGAATCGACCGGGTTAGGCGACATTATCCATCTGACATCCGATGGCGCGTTAAGCGGTTGGGAAGTAACCCCAGCGAATTATCCAACCAAACTGGTCGTGAAGATACCGAATTCGCGACCGGTATTCGCAAACGGCGATCCCGAGAGATACGATGAAAATGTTGAGGGGAACCTTGTCACACAATTCACCGCGAATCCGACGATCAGCTACGATGTTTCGTTTACGACACTTGTAATATACGCTCATAATACCGAAGACGCATCGATGCTGGACTATGAAGTCCAGGGGGAGAGCGGAGGATTGGCGATTGCGGTATTCTCGAAGGGAAGCGAGAGTCCTCTCGTTGCCATGGCGTCTGAAGGCGAACAAACCGTTACGGCTGAGGGCGAAGGCGAGACGCTGGTTCTTGAAGGCGTCCCTGAGCCGGTCCCGGTTCATCCGGTTGAGGGTATGGAAAATACACAGCCCGAAGCTGTCGATGCGGAGCAGGTCCAGGAGACTGAGCCTAAGATCAGTATGACGCTGGAAGACGCGAATATTCGCGACGTTCTGCAGATGATTTCGGAACAGGCTCAACTGAATGTATCGATTCATCCGTCGGTACAGGGTTCGATAACAATCAGCCTGACCGATGTGCCTCTTTCGGATCTTCTGGAGCTATTAGGCGATCAACTTGGATTCACTTATTTCATCAAGAGCGGCGTATATATATTCGGCGAAGCCAGGGCGCTTCAGAACATGACCAAGGATTTGTGGCAGCGATGGTATATGCAACTGAGTTATGCGGATCCTGACCAGGTCAGAAATCTGTTAACCCAGATGGGCATGCTGTCGCAGCAGCAGATTTCGATTTATCGCGGATCCGCCGGCGGTGGACTCGGCGGCACTAACATCGCGAGCCAGATCATGGTTCTTCAGGGTGAACCGAGAGACCTTCAGCGTGCGTACGGTATCATCGCGTCGATCGATCAACCGCCGATGATGGTCCAGGTACATTTCCAGATTTTGAATACGTCACTGACCGATAACAAGAACTTTGGATTTACATGGAATGCCGGTACAGGCACGGGCACGACAAACCTTCTGTTCACGGAACAACAGTCAATCAACACGGATATGGGACCGTTCCCGCAAGGTTTCGACCGGCTGCGCAGCAACTCAGCATACAATATCAGTGTTGTTGTCAACTACCTGCTTGAGCAGGGATATGCTGAACTGGTGAATAGCTCGACATTGACAGTAGCTAATAATCAGAACGGCAACTTGTTCGTTGGTGAGACAATACCGTACAGATCGACTTTTCAGGTCAGCGAACTTGGGCGCGTAACTCAGCGAGTATCGACGCAGTCTGTCGGTTTAACGCTGAATTTCCGGCCTCACGCGAATCCTGACGGGACGGTAACGATGTACCTGTCGCCTACGAACTCGAATCTTCTTGAGCTTACGGATATCGGACCAAGGACGATCAACCAGAATTTCACAACTACAGTACGGGTTATGAACGATGAGCCGTTTATTATCGGCGGGTTTATCAGCGACGAGAAGCGCGTTAATTATGACCGCTTCCCCTTCCTGTCGGAACTGCCGTTACTCGGTAATCTTTTCAGAAACCGCCAGATAACTGATTCCAAGAGCGAGTTAATTTTCGTGATTACTCCTCATATTGTTTACCCGTCGCGGACTCCATTGATGGTCTGGACCGCGGATGAACTTGCTACTCCGCTCACGTTCACAGACAGGCCGTATTAGAAGAAACTAAGTATATTATTTTGAAATCCTGACTCGACATCGAGGTGCAAAAAGTGAAATATCAGATAGCAATTTTCGCACTCTTAATAATATTGATACCGTTGTTGACGGGTTGCGAACTTAAACCGGAAGATCATTGGCCGGTGTTAACTGCGGAAACAGTCAGCGCAGATTTTACAATTAATGTAACTCTGATTGAAGAACTTGGTATCATTCAGTTTCAGGTGGCGAATGATCATGCTGACCTGGATTTGGATATCAGGTCGTACAATGCAAATCAGGGTTGGGATGTGAAAGTGATCCTTCAGAGTATCGACAAGTATTCCACAAATTGGGCCATTCCAACATCGCCGACGTCATATGGTGAGTCGCTCCCGATGGATCCAAGCACGACTCGCTTTGAAAATATAATTGGCGAGTATATTGATGGGAAACCGCCGCAAGGTACCTCGCGAATAAAATTTTCGGTATACCCGGGATGGTTCCCGACCACGTTTGAAGACTGGGTTCAGGGATCGACAATAACAGACTCGTACGTTTACAATTACATGGTAATTATAGAAGATATGGATGGCCGGACAGATTCATGGGAGTTCAGCATATCCAGTACTCTGGCTATGTAAATTTCCATGAATAAGTTAGATGCCGGACATATAGAAGTCAGCTTAAAAAAATAGCAGAGGAGATTATTCCCGATGCGATATTCCTTATACCTAGCAATAATCGCCGTGATGTTGTCGCTGATACTTGCGCCACAGGCGATTGCAGATCAAAGCAAAGACGGCTTTGAGCCTCCTGAAAGAACCGGTCCAGTCGAGAGACCGGTCGAAATCCCTGCCGAGATTGAAGAAAGTCCGGTGGTGGAAAGTCCCCAATCCAGTGAAATTATTGAGCCCCAGGAATGCGAAAAACTGGAACCCGTTGAAGAAGAATGTCCCCCGGAAGCTACACCTCCGGAGATAGAAATGAGCTGGTTCAGCAGGCCATGGGATTTCTGGCGGCATATGGACGAGAGATCGCTCGATTACGATGCGATACAATATATGGGTAATGTCCGTAGGATCGCGATATTACCGTTCGACGATCTGACCACCCCGACAATAGCAGGCCAGACCAAGCTTCAAGAGGCCGGCGGACCGCGACGTCTGGTAGACAACCTTGCTGCGGAGTTTATGAGATGGGGTTATCTGGTTGTTCCGCCGTCGGATGCCGAAGCCTATCTCAATACATTTATCCAGGGCGATAGCTACCGTCGGGTGGATTCCGAAGGGAACAATCTGTTCTGGTTCCAGAACATGCCTGATAGGGCAATGAATTTCTATGCAACAAGCGTTCCAGGATTAGCGGAACAGAGAATGGATAATAACCAGACTAATATATGGTTGTCGCGCGAAGATATCATCTACATCGCTCAAACTCTGGAAGCCGACTGTGTTGTCCGTGGGTTCGTGAATGAATATGCGGTAAGCAGGGATATAGACGCCGACTGGCGCACATTCATCCCGCCGTTTCTCGGGCTCCTTAATCCCGATCGGCGCGTGACAATGGAAGTCGCGTATTATCTTTATGATGGCGCGTCGGGAGAATTAATCTGGAACGGGACTGTAGATATCCAGAACGATGCCAACTGGCCGATGTTTACGTCGGATGCTGAACTGATCGAGCAAACTGAAGGAGATATGGCCGGACAGGTTACCGGGCATGTGCTTCCGCAATGGATGGATATTGCCATGTGCCATCCGGACTGGGTACCTTTCCCGATGTGGCAAGAGGGTTTCGACGGATGTATGGGGGGTATGGGTATGGGTATGGGACGACCCGAAGAGCGCCCCGACTGGGTTAACCCGTATCGAATGGGCTGGCACAATGAGTATTTACGAGACGATGCGAAGGTTGATATTGAGCCGGTTGAGAATCCTCCCGCCAGACCATGGTTCCGCGACCTTGATCGAAGCTACAATGGGATTCGGCTGTATCTTGGGGAGAAGTAAATTCATCGAATATAGTTAATTTTGCACCCCCGGGCGTATTTCTCCGGGGGATTTTATTATAATTACGCTGAAAACCGATGCCATCACAGGAACAGGAACAAACAGCTGTCGAGCTCTTAAAGAATCTTATAGGGCGGATGCTTGAAACCGGTGCGAGCGACCTTCACTTGCAGGAGGGAGAGCGTCCATTTCTAAGGCTGGTCGCCGGGCTTATCCCGCAATCCGATCTTGAGCCGGTCAGCCGTGAGATGCTCGATGGGGGCCTCGCGCTTAGTTTCAGGGCGATCCCTGCTAATCCGCCGAGTTTTCATGAGCTCGCCCTGCCTTCCGCGGTGCGTCGATTCGCGAATCTGAAAAGAGGGCTGGTAATTATCTGCGGACCGACGGGATGCGGGAAGTCCACAACCGCAGCGGCGATCATACATCAGATAAATTCATCGCGCCGGGCGCATATTATCACTATCGAGGATCCAGTAGAATTCGTCCATAAATCTAAGACAAGTCTTGTGGCACAGAGGGAAGTGGGTCAGCACACCATATCCTTCGCGGACGCGCTTAGAGAAGGCCTTAGAGAAGACCCAGACGTCCTTCTGGTGGGCGAGATGCGCGATATGGAGACAATCGAGCTTGCGCTTCGCGCAGCCGAGACGGGACACCTTGTTTTTTCGACCTTGCACACATCGGGCGCAACGGGAAGTATATCGCGAATTATCGACGCGTTTGAGACGGGGGCGAGATCGGTAATCCGTATGCAGTTATCGCTTGTCCTGATGGGGGTCGTGAGTCAGATTCTTGTCCCGACCAGGGACGGGAAACGTCGTGTGCCGATTTGCGAAATAATGATCCCCAACGATGCCGTCAGGCATCTTATCAGGGAAAACAAGCTGGAACAGGTATCGAACGTTATTCAATCAGGAACTGAGGAAGGCATGCTGAGTTTCGCGGCTCATATCGCAGAACTTACAAAAGCGGGCGTGATCGATGCCGCCGGCGGGCTTGAGGCGGTCGGCGAGGGCTGGCGTATCGCGGAGATTTTATTCGGGAGCTGACGTTTGAATTTAAAATGGGAAATATGGGGCGTTGTCGCGGTTATCGGCTTTCAGACTATTTTTATGTACGTGGTTTACTACATGACATCGGACATTATTAAAATATACCTGCCAATGTAGATGAAATAAACAGAAAGTGAATTTCCCGGAGCTAAAAGAGAACCTGACAATTGTAATTGCCGATGCGCCCACGCTTCAGGGGATCAGGCAGCGTGTGCAGCATCTCGCGTTAAGGTTCGCAAAAATCCTCGCGGGTCGAAACGGCAGGCTTCTATATATCGACGAACCGGGAAATATCGTCACCGTATTTTTCTCGCCTGAAAAACCATTGTGTAATTTATGGAGATGGATGTCAGGTCCGAAAATCGAACCTGAGACACGTATTTGCCGCTTCGTCCCTCCCGCTGGACTGCCGTTTGCGTATCAGTCAAAGTTTATCAATGCCTGGAATCATGCCGGATACAGGCTTGGACTTGGTCGGAGTTTCAAAAAAAACGATGATCCGGTCGTGCTGATCGTATGCAATGTACTGGGGCTTGGGTGGCTTGGAAAATTCGGGGAGGATGCCGTTATATACGATTGCGCCGATGAGATCAGTGAATTCAGGCAGGCGAAAATAAATCGTGGAGCGGTGCTGAAACAGGAACGCGAGCTTATCGGACGGGTTGATGCGCTTGTGACAACGTCGAAAACGCTGTACGAGTCCAAGTCGAAGTTTCTGAAGTCTGGCGGCAAAGCGAGGCTTATTCGGAATGCTGCGGAGATCGAGCATTTTCAGAAAGCGTTTGAGCTGAGAGGTTCGCGTCCGGAGGATTTGTTTCAATTGAAGAAACCCATAGTTGGGTTCTATGGCTTCCTTGCCGAATGGCTCGACTGGCCGTTGATCGAGAAGGTTGTGAAGGATGGAAAGGAATTCGATTGGGTATTTATCGGTCCGACGACGCGGAATCTGAGTGATTTGGAAAAGCTGCCGAATTGCCTCATTCTCGGGAAAAAGCCATATGGGTTGCTGCCCGAATATCTCGCGAATTTCGCGTGTGCGCATATTCCGTTCGACAGGACGCCTCTGACTGTGCATGTCAATCCGGTAAAGGTTTACGAGTATCTCGCGGGCGGGGTGCCGGTTGTCGCGACACATCTTCCGGAGCTGGAGGCGTTCGGGGATGTATGCGCTCTCACAAACGATCCTGATGAGTACCTTGAAGAGATACGCAAAGCGGTGAAGTCCGACAGTCCGGAGAAACGGCAGGCCAGGTTCGAGAGAGTGAAGCGGGAAACATGGGACGCGAGGGTCGAGGAATATTGTAAGTTAATAAATGAATTAATTTGATTTTACTTTCGGTGTTTGACATTCAGGGCGAGAGTCTGGATGCCCTTGACCGCATTTTCGTGGATGATGTCGGCTGAGTCGGGATCGCGCTCGAAAGCATACCTCGATGCCGCGAGGACCATGCGCGGTCGCGCGTTCTTCGGGAATCGCGGATGGTTGCGGGCTAGTTCATGTTCGATCTGAAGAACGATCCCGTGCTCTTCGGGCGAATATTTTATGAGTTCGACAAGGAGCTGGTTATTGAGGACGCGCATGTTGCGGTCGAGGACGACATCAAGGACAATATTCATCGCCCGGGTAAGTTCGCTTCTTGAGATTCTGAAAAGTTCCTTGTATCCGGCCGACGGGTCGAACCATATATATTCATTTATATTCGGATGAATATCCTGCCATCGGATATCAAGCTCCGCCGCATCGCCCGCGAAACCGATCCGCCTTAAAATCTCGGTGCAGATACATACGCGGAAATGGCAGACGGGGTGTTTCATCATATCCATGCTTTTGACATCCCAGAGGGTGATATGCGCCCCCCCGATATCGGCGGCCACGTCGCATGAGTCCTCCTGCCGGGCCATGACATAGGCGGGTCCCGCGAAAAGTGTGCCTATGATATCTGCCATAGTCTCGTCGAGCCAGAATGTCCAGATGATTTCCATCAGGGCATTTTTCCTGAGGCCGTACGGGAGGCGCCCGCCGATGATTTTGAATTTTTCGCCCGACAGCGCGGTTCTGATTTTCCTGCCGAGTTCGCGCTCGTAACCGATTACGTTATCAAAGATATTGTGGCCGATTTCATGCGGGAGCGCGAGCCAGTTCCATACCGACGTTGTTCCCTTTCGGGGGATCGAGACCAGTGCGATCGGATGCTCGTGGGCATGAGTGTAAGTGTAGTAATAATCCTCGCTATGTCCGAGAAAAGTAAATGGACGCGCATGCTGGGCATAGCGGCGAAGCATGTCGACAAGGAAAGGGCTATCGAAAAATTCGCGGTAGTAATCCTCCGCGATTATGTCGGTCAGGGCGAGGACGTCGTTGTAGACTCCCATTTTTCGCTGGGTGATGAGGCTGCGGTAACTCCGCCACAGGTGAAGATCGTCGTCTTCTACCCCATTTTCCTCGAAGTAGCCCAACACTTCGTCCCAGCTTTTGGAATAGCCGGCGAGAGTTCTGGTCTGCTTGGCGATTTTTACCCAGCGTTGCACGTCTTCCAGGTCAGCCTTACTTTCGCGTTCCTGTCCGATTTGCTTCAGCTCGCTGATATCGCCGAGGTGAAATTTCGATAGTCGTGATTTGCCGGGCATTTTGGTTTTGAAATTCGACAGGTTACAGACTTGTTGTATTTTACTACATATTAGTGTCGGATGGGAATCAATACCTTACCCCCCATCCCCCTCTCCAAAATTTGGAGAGGGGGCCAGGGGGTGAGGGGATTCGCATATTATGGTAAAATGCTATTTTACGTTTCAACCGCTACGTACCAATAAAGGTGACTATGCTTCCTTCAATCGACCCAACCGAAATTGGATTTGTCCCCGTAACAGGTATTCTGGGGAGTAAAATTTCGTACACGCTTTCCCCCATGCTGCATGCCGCTGCCGATAATGCATCGGGACGCATGGTCGATTTCCAGGTTTTCGATGTGCCCCCGTCCGGGCTTGACGGTTGGCTCAAGCAGGTTCTGCTGTTTGGCGAAGTGATCGGATTCAATGTGACAATCCCGCACAAAGAGGCTATTTTTCATCGGGTGGATGCGTGTCATGAGGAAGCGCGCCAGGTGGGATCGGTGAATTGTGTCGGGATTAAGGAAGGCTTTTTAGTCGGCTACAACACCGACCGTCCCGCGCTGGGATCGGTAATCGATTCCGCGCTGAAAGAGAGCAACCTGCCCAGGGAGGATTGGACCGTAATAATTCTCGGGGCCGGAGGCGCTGCGCGCGCGGCATTGTGGGCTGTGCTCGATCTGAAAATCGCAAAAGAAATATACATTTCATCGAGAGCCGAAGATCGGAGATTTTTCATGCTTCTGCATGTGCAGGAAGAATGCGACGGGCGTGGGGTGAAACTTATCCAGGCCGACTGGCTCGACTGGGAAAAATTGGAGATCGGTAAAAACGGAAATCCCACAATGCTTATAAATACAACCCCATTGGGAAGTTCGGATGGAAAGGGAGGGATAAAGCTCCCGAGCCCGTTTATTCCGAATGAGGTACTATCCAAAATTTCGCTGGTCACGGATTTAGTATATGCGCCGTCCGTTACCGGATTGATGAAAAGTGCGATCAAGGCTGGGGTTCCGGCGGTCGGGGGGAGCGGGATGCTTATCGAGCAGGCGGTGAGATCGAGGTCGATATGGTTTGGCGAGGGGAAGGAAGAGGATGAGAGGGCTGCGATGGTCGCGGTGTACTCATCGTACGTATCGAAGCAGACGGAAGAAGGGTAGCGATGACACTCAGATGGATGACAGCAGGGGAGAGTCACGGGCCCGCGCTAGTCGGGATAATTTCCGGATTTCCAGCAGGGCTTGAAATCGATTTCGATTTCATAAATTCGGAACTTGCGCGACGTCAGCAGGGTATCGGACGGTCCGAGCGCCAGCAGATTGAGTCGGATCGGGCGGAAATCATTACCGGAGTACGTAGTGGGGTCACCATCGGAAGCCCGATTGCGATAAGAATCGAAAACCGGGACTTTGAGAACTGGCGAGATATTATGTCGGTCGAGTCGGTAGAATATATTAAAGAAATTGCTGGATATACATTTCCGCGGTCAGGGCATGCGGACCTTGCTGGGATGCTCAAGTGGGGCTTAAATGATGCCAGGAATGTTCTTGAACGCGCAAGCGGGCGCACCACCGCGATGACAGTGGCGATCGGGGCTATCGCGAAATTATATTTGATGAAATTCGGCACATATATCAGTAACAGGCTGATCGAGTACGGTCCGGAACTTCTTGTCGTGGATGAAGATAAGCCGTTGAGCAACCGTGATATCGGGGACGGGCAGGAGTGGTTGCAGAATTTTGGAAAATTAAATACAGAGCAGGTCGAGAAAATCACGCGAGTTGTTGAGAATGCGAGGGAAGCGGGCGACACGGTTGGCGGTGTGATTCAAGTGGTCGCGGCGGCTGTCCCGCCGGGGCTTGGATCCATTGCAATGCCCGATGAACGTCTCGATGCGCGGCTGGCATTTGCGGTAATGGGAGTTCCGGGAATTAAGGCAGTGGAAATCGGGGCCGGAATGGATCAGACATACATGGGTGGGAAAGAAGCACATGATGAGTACGCGATCGCGCACGACCCATTCGCGAAAAAATGGTATTCGAGGATGACAAATCTGGCGGGAGGAATCGAGGGCGGAATTTCGAACGGGGAGCCGATCTGCGTGAAGGCATGGATGAAGCCGCTTTCCACAGTAAAACCGCCTCTGATGTCGATCGACGTTTCTTCAAGGTCGGCAGTGCAACCTCCAGGTGGGGAGAGGTCGGATGTGTCGGCGGTGGAATCGGCGGCGGTGGTGCTGGAAGCTGTGGTCGCTCTGGAACTTGCGAAAGCGCATCGGGAGAAATTCGGAGGGGATTCGATGGGGGATGTCGAGAGGGCTGTGGAGGGGTATATGGGGTGGATTGAAGGGGTCGCAGGGGAATCGGTGGATGATAATTGAACCGATCCTGAAAATTATTTTATGAGAGGATGGGTTTACGGGTGCCGACGACAAGCCGTAGCGAAGCGAAGGCTTGTCATGCGCCGGAGTCGCATGCCACGTAAATTTTCCTGCCTTCTTGATCCAAACTGGTGTATATTGATATCATAAGTAACATACGGGATATTAAGATGACATTGCAAAACCCACAGGATAAAGTCACAGTCAAATGCCCTTATTGCCGGGCAAATGTGTCGGTCGACTCGGAGGCCATACGCAGGGGATTTCTCTGCGATTCATGCGGCAGAATTGTTAACCTTATGGATTCCGGCGAAACCAAATCCGATGTAAGTGAAAATAAGAATGAGCCTATCCAGTTTGTTTCCGCTAATTCACCGGTCAGGGTCATTTCGTATGTCGCGATTGCCCTGGTCGCTTTGATTATTATCGTGTTCGGGATGTCAACGCTGGGAATTATAAAATTATCCGTCGGTCAGCCCCAGGCACCACAGACCAATGTCCCGGTTCAAGCGCAGGGACAACCTCTGCCTCAACATCGGAATGAAAATACGGGAGGTAATCCATCTCATACACCGCCCGAAAATCAGAATATATCAAGCCCCGATGATCTTGAGTCAGATCCAGATGCGCCCGTAGTGAAGACTCTTCTTGATTTTATCAATGAAGCGGCATCGAGGCAGGAGGATGAGTCGTCCCTGTCGCTCCAGCTTAACCCGTCCGGTTCCGGGGAGAACGCAGAATTTATTCCCGAATCGGAAGTTGATTTAATCGCCGGAGTGACAGTGGTACTCCCCAGCGAAAAGTCGATTATGGTCGATGTGCTGAAGATTTCCATGTCGGATGAATGGGTCGTTCTCGATGTCCAGGAGAGTTCGGTTGATTTCAGCGGTGAGTGGCAATCGTGGCGGGAGGTAATCGGCGCATCGTATCTCTCGACAGAAACCGAAATACTGATGCTTCCTGCGATCGAAATGTGCGAAGGCTGGACCGATGGAACTGCCAGGGCTGGAGGCACGCGCCGTGGGACCATAGCGTTTCCGAACAATTTATCGAGTCCCGTTGCTAATATGACCCTAACTTTTGCATACAAACCGGGCCTTCAGGAAGAAGGAAAAGTTGAGATCGAATTTTCAATCGATCCGTCGAAGGTTATTGTAAATCCGATGTTCTCGGAATCCGGCGGTGATGGCTCGGAAAATTCAGGGGAAGAAGTCCTCGGCATTATTCAAGCCGGATTCGAATTGCTGAACCAGGATGATTATCAGGGGGCGATCGATCAGTTCACGCGCGCGATCGATATCGATCCGGCACAGTTCGACGCATGGAACGGCAGGGGAATAGCAAAAAACCTGCTTGGAGAAAACCAGGATGCAATTTCCGACCTCAACCAGGCTCTTCAGGTAAATCCCGGAAGCCTGACCACGCAGATTAACAGGGCGAAGGTCTATATCGAACTTCAGGACTATACCAATGCTATAGCCGATCTCGACTACGTGATCTCGGTCGATCCGTATATCGCCGAAGCGTACTATTATCGCGCGTGGGTTTATTCGGCGCAGGGCGACGACACTAAGGCAGTTACCGAATTGACCCACGCGATTGAAAATGACCACCTATTATTTCGCCCGCGCGCTAGCGTACGAGAGGCTGGGCCAGAGTGATGCATCGGCAGCGGATATTCAAAAAGCCGAAGAATTGGGCGGAAACCAGGGCTGAGGTTTTTCCTGTTATGCGACCCGGCGACAAGCACGTGACGCCATGTAGAGTTACTGTAATTGGACCCATTTTTGGGCGTCACTGAGCTTGTCACCGGCACCCCATAATAAATTTCTAATTAGTGGAAAGAGTCTTTTTACTGCCATGTAACGACCCCTGTCGCGGAATCTCCGCCGGCACCGATGTCGTTTATGTTCCATGTCGAATTATCTCCGCAGCCCTGTGCGGCTTTTCCGGGCATATAAGAATCGGTCCCGCCAAGGTCGAGGAAAACTCCCCACGACCCCCGAGTGCGCCCGTCCGACCAGTTGCCGTTTCCTATCGATTGCTCGTGGGTGGTCAGATAATTATCGTTTCCGCCATAATCCACAAACACTCCGGTACCGCATTCGTTCCCGGCCCCGAGTGAATGCGCTGTGGTTGTATACGTATCGTCGCCGCCTTCTTCAAGAAAGAAAGTGTTCGAGAAATCGTGCCCGCCGCCGACTCCAACACCGGTCGTGGCGGTGTATGAATCGTTTCCGAATCCCTTATTGATGAAGAACGCCGTGCCGTAGTGAGCTGATGCGCCATAGACATACCAGATTCCGTAGCAGGTGTCGTTTCCACCGTAGTCCGCGAGAATCCCGGTTCCATACCAGTATGCGCATCCGCCTCCGAAAACGCCGCACGAATATTCGTCATCGCCATCCTTGTCGAAAAGTATCCCCTGTCCGCCGGATTTCCAGATCGTGTCGTTAGGATAGTCCACGCCGTCATAGCGTATCCCGAATCCCTGTCCCTGGCTCATCGACATGTTATGGTCGGCGGTTTGCGCACTGGGATAAATAATATTCGTGTCGTTCGCGGTCCAGCGATCGTTGCCCTGGCCGTCGTAAGCGAGACCCCAGCCCTTCACAAACCCGAATCCCTGCGAGAACGAGTAGCAATCGTACTGGTCGTCGCCCCATTCGTCGATCATGAATCCCAACCCGTGATATCCCGATCCCTGGCCGCAGCCGTCGACATTGTATGTGTCGTTCCCGCCGGAATCGAGTAACACGCCGACGCCGAAATTCGCGAATCCCTGCGTGTAGCGATAATTATCGTAAGTGTCGTTTCCGAAAACGTCCCATAAAATTCCGACCCCGCAACGTCCTGCGCCCTGCGAATAGTTCCAATCGCCCTGATCCTGATAAATATCATTCCCGGCAAGGTCGATGCAGATGGAGAATCCGTTCTGTAGAGACGCATTTCCTCCTGCCTGACAGTTGTACGTGTCGTTTCCGCCCGGATCGAGAAGCAAAAGATATTCGTCGGCGGAATGCGTGTCATCAAGGCTCGAACCGATTTTCACCATTCCGATCGGGGTATCCCACGACCATGCGGCAGAGGGCTGCGGCACATAATAAAGTCCAAGGTCGCGCATCCCGTCGATAGCCTGAAGAACCGGACTCGCGGCCTTGTACATGTTCGGATAATCGAAACCGTCCATCGCGTTCAGAACCGCATAATATATCGTGGCCGTATTATAGAACCAGTTCGTGCCGCCCTCGAAAATGTAATCAAGATCCTGCGACGAGTACTGCGACAAAGATGTCTGTCTGTACAGATACCCATCCGCGACCGATTTTAAAATCGCCGCGGTCATATATTGGAGCGTCAGAGGTAATCCCGCGGTCTGGCTCGCGATCGTGCTTTTATCCGACTGCGAAAGGCTCGATCCTGCCGCGCTGTAAAGGGATTCCATCGCGTCCGCGATCGGGCTGGATGTCGGGATGTAGCTGAAACCTGCTGGCGCAAATGTCTCCCCTAGCTGCTGCGATCCTATCGTAAGGATATTGTTCAGGTTTGGCGGGTCTGTCTGGATTTCGAGATTATCGAGAAGGTTCATGCAGTATGGCACTGTCTTCAGTGGCTCGCGATGGATAGCATCGTAATATGGAAGCCTTGTATCGCCGTAGTTTGTATCCGGAGCGAAATAATTCAGGTCCGTTCCTTCATATTTCATTGTGCTTTTTGTAAGGGCTGCGCCGGGGTTTCCATTATTCCACTTGTACATTGTCGCAAGGGCGGCTTCGAGCCGATCCTGCGCGAACGCCTTTATTTCGATTTCGACCGGCTCGTAAATCATCGGACCTGTCGAGCTTCCAGCCTGAAGCCAGCAGTCATAAAATCCTACTCCAGCACCATAGGAATTCGAAACTGTCGCTTCCCAGAAATCTCCCACCTTCGTAAGGCTCACTGGCGATGTTGCCCCAAGAGCGCCGAGGTCGAGTTGCACAAACGCTATATCGTTCTGCCAGTCTTTTACTATAACCTGAATTTTTTCGGAGTAGGACGCGGTGTCCGCAAGGAAATCTATCGGCTTATAAATTTCCATTTCGTATGGTTCTTCGCAGTTGCCGGGAAAACTTGTCTCGAAGGTAAACGCTATCGAGCCTGCGTCGGGTGGAAGGATCAGACGGTAGGTTGCGATAAAAGTCGTGTGCGCAGCGAAGACACGATTCGAGGTGTCTTTGCTGAACGCCACAAACGGATTGCGGTCGTAATCGCCGGGAAGGTCGAAAAGGTCGGTGTAATTGTCGTAATCCAGAAATTCCTGTCCGGGTTTCAGATAAAAAATCCCGCGTGTGTCGTATGCCGTTACTCCTGTGGGATTTGATATCTCGATCCTCAGGCTTATCAAATTCTGGACCGGATCATAAGTCAGAATATGAAGCTTGAGGCCGTTCGGGTTAAATGGCGGCAGGATGAATTGAAGAATATCGAAATGGAACTCGACGTCCTTTTTCTGCGCCCATTCGATTTCCAGTGTCTCATAATTGATAGTCGCTTCATAGACGCCCCAGAAATAATGGCCCGCCATATCGAACGACCTTTCCTGAGGGGTGATATCGACCGGTGGCGCGGCAGGGGAAGTATTTCCGCCATGGGAACAACCCATCGATATCGCGGCGAGCATTCCGCCAAGGATAATGATTAATAACCAGGACCGCATTTTCATCACCCGCTTGTGAATTTGTCTGACGGTATAATAAATAATAAAATAAAAAAAAACGAAGTTGTCAGGTGTACAGAACGTCCGAAATAAGCCCTTTTCCCAAGGCTTTGTAAATGATACCATAAAGTCCTAAGCAGATAGAAGGTTAACCAATTGACCTGAAAAAATGACGTTTGTAAATTTTGCGAAAAATTATGACTTTCCTAAAATTCCCATCACTATTCAACTTCATCCCAGTGAGCTTTCATCGCCGGATTGTCCCTGGTCGGCACGATCAGAATAAGTTTCGTACCTTCACCCGATTTTGAACTAATGTCAAACTCCGCGCTGATATCGGCGGCGCGCTCGCGCATCCCGAGCAAACCGTAAGACGCGTATTTCTTCTGGTCGCTGTTCACATTTTCTATTTCGAAACCGCAGCCGTCATCCTCGACGATCAGGATTACCTTGTCTTTCAGATATTTCAGATGTATCCATGCGATAGAGCATTTTGAATGTTTTTTGATATTGTTAAGAGCTTCCTGCGCGATTCGGAACATGGTCAGGTTGATGAGATTGCCGAGGGGATAAGCCTCACCATCGACAGCAAACCTTATTTCAGGTCCGCTGGAATCTTTCGCGGCGGAAATCACACGTTTGATAGTCGCGACCAGCCCGAGGTCCTGAAGCGTCATCGGCCTGAGATCGAAAATAAATCCCCTGATCTCATCAAGAGCGCCCTGCGCGATGCCTTTCATCTTTGCCAATTCCTTCGGGACCTGGGTCGGGTCTTTCTCGAAAATTTTCGAGAGAATATCCATGCGAAGTACTACGTTGGCGATAGCCTGCGCGGGTCCGTCATGGATTTCGCGGGCGATGCGCTGCCTCTCAAGCTCCTGAGAACGGATGATCGCCGACGATCCCATCGAGCTTCGCGTTTCGGTTCCGGTTGACTGATTCGGGATAATCTGCGATTGCGTCTGCTTCTGAACCACATTTTCAGTATGTTTACGGAGTGCGACTTTTACGATATCGAGCGCATTGATAGTATTCATCAATCGCTCGCGGAATCCGTTATATACGTCGGCAAGGCGCGAGGTTTGCCTGGGTTGAACGACCTCTTCCTCAACAAGGTCAAGAATCGATATTAAATTATTCTGTGCCTTGTAAAGATTCGCCTGGCCTTCAGTTGGGTTTCCATTGCTGGATTCAGGGTTGGGAAAATGATCATCAAGGGTAGCGAGAGTATGCAGAAGCGTCACAAGCTCCTCGACACGGTTGCGTTTGACCACCCCTTCGGCTTCGATCTCGGTGAGCTTATCCTCAACCGATTCGAGGTCCTTTTTAAGGTCCGACCTCACGCGGTCCAAATGTTGTAAGGCTATTTCACCGGGACTTGTGTTCTGCATCGTTTAAATCCTCATTATTGTTATAATCTTCCGATCCGTTGTGGTTCTCTTCAAATCTTTCTATTTCTATCGCGATCCCGTTACCCGGGTCCACTGTCAGAATCACTCCGCCGCAAATCACCGGACCCTTCGCCACCTGGAATCGAACCGGCAGGCATGTCAGAAACTTTTTGATGACCTGGCCCGACTCAATTCCGAGAATTCCGTCATGCGGTCCCACCATTCCGATATCGGTCTGGTACGCTGTCCCGCCCGGAAGAATCCTCGTGTCAGCGGTAGCGATATGAGTATGTGTTCCAAGAACCGCGGTAACTTTGCCGTCAAGATGAAGCCCCATTGCGACACGCTCGCTTGTCGCTTCCGCATGAAAATCAACAATGATAATGGGTGTGATCTTCCGGATTTCAGAAAGGCATTTTTCGGCGGCGGAGAATGGCGAATCTATCGGGTCCATGAAAACCTGCCCTTGGAGATTCAACACGCCGACCCTGGCTCCGTCTACCGATTCGATTATGCCCCATCCTTTTCCGGGGATGGAATCGGGATAATTTGCCGGCCTTATGACATTGCGGAATCGTTCGAACAGCTCCGCATAATCCTTCTGCTTCCAGATATGATTCCCGCTCGTGATAATATCGATCCCGTAGCTGAACAATTCCTCCGCATTTTTAACAGAGAGACCATTCCCGCCAGACGCGTTCTCTCCATTGGCGAAAATAAAATCGAGCCGGCGGCTTTTTCGCCAGGTATGGACATGGTCGCGGCACGCGTGGCGTCCCGGACGGCCAACAATATCCCCGAGCATGAGAATTCTGAGCGGTCTCATTAATAAACCTCTTTCCTAGTATAGTATCGGCAGAAAATGGTCTTTCTAGTTGAAGGGAATTAAGCAGATTTTATGTAAATTGTTCGCCGAAAGGATCGGAGGCGTGAACGTAAATTGCTTCAAAATCCAGTTTCCAAAACTCATCCAATGCTAAAAAAATAAAAACTTTCCCGACAGGCTCGTAAGTGAGCGCTTCCGATACATTCGCAAGATAGCCAAAAATGTATTTTCCGAACATAATAATAGGGATTGCAGGTAATCCTTAAAAAAGCCATGAAAGGCCTATGGAATGGGAAAGGAGGGGAGATAAACGCAGGTATTCGGGATTATAAAATCGATTAACGTTTAAATCAGTTTGAGTCTTATAGTTAAAATCCGGGCATGAACAGGCAATAGTAAGCTAGAGGAACACTCGCGAAGCGGGAGGAATTTCGATAATGATAAAACTCAGAACAATTGCAGTAATTTTTTGGACGGTTCTGATTGTGGGTCTAATATTTACAGGGGCATGCTCTAATGGCAGTCCGACAATACCTGACCCTACAGGCGTCCAGGGCGATGAACTCGGCGCAACACCAACAGATCCTGATTTGACGGCGCTGATGCTTGGTTACGAGGCATTAAAAGCCGCTGGCGGAGGGGTCGGCCATGTCGAAGTGACTGACACCGGACTTGCGGTCATCGGGATTTTCGACGCAATGACAGGTCATCCGTTAAACCAATTATCACGAATAGCACGCGTAACAATCGAGGAAAGTGACGGAACTACCAACACAATCAATATCATTGATAAAGCTATATGGACAATTACTAATTATCCGGTCACAGTAACGGCGTATATTCCAGGCTACATTGCCAGAACGATTTTTAAGACCAACGGGAATGTAATTGCAATACCGCTTGCGCTTCTGGAAAATTCAATACGACCTGCAACTGTTATTGGGTTTACTTTAGCCTACAACAATGTCGGCGGCATTGGCCAGAACGGACAACCATGGAAGATTTATGCCGCAACATCGCACATCAATCGGGACTGGAAAATATCTTATGGTGGGGGATATTTTACTTCGAGTCCGGTGCTGTCTGCGAACTCACAACAGTCTATTAGCGGGATCCCGGGCACGGTGTTGTACGCGAATCCACTGCAGAATGTTGGGGCGATGGCATTTATTTACGAATTGGATCCTGATAGCCCGGTGGAATCGGATTTCATTTTAAGCGGATGCTCATACTCGAATATCGGAAGTCTGGCGAGTGGAGCCGCCGGAGGCTGGGTTTTGAACTTCACTGAAGAAGGGCAGGGCGAGAATTACGGAACCGGCAATTACAGCTTCACTTATTTGCCAGGACTTGCCCCAACCAGCATCCTCGGCAGATTGTCCCTTTATCCCGGCGGGACGAAGGATGCATCGAGGGAGTTAATACCTTACTATCCGCAACTTGACGTCAGAGTCCAAGATGAAGGCAGCGGTTATAACGGCACATATGATCTGAATGCATACGCGGATCCTACATTTGTCGATCGCGAAGTTATTTACGCGACAATGGCATATTCTGATGGAGTGACTGAAACCCGGTTCGTTCCATGGGATTCTGAAGGAGCCGCGCCGGATATTGCTTTCGGCAATCCCGCGGTCATGGATTCATCTCTGTGGACGGTGCTCGATGAGGAAGGCAATCTCAGTTTTGAGTGCGCATGGACAGATGCAACTCCCGGCGACACGGAGGGGTACCAGGTTTTACAACTTATCACTCAGGCTGACGGGCCAGTCTGGGAAATCTATGTTCCCATGGATGTCCGTGAAATCATCGCTGACTTCAAAGTTGGATTGCCGGCCAGCGCGTTGACTGGTACTATCGGCGAGATTCCGATGGTACAGGTCGAGCGCGTCGAAAGTTCCGATATAAGCCTTGACGCACTTAATTTCCAGGCGGTTTGGGCTAATTCATCCGCGTGGATTACTTCGGCGCCTATTGAAAGCGATGTTGATAATATGTTTGACTAATTGACTGATTTGTCTTTTGTGATAAATTGAATCGAATTGATAAAAATGACCCCGGAAAAAATCCGGGGTTTTCACTTTCATTTTTTCAGAAACTCAGATTTTCCTGGACCTCTGTTTGAATTCCTCCGGCGATTCATTCGATAGCAGGCTGCGCTCTACCTTGTCGATATACTTATGTCCCTCGCGTTTTGGTTTGATTGCCTCTTCCTCCTCCTTCGCTTTTTCAATATCGACCTGCGAAGGCAATATAAGTTTCGCAATCAGGTCAGCATCGGTTGAAGTTTCCTGTGTAGCCGCCGGGAGACTTTCGGAAGGAACTTCAGAAAGGTCGAATAATCTCCCCTGGACAGCCTCCTGAACTTCGGGCTTTGTATCATTGGAAATAGTGTTTCCGGTTTCATCCTCTGCTTTCTCGCGGGAAGCTTTTTCCTTGAGGATCATGGCTTTCAAATCCTCACGGCTCATATACTCAAACTGGGCAACGGGATTATAGTTCTCTTTCCCATTTTTAATCTGCTTGTCACGCGAGCCAGCCATTCTGTAATAGTGGCTGAACATAAGGACAAGGAGTCCAATACAGATAAGGACAACCGCGAGGCCGATCTGATTCGCGATACTGAGGTCTCCGGCCATAGTCCCGGGCTGCAATCCTGACTGGATGAAGGTATAAACGGTTATCGCGTACATTTTTTAAGTATCCTGACCTGCTTTAAAAAGACTCGCCTTCAATAAATCCATCGTCCGATTTTCCGCTTTCCTCCGATTTTATTTCCTTCTCAACTTCCGAGTCCCCGAATCTATCACGTTCAGCGATTTTTCTTGCCGCCAGAGCCTGCATCTCGAGCCTGAGCTGTTCTTCCCTTGCCTCGCCTGCCGCCGATGATTTCCGGCTGAATTTGCTATGTAAATACAAAAAAAGAAAGACTATTATTGCCAGACCGATAACCGGAATAAGCGACATTTTCAATATTTTTATTATATCAGAATAATTAATCGTCTCCACCGGTTGATTCTCCCGATATGGATGATGTTTGCTCTTCTTCAGATTCTTCGTCGTCGCTTGCCAGCCTGAGAGTCCCCTCTTTTGCGCGATCGGTGAAAAGGATGCCGTCCAGATGATCTATTTCATGCTGGATACATCGCGCTTCAAGGCCGGTGGCAACTCTCTCGAACTTTTTCATGTCGAGATCGTATGCCTGAAACGTAATTTTCAAAGCACGCTCGACTTTCGCGAGCCATCCTTCCCGGGACAGACAACCCTCATCATCGATAATTGTCCCTTCTTTGGCGATAATTCGAGGATTTATACAGACTGTATATTCGCCTGAATAGACACATTCAACCTCGACGTCCTCATCGGTTTCGGTACCGGGACTGTCGCATGGTCCTGGCGAGTTATTCGTTTCTCCAGACTCGGGATTTTCGGTATCCTCAAGTATGCGTCTTTCAGGAATTTCATAAATAAAAAAACGTTTAGCTTTTCCCACCTGGATGGCAGCAAGGCCGATACCATTTTTCGCGACCATGGCATCGTACATTTCCGCGATCAGGTCGTGCATCTCATCGTCTACATGGGTAACACGTTTACTGGTCTTTCGGAGAAAAAGATTCGAATCGTTAAGTATCTCAATCATAATAATCAGGCAAAAAAATCCCAGGCAACCAATAATGCCATAAGTATTATACCCTATTTGGACGGGGTCTTTAACCGCTGAAACAGCCTGCCAGGGATGATTTTATAATTAACGGCTGCTAAACTATTCCGTTTCGCTGCCTTCCGTCGATAATTTAATGAACCGGCACGCATTACATTCTGTCAAAAGATGCGAGTGGTCGGACAGTATAGCGAAAGTGAAGGCGGCAAGAGTTTCGGCATGTTCAAACGCCAAAAGCTGATATTCACCGGCTTATGGATAATATCGGTGGTCGTTTTTATTGTGACTCCCAGCTGTGCCGGCAGGGCAGGTAAAAGCTTATCCCGCGATACAATGGCGTTCCAACAGGAAACCGCCCCGGACTCAGGTTTTGCGAGGCCTTCCATTGCGAATTCAACCGCGCAATCGGAGAAGACATTACCGACCCGTGAGCCGTCGGAGCATGATCCGTTCGGGTATTTTCCGCTCGGGTGGATAAGCGACTGCCCGTTGCACCCGGAATGTTATGTGGGGTACTCCGGAATTTACGGCCAGTCGGGGCTGTACATTGTGACATTAATATCTCAGGATCAGGCTACCGGTCCGGGAGTGCAGAGTTTCCATATCGAATCCCTTGCGGGATGGGATAGCATACAGGTCTCCGAGGGTGATGAGGATGAAAAGGAAGATGGCACTGAATCGGAAAAACTGACGATAGTCGCGGACAGGCCGGATGCGGAATTGGTTATTATAACGGAGGTTGCGGTACCAGGATTTGTCGCGTCACTGGATCACGCTGATTTCTGGTTGAACCTTGTGGGCCCGACCCCTCTTGTCACGCGGTATTTTTACACTCCTTTGAACTAATTTTCCCGTTTATACTCCCATAGACTTGGAATCAGACTGACGATTGCAAATCCGGGGCTTGACATTAGCATGCGAATGGCTATCCTGATTTCAGAAGGAGTTCGGGATCGTTCCAGAAACCCGGATGATGTTAAATGCGTTCATATTCCATATACATTATTTTTTTACTGCTCGTGATGACGTCGATTGCCTGCGCATCGGTAGCTCCGAGCGGAAGTGAAAATGCGCAGAACCGGCAGGATGCGGATTCAGGCGCGGTATCGGGCGCATCCCTCGAGATGCCCATGCAGGCCGCGTCCGATGCTGTCTCGGAATCCGGCGGAGAATCGGAGAACCTTGGAGGGGTCGAAGGTTCTGCGGGGGATGAAAACCCACGCCTGATCCCGACAACCGGCACTATCAGTAACGATTCCAGGTCGCCTGAGGATGAAATGATCCCGGACGGCTGGCCTGAATCTGTACCGATCATGGAAGGTTTCAAGGTCAATATCGGGAGCCGTAATCACTCGATACTGACCATTGTCGCTTATGGAGACAGTACAGTCGATGAAGTAAAGGACTTTTACATGAATCTTCCCGAATGGGAACTTCAGGATGATCCGGAGACAGTCGAGACGAACGGGGAAGACGGCGGTACGGTTGAAGAGGAAATTTATATTTTCAACAAGGGGTTTGAAATACTGAAGTTCAAGGTGTTTGAAAGCGAAGGTCAGACAGTGCTGAATCTTATGTACGAGGCTCAGACGCCGCAGGAATAATCCTGAAATTAATTCCAATATTGTCGCAGTAGCAAAGGATGCCGGGGTCGAAAAAAGAAGAAGGCCCCTTGGGCAGGGACCTTTTTCAAGAGGAGGGTGCGAAGACTTTAGCAACCCGATGGTATCTTGTCAAGCATAAAAATTTATATTAAGAAGTGAACATATTCGATTGCGATAAGGTCCAAATTTTGCGTTATCATCAGTATGGAAAGTTATATTTTTCTTCAAATTTCATTAATAATTCGCGAGGTTCATCATTCTTAATTTTTTAAAGATAGTATAATGGATATCAGTAACATGGCGTGCTAACGGGGAGTCCTGTTGAATTTCTACAAAACGATATCACTCATCGATGTACTGGACATACTCGTCCTGGCAACCGTCTTCTACCAGGTCATTCTGATTTTTCAGCGCACTCGCGCAACCCATCTCCTTCTGGGGATTTTTTACTTTGCGGTACTGTTTTTCCTCGCATATTACCTCCAGATGACCGCTACTTTCTGGGTTTTTGAAAAATTGGCAAGCCTTTTGGCAATCGCGCTCCTCATTATCTTCCAACCCGAGCTGAGGAATTTTTTCGAGCGCGCCGGACGTCGCGGTTTCCTTCTTGCGGCTGCCGCTGGCCCTTCCGGAGATAGGGAGGATGTCGAGCAGCTTCTGGATACCATCGTTCAGGCTCTGGAGGAAATGAGCGAGGAGCATACGGGGGCATTGATAGTAATCGAACGGGAAATCAGCCTCACGGAATATATTAATACGGGGGAAAGAATAAACGCCGAGGTTTCGAAGGAGCTTTTGAAAAGCATCTTCTATAAGGGAAATCCGCTTCATGACGGCGCTGTGATAATCAGGGAGGGGCGAATCGCGTCCGCAAGGGCTTTTCTGAAGCTGACAGATTCAAAAGACCTTCCATCGCATCTTGGCACAAGACATCGCGCCGCGATGGGAATTACCGAAGCATCCGACGCCATCAGCCTTGTGGCAAGCGAGGAAACCGGGCACCTTTCTCTCTTCCATTCGGGAAAACCCGCATTCAGGCTTACCCCGAACACAATGCGCCTGATGGCGCGGGGGATAATAATTCCCGAGACTGGCCAGGAAACCCCTATTCATCAGTTCCGGCAGGGAATAAACAGATATTTCAAAAAAAATCTGACACGGCAGGACAAAGCAAAGTTTCCTGAAAAAAGGGAAAAACCGTTAAGCACGAAGATAAAAATCCCGGTCGAAGACAGAAAAAACGTCGACCCGGAATCTGATACGGCTATCTCGCCCCCAATAAAAAGGGGTGAGCCGGATTGACTAATCTGATGCGCCACAATCTGGGGATGAAAATCCTTGCTTTTGTACTAGCGGTCACCGCATGGGGGTTCACCCGTATCGCGGATCCTATCGAAGAATGGCAGGTGGTTTTCGATCTCGATGTCCGGTTAAGCGAAGGCTATGCTCTCGTATCGCGATTTCCAAACGACCGTACAATAACGGGGTACGTGGTCGGCCAGGTGTCGCGCCTTCAAAGAGTCCAGGCGAGCAATCCGCGGGTTGTGCTTGATGGCCGCGGACTTCTGCCGGGAGAACCGCGCTCCGTCAATCTTCGCCTCGACAGGCGATTTCCCGGTGTTAATATCGAACTCAAGCCATCGACTATTGACCTGAAAGTCGATATATATGCGACGTCCACATTCACCCCTGAAGAGATTACGAATGGACGCCTATCGGCAGGTTATTATATTGACTCGCGAAGCGGCCTGCCTTCGGAAATATCTGTCAGCGGGGCGAAATCGCTTATAGATAACATCAGCAAGGTAATTTATGACTTGAATCTTGCGTCTCTGACCGGATCGACTCAAATTTCGGTCGATTTCATGCCGATCGATGCTATCGGTAATGAAATTCCGAATCTTACTCTCACCCCCAAATCGGCGGAAATCGGGATCGGGCTTCAGCCCAGCCAGGCTTTGAAATCCGTTCCCATTGTGGTTGATTATCAGGGAAATCCGGCGTCCAACTTTGCGTTAACCTCGCTATCGTCGGACCCCTTCCTTGTGGAAGTTGCCGGACCCGCCGAAGCCCTTTCGGACATTGTCAGCATCCGTACCGAACCCTTAAACCTTACAGGCAAAACATCGTCGTTCGACCAGTCTGTCAGGCTGATTAACCCGAACGATAAAGTGTCCCTATCGGCGTCTCAGGCGAATGTCCACGTCGAAATCCGGCAGATCGATACGACCCTTATTTTTGAGGAAATACTGGTAGAATTAAGGGGGGCGAATCCAAATTATGAATATTCCCTCAATCCGGACCGTGTAGACATTACTATCCGAGGCGGTCTGTCCGGGATTTCGGAAGCAAGTTCAGACGAGGTGCGCCCAAGAATCGACCTTAGCGGACTTGAGCCCGGCGTTCAGGATGTCCCGGTAACTGTCGCGTTGCCGTCGGGGGTCAGCCTTGATACGGTGTCCCCGTTGCAGATCGAGGTTACGATAACTGTAAAGGGCGATACGACGGGTGGACAGGATAATCCGACGCCAACTGATGGGACAGGTTGATAGGTTCGGTATTCCAATTTCTACAGTGCTAAAATGTTAGTGAGGCAAATAAAAATTAGCGATAACCATAAAAAATAAAGACGCACCTATCATAATCGCTGGAATAAAACCTACCCATAATACCCATGATCGTTCGCCTTTATCATAAGCGAGAATACTAACAATTAATGCTGAAACAGAAAGGATTATTGCAAGGAATCCCAACCAGAATCCTATGCCTGACCCGGTATTTTCACTGCTTGTATTGATAATTATATGGATAATAAAAGCGCCATAAATACCTAGCATAAGGAATACAAAAATAGTAGCCAGACCCAGCCACATCGCCCACCAGGCTGTTTTTGTTTTTGGCTTCTCCCTGAATTTGCTGATTATTTCTGTTTGCATAGTTGTTCATTAGCAATTCATGTGCCGGGATTGTTGACAAATTTATTAATTTCCCAGCAAATGAATTGATGGGCTACTGGCTGGCGGATTATTACTCGCTATATCGCATAGTAGTGGGAAGTGCCGGTAATTTTCCTTCGAAGTATTCTCCAATTGTGAATATCTGGATTTTAGGAATATCAAATTTGAACAAACCCTCTTTGCCGGTAAATCGGCCGGCAGAAGCAGCCTCTTTCTTCATTTCCTTTGTATATGATTCCATCACAACAAAGATACCGGCATCGGCTTTTTCACGTTGCAGCGTTCCTTTAAAATCCCTGATCATAGCTGAACCTTTATGAGAACCTCCCTTTACCTGAACTAATATTTTTGCATATTTTCCCTTTTCAGTCTGAATCCACCCAAATCCATCGACTCCCCTGTCAGCTCCCTTCCGCTCATTTGGAATGATTCCCGGGATTCTGGTTACCGCCCATGCTTCAAACTGCCATGGGTCTCTGCTGAAAAGGTCTTTCGCTCCGTTAAGGTCTTCCGGCAATCCAAAAATTTTTAATGTGGTCCTGAATGCATCCTTTAGCCTTCGTTCAATAAGACCAATGGCAATATGTGTGATATCTATTCCTATCCAGTTCCGGTTGAGTTTCTGAGCGGCATATAAGGCAGTACCGCAACCGCAGAAGGGATCCAGCACAATATCACCTTCGCTTGAACTGGCGCTTATGATGCGCTCCAGAAGCGCTACAGGTTTCTGCGTCGGATACGGCAGCCTCTCTGAGGCGGCCTGGTTTACTATATTTATATCTATCCACCAGTCCTCTAATACGACACCTATCTTTTCATCGAGATAATCCCGCACTACAAGCTCAGGCTGTGATTTTTCCAACTCCAAAGGGACGTCTTTCTGCGACCTGACCGGGCTCCCCGTTATTCCCCGTCCCTCCAGGCGAAACCTTCTGCCTTTTTCGTCTGAGTGCCGATACTTAGCCACCGCCGCATCCGTTAACGGCCTTGTGGCGTTGCGCCAGTCAAATTTATATTCATCGGTTTTGGTGTAGAAGAGGATTACATCATGCTTTCGGCCAAAGTACTTCTTTGATTGCGGTCTCGACTTATAACACCATACAATCTCATTTCTGAACCTGGTTGGCCCGAATATTGAATCAAGTAAAAGCTTAAGATAATGTGATGCAGTTGGATCGCAATGAAGATACATGCTTCCGGTATTCTTCAGGACTCTATGCAGTTCGATGAACCTTACAGCCATCATTGCCAGGTACGCCATTACATCATTCTCACCCAATGCCTTCCTGAATGCATCAAGGAGGTTCGCCGACTTACCCCCATTTTTCATTACCAGGCTGTATGCACGTTCAGATTCGTCTCCCCATTGCCATGTATCGTCAAATGCCTGAATTTGAGCGCTTGATTTAGCCCCATTACTGGCAAACAGGATGTTATATGGCCGTTTGGAATTGAAGGGCGGGTCAAGATATATCAAATCGATACTCTCATCCGAAATATACTTTTGAAGCACCTCCAGGTTGTCTCCATAGTAAAGTCGATTATCTAACGATTGTTGTTGCTTTTTTCGTCCATTTGTCATGTATTAATACCCCAAGTGAGATAGCCAGGCAACATCCCTCACCGAGTCACATGCAAATTATTATATCATAATCCCGGCAAACATAGCCGGGCTGCACCCACCGACGCGCGAGAATCAGGATAGATATTCGCGATTTTGCTTTCCCATTTATTTTTTCCCACAACCCCTTCCTTTACTGCTATAATGAGGCTCCTGCGACACTTTGAAGCATCGCAGGGGGACTTATTAATGGCGCGTTATTTTGGAACTGACGGGATCAGGGGGATTGCCGGAGTCGACCTCACCGCGGAATTTTCGTTTCATCTCGGTGAGGCCGTCGGTGAACTCATACGCCAAAAGCGGTGGCAAAAGAAAATTATTATCGGGCGCGACAGCCGTATCTCCGGCCCGATGATAGAATCCGCGCTGACAGCCGGACTGATGGCGTCGGGCATCGACGTTTTCGTTATCGGAATCGCACCCACCCCGGTAATAGCGTACCTTACAAAATACCTCAGCTTTCCTCTCGGATGCGTGATATCCGCGAGTCATAATCCTATCGAAGATAACGGCATCAAGTTTTTCGACAGCAGGGGTATGAAAATCGACGATGCCTTACAGGACAAAATCGAGGCACTTCTGAAACCGGGCGCGTTCAGTCATCCGAAATTATCCGGCATGCAGATTGGCGCGAGACATGAGTGGTCGACAAGGGTCGATGAGTATGTCAGGTTTTTGAGCGATATCGGGCAGGACAATCTATCCGGAATGAAAATCGTTCTGGACGCGGCATATGGCGCCGGTTACGCGATCGGACCGTCGATTTTCAGGCTCCTCGGCGCGATGGTGACGCCTCTGAACAGTATCGCGGATGGCGAGCGGATAAATGTCGATTGCGGCGCGACAAATATTAAAATGTGCCGGGACGTAGTAATGAAATCCGGATCGGTGATGGGAATCGCGCTCGATGGCGACGCGGATCGCGCGATTCTGGTCGATGAAAAAGGAAACATGATCGATGGGGACCAGATGCTCGCGATGTGGGGCATACATCTTCTTAAAAAAGGCGCGCTGCCGGATAAATCCATCGTCGGGACGGTGCTAAGCAATAAAGGGCTTGAAGTCGCGCTGGAACAGGCCGGCGGGAAACTCCACCGCGCTCCGGTAGGGGATAAATATGTATTACAGGAAATGCTCTCGAGCGGATCGAGGATCGGCGGCGAGCAGTCGGGACATCTTATTTTTCTCGAACATCATACAACCGGCGATGGAATCCTGACTGCGATAATGGTCGGGATTCTGATGCGCGAGACCGGCATGAAACTGTCGGAACTCGGCGCGATGATGAAGCGATTCCCGCAGGTACAGTTGAATATCACGGTAAGGGATAAAAAAGCCGCTCTTGAGGACAAGTCGATAAATTCCGGAATTGAAACTCTCTCGATAGAGATCGAAAAAATTAAAGGACGTCTGCTTGTGAGGCCGTCGGGCACGGAATCGGTCATCAGGATAATGACTGAAGCCCCCGAGGAATCCGAGGCGCGGCGGATGGCTGAGCAGGCAATCGCGCTATTTAAAAAACACAGTGAAAACGGTATCGTGACGGAAATCTGACGAATGAAGGTTCTGACGCCGAAAGAGATGCGCGCGGTAGATGATCGTGCGATCAACGAGATGGGGATTCCGGGTCTCCAGTTGATGGAAAACGCGGGACGGTCGGTCGCCGAATGGATTATGGAAAATCTTCCGGACACCGACCTTGTCATTGTCCTTGCGGGGAAGGGAAATAACGGCGGGGACGGCCTTGTCGCGGCGAGATATCTTGCCGAGGACGGAAGGGACGTCCGTGTTATTCTCATCAGGGACGGAAAGGATCTGTCTCCGGACTGCAAAACCAACCTCGAACTACTCCCATCGGTTATTGATATTACAATCGTCGATAATGAAAAAGGCTTGAAATCGGCAATTGCGGAGTTACACGAGCTTGCCGCGCAGAAATCGCCGCTGACATCGGCAATCATTGCAATAGACGCGCTCCTTGGCACCGGGGCAAGCGGGGTTATCACGGGATTGACGGCCGGTCTTCTCGATGCGGTACGCGCATTCAACTGGCCGGTAGTAGCATGCGATATCCCGTCCGGAATCGATGGAAATGACGGTAGCTACCTTGGCGCGGGAATTCCGGCAGTCGCGACAATCACGATGGGGCTTCCGAAAACCGGCCTGTATATCGGGGCTGGCGTAGAATACTGCGGACATGTTGTTGTCGCCGATATCGGATTTCCTGATGAGGCGACCGCGCCCGCTGTACCGTCGATGGAAACAATCGAGGGCGTGAAGATCGGGAAACTTTTCGCGGATGATCGAGGACGTCCGGACGAGGTCGCGCTTCATAAAGGGGATTTCGGACGGATTCTCGTCGTTGCGGGGAGTCGCGGGATGCTTGGCGCGAACGAACTCACAAGCCGCGCCGCTCTCAGAGCGGGTTGCGGACTTGTCGTCGCCGCCGTCCCGGAAAGCGAATATCGGATCCTCGCATCGCGGACGGGTCCCGAAATTATGACCGCGCCGGTGTTATGCAATGCTGAGCTCGGATGTTTCGCTCCCGACGGTGTGAAGGACCTTGAAAAATATATGGAATGGGCGGACGTGCTCGCGATCGGTCCGGGGTTCAGTGAAAATCCGGACGCTCTCAATTTCGCGAGGAAACTGGTTAAAATATTTCCGGACACGCCGGATCATCAGATTGTCGTGGATGCCGATGGATTAAGGGCTTTCATAGACGACCCGTCGCCATTGAGAGGGCGGCATCGCGCGCCGATTCTCACCCCGCATGCAGGGGAATTCGCAAGGCTCGCAAAGCCTCATAAACTTCCGGACTCGCTTCTGGAAAGGCTTATAGCGTATGCGGAGCTTGCCGATTCGGTAATCGTTCTGAAAGGCGCGAGAACGCTGGTCGTATCGCCAAGGGAAACGCAGGGGCGCCGAATTTCCGTAAATGTCGAGACCGGCAATGCGGGAATGGCGACTGCGGGATCGGGCGATGTGCTTACGGGAATTCTCGCGGGACTTGCCGGGCAGCCGACAATCGCGTGGGACCCGTACCGGATCGCGTGTGTCGGGGTTTACCTGCACGGATTCGCGGGTGATCTCGCGGCGCGAAAAAATAGCAGGCAGGGGATGATCGCGGGCGATATTATCGATAACCTTCCTACGGCGTTCAGGCAGTTTAAGAAAAAATACGGAAAGCTTCCAAACAATAAAAAGAATGGGAGGCGGAGGTAGGATGCCGTTCTCGCGCGCGATCTGGGTCGAGGTCAGCAAAAGTGCGCTTGCGAATAATATTTCCGAGATACAAAAACGCGCGGGAGATCAGGAAATAATCGCGGTGGTGAAGGCGAACGCGTACGGGCACGGGCTTGTCGGGACGTCGAAAGCGCTCAAGGAAATCGGGATAAGGGAATTCGCGGTCGCGAGTGTCGGAGAGGGGCTTGAACTACGGCATTCAGGGATCGGACAGCGAAGTTCGAAAATTCTCGTGCTCGGATATTCGCTTCCCACGCACGCGGAAGAGGTCATTCGATCCGGATTGTGCCAGACCGTTATTTCCGCGCATGAGATCAGGGCACTCGCCGACGCCAGCCGGAAACTTGAAAAACCGGCTCACATACAAATCAAAATCGATACCGGCATGCATCGTCTTGGCGCGCCCGCGGGGGATTTCGGACGCCTTATGGATGCGCTGAAGCATTATCCGTCTGTGAAACTCGACGGAATCTACACGCATTTTTCGTCGGCGGATGAACCCGAAAATCCGATTACGAAAATCCAGTTCGACACGTTTAAAAAAGCGCTTGCGCCTTACAAACTCCCGAAGCGCGTGAAACTTCACGCGTCGAATTCATCGGCTCTGATAAATTTCCCGCGTTTCAAACTGGACAAGGTCCGCCCGGGGATCGCGATCTACGGGGAGTACGCATCGCCGAATGTCCCCAAACGACTTAAGCTGATTCCGGCGCTCAGTCTGAAATCCCGGATAGTTGAAATTAAAACTATAGGCAGCGGGCACGGCGCGGGCTACAATCGCCGGTTTGTAAACGAATCGTCGGTACCGTGCAGGCTGGGGATAATTCCGGTCGGCTACGCGGACGGTTTCATGACGCGCTCGTCGGGACGCAGGGAGGTCCTTGTCCGCGGACGGCGCTCGCGCGTTATCGGCGCGGTGAGTATGGACTTCGCGCACATCCTCCTCCCCGACGACCTCTCGATCGGCGTCGGCGAACCGGTAACGCTGATCGGCTCGGACGGCAAAGACTCAATCACCGCCTCCGAACTCGGCGTCGTCCTCGGCACGCACGCGTACGAGGTGCTGTGTCTGATACCGACCAGGATACCGAGGAAGTATGTGGAATGAAGGTGAATTACAAGTCTAATTCGGGGATAGCTATTTTATTTCTTTGCACCCCTCAATTTTTTCTAACTGGCTACTTTTCGCGTTAAGTTTCTCTAAATCCTTATTATTGGGTCCGAGGAATCCGACCGACACGGCTTTCTTTCTCAATACCCCCAATGCCTGCCTGACCAGAACCAACGGCATTACAAAGTTCACAATCGGGATCAACCAAAACACAAACCACCACCACTCTTTTCTGGGTTTCAATCTCTGCACTAGACCCAAGGTAATACCTTGAACCAAGACCAGCACGAAAAATCCCAAACCTGCAAGAATCCTTGCCAACAAGTCAAGGGGCTTCGCATACAAGAAGATCTCAGCGCACACAACTTGGAAACTAACAAACACCACACCCCCTGTGATGAGTACCCATTGAAGGAATACAAGGACTCTCCCAGTCAGGGCTGCTTCCTCATCTGTTAATTCCTGAGCAGCCTTTCCTTTAATGTTAGCCCAGATGACAGCGATAATTCCGAAGATAATTATGAGAAACCCTAAATGCATAATATATTTCCTGCGAAGAGCCCCCCATTAGATTCCCCATTACCCCTAATAGTTTCATCTTTTCCATCATTCTATCATACATAAAACTACCATTTATGAGTTCCCTAAATTGGTCAGATACCCATCGCATGAGAATTGCAGACATTATTCGTAGCGGCAAGCGCTGATTCTGCTATAATTAGTACTGGCCATGTTAAAAACGCGTGATTACATATTTGAAACGATTGAGCGTAATAAAGAAGCGATCCGCAAGTTCGGCGTGAAGCGTCTGGGATTGTTCGGTTCATTCGCGAGGGGTGATCAGAAGGAAACAAGCGACCTCGATTTTCTCGTGGAGTTTGAACACAAAACTTTCGACGCTTATATGGACCTGAAATTATTTCTTGAGGATCTCTTCAACTGCCGAATCGATCTCGTCACCACTAGCGCCATTCGTCCCGAGTTGCGGGCCGAAATTCTGGAGGAAGCGGTATATGTCCCGCAACTTTGAGATATATCTACGGGACATGTCAGACTCGGCCCGAAGGATTCAGGCATGGGTCAAGGGCTATTCACAGGAAAAGTTCAGCGCCGACAGGAAGACATTCAATGCCGTTATCAGGGAACTTGAAATAATTGGGGAAGCAGCGAAGAAAATTCCTCAGGAAATCCGTGCCAGGCATCCTGAGGTTCCATGGCGGAAACTCGCAGGCTTAAGAGACATCCTTATCCACGAATACTTCGGGATTGACTTGGATGTTGTCTGGGACATAATTGTTAATAAAGTCCCCGATTTAGAGAAGCAGATTCAAATTATTCTGAACGAGATACGGTAGGGGCAATCCCCCCAACACGCCTTCGCTAAAGCTTCGGCGTGTTACGATCACCCGCAAAAAACAACGGAAATGAGTTACCTGTCCCCAATTAAAACATTCGCCTGTTCAATCGGATCTGTTTCTGCCTATCAGAAGATACAGTATCGCTCCAAGCAGCGGCAGGACCAGAATGACAAGAATCCAGATTATTGTAGTGGAGCCGGATCGCCGGGATCCCAGGAGGTCCATAATTGCCCAGACCATCAGAATGAGCGTGATGAGTCCGCCAAGGCTGTAGCTAAATACATACATCGGGGGAAACCCTCCTCTCTTTGTCGCGGCTATATCGCGATTATGTAATAAATTCAATATATTCTATCATTTTATCGACTTTAATTTCAAATGAAAAAATGCGGGTGCTGGTGGCAAAGACAACTTGTCGCCGATATACCACAGTCCGGAGGACCAATCCGCGACACGCCTTCGCTAAAGCTACGGCGTGTCACGGGCACCCACCCGGATTCATTCTATCTCATCGAGCGGCAGAAGCTCATCGAGCGAACAATTCAACGCTTTCGCCAGCCTTATCAGCACTACGATTGTCGGGACATAACGCTCTTCCTCGATCTCCCTGTAACCCTGTATTGTCAATCCGGAATACCTCGACATTGTCTCCTGCGACATCCTCCGTTTTTTTCGAAGGCGTACAAGATTCTGAGCGAGGACAAATTCTATCGGCATTTTTAAGTCATGCATGAGAAAGGTAATTATACAACGAAAAGCGGAAGGGGGGGGTGCGGGTAATCCGATATCGGCGACAAGCACGTGACGCGGGGATGCGCCAGGAAAATTGTAGCTGGTCACGAGCGTCACTTAGCTTGTCACCGGCACCCGGAGTCCGAAGCACATTAAAGCAAT